>CAZDUM010000038.1:4697-11664 GCA_964508645.1 uncultured Oscillospiraceae bacterium | reverse complement strand
ATTATAATGACGGTCCCGGATACGGTTCCGTATAATAACCGGATGTGCCTGGGGCTGTAAAAACCCCGCACAATTAAATTAAAGCACCTTTTTTATCGGATTGCAACAAAATATTTTTCCGAGCACGCAAAAAAGCACGTCTGCGCCAGGGGTGCACGGCGTGCAGGCTGCAGGCACTGTGCAGGGGCAACGGCATCTCCCCGGTTGCGGCCTCTCCGCGCCCTCAGTCCTTTCCGCCGTCCTTCCGCCCAGCGGCCTCTTCCACCCGGTCCCGCCGGATGGTCTCATAGATGATGTCGAGCGCGCGGTCCGGCGCACAGGCCCGGCTCCTCTCGCTCATATCCTTCAGCAGCGCGGGGTCCCCCGCCAGGCGCAGGACGTGCTGCGCGAGCGCCTCCCCGCTCAGTTCGCTGTCCTCTAAGAGGATGGCACCGCCCTGGTCCGCGATCGCCTTCGCGTTGTAGTACTGGTGGTTGCCGGTGACATTGGGCGAGGGCACGAAGACGGCCGGTTTGCCGCAGACGGTCGTCTCCGCCACGGAGAGCGCCCCCGCCCGGCTGATGACCATGTCGCAGGCCGTCAGATACTGTTCCATCGGATCGATATAATCCTTGATCAGCACGCGCGCGTCCGGGTAGAGACCCTTTTGCGTCGCCCGCTCGAGGATCGACTCGTAGTACCACTTGCCCGTGCCGAAGATCAGAAGGATGTCCCGTCGCCCGTGCAGCGTCTCCATGAGAGAAAAGACCGCCTCGTTCAGCCGCTCGGCACCCAGGCTGCCGCCGAAGGACAGGACGATGAAGGCATCGTCTGGCAGACCGAGCGCCCGCCGCGCCTCCTCCCTCGTGAGCGTGAAAAAAGATCGACGCACCGGGTTGCCCGCATCGACCAGCTTTTCCTGGTCATGGAAGTACGGACGGGCCGCCGAGAACCCCAGGAAAATGTGTTTCGCATAGCGTTCCAGCGCGCGGTTGGCGACGCCCGGATAGGCGTTCTGCTCGTGCAGGTAGATGTCCACGCTCTCCCGCCTGGCCGCCAGCAGGACAGGCACGCACACATAGCCGCCGGTGCCGATGACGACATCAGGTTGGAAGCGCCTGATGATGTGCAGGGACTGCCTCTCGCCCTTCATCACGCCGACGCCGGTCTTGATCAGTTCCGTGATGTGCTCGCGATCCAGCCAGCGCGCCGAGACCAGTTCCAGCGGGTAGCCGGCCCGCGTGACGATCTCCTTTTCCAGGCCGTCCTCGTTGCCGATATACAGGATCTCGGCGTCCGGCTCCATCTCCCTGATCTTGTCCGCGATGGCCAGGGCCGGGTAGATATGGCCCCCCGTGCCGCCGCCGGTCATAATCGCCCGCATGGGTCCTCCTTCGCTCCGTGTCCGCGCCTCGTCACCTGCGCCGCGGGTCCTCCCCGGCCCCGCAGCGCCGCCCGTCCCGGAAGTGCCCGAAAATCATCTCATGGCTGCCTCGCGCCAACCTCGATTTGGATGGGACGCCGACGCGCCCCCGCGCACCGCACGTGCAGGCGTTCTCCCGCGCACTCCCCCGCGCGCCCTACCTCTACGCGGGCAGGCGGTCACCGCCCTGCCCGGTGCTGACCGCTAGGGCGCGCTGCTCGGCCAGCCTCGCCTGGTTGGACTGCTTGGACACATTCAGCATGATCCCCACCGCCCCCATGAACAGGATGAGCGCGTTCCCCCCGAAGCTGATGAACGGCAGGATGATGCCGGTCGGCGGCATCGAGGAGGTGACGACCGCGACGTTGAGGGCGGTCTGCACGCCGATCATGATGGTCACGCCGGCGGAGAGCATCATGCCCAGAAAATCAGGGGCATTGATGGCCACATGGCAGCCGCGCCAGACGAAGCAGATGTACACGGCCATCAGCGCCAGGATGCCTATGAATCCCAGCTCCTCGCCGATGATCGGCAGGATGAAGTCGTTCATGGATTCCGACAGATAGAGGTTCTTCTCGATGCTGTTGCCGAGGCCCTGCCCGTACAGACCGCCGGTTCCCAGCGCCAGCAGGGATTGCACGACCTGCCAGCCGTTGCCCAGCGCGTCCTCGAAGGGATCGAGGAAGCTCAGGAACCGGCCGTATCGGTATCCGCTCGTATCGGAGAAGATCAGCAAAAGACCGCCGCCCACGCCCAGGATGGCGAGCGTGAGGATCGGCAGCACGCGCAGGCCCGCCACCACCAACATGCCGCCGACGATGATGGCCAGCGTCATGGCGGTCGACATGTTGGGCTGCTTCATGATCAGGCCGAAGTACAGGACGGTCACCACCAGGATGGGCAGAATGCCCCGGATCTTGTTGACGAGGCGCGGGTTTCTATCCAGGTAGCCCGCCACGAAGATGATGATGGCGATCTTGGCGCATTCCCCCGGCATGATGGTGAAGGGCACGTTCGGGATGCCCAGCCACCGACTCGCGCCGGCCTCGCGGATGCCCAGCGGCGTGAAGATGAGGGCCAGAAGGACGAGACCCACCAGCATCGCGACCATATACAGTTTGCCCCACACATGGTAGTCCACCTTGTAGCAGAACCACATGCACAGGATCCCGATGGCCACCCACACGAGCTGGCGCCGCAGATACGTGTACGGATCGCCGCTCTCGGCGATGGATGTATAGTAGCTGGCGCTGAAGATCATGACCGTCCCGAAGATGACCAGGATGGCCGTAAGACCCAGCAGGATCAGGTCGCCGGTCGCCCGCTCACTCCTCTCGATGCCGGCCCTCGCGGACCGTCTCCCACTTTCGCTCATATCCTTTCGCCTTCCTCCCCGCGCGGACGCCCCCGCACGCTACCAGCCGCCTAACTGCGCGACGCACGCCTTGAAGTGATCGCCTCTCTGCTCGAAATTGTCATACATGTCCCAGCTCGCGCAGGCCGGCGAGAGCAGCACCGTATCGCCGGAGACCGCCATGTCATGCGCCTTCTTCACACATTCGCCCATGTCCTTGCCGTAGGAAATGGCCGTAAATCCGGCCTTCTGCGCCACCTCCGCGATCTTCGGTCCGTCGCGGCCGAGCAGGATCATGTGCTTGACGCAGGTCTGGATGTAGGGAACGAGCGGGCTGAAATCCTGCGACTTGCCGTCACCGCCCGCGATCAGGATGACATTCTCACCGACGGCCTTGAGCGCCGTGATGGTCGCATCCACATTCGTCCCCTTCGAGTCGTTATAGTAGCGCACGCCGTCGATCTCCCCGCTGAATTCGATGCGATGCGGCACGCCCTGAAATCCCCGAAGCGTCTTGCTGATGACCGCCGGCTCGATTCCCGCGAAGTAGGCCATGGCCGCTGCCGCCAGCGCGTTCTCGATGTTGTGGTCGCCGATGATGGTCAGTTCCTCCGCCCCGCAAAAGGTGACAAGCCGGCCGTTCTCATCCCGCAGGGCGAGTTTGCCGTCCGACAGAAATGCGCCGAAGGGCAGAACTTCCCTGCGACTGAAGGGCACCACCTTGGCGCGGCAGCCCTTCACCAGATCCCAGCACGCCTTGTCATCGTAATTGACGATGCAGTAGCCGGCCGCATCCTGGTTGGCGAAGATGCGCGCCTTGGCCGCGCCGTACGCCTCCATGGTGTGGTGGCGGTCCAGATGGTCCGGCGTCAGGTTGAGGATGGCGGAGATGACCGGTTTGAAGTAGCGGGTGGTCTGCAGCTGGAAGCTGCTGGTCTCCGTGACGAGCCAGTCGTCCTCGTCCGCATCCAGCGCCTTGGAGATGACGGCCACGCCGATGTTCCCCACCACATGCGTGGTGCGGCCGGCGTTGCGGAACATCTCCCCGGTCAGCGTCGTGGTGGTCGTCTTGCCGTTCGTCCCCGTGATGGCCACGAAATGGCCGCGGCCGATGCGAAAGGCGATCTCCAGTTCGCCCACGATCTCCGCCCCCAGCGCCTGCGCGCGCTGAATAAAAGGCAGCTCCGGACTGACGCCGGGGCTGAGGATGAGCATGTCGAACTGCGCGAGCGTCGCGTCATCGGGTTCCTCCCCCAGGTACAGGGTGAGCGCGTCGCCCATCGTGCTCCTCAGGAAATTGAGGAGCTGCCCGTTGAAGGCATGGGGGTCCTTGCTGTCCTGCACGCTGACGATGGCGCCGAGCTTGACCATGGCCTGCAGGGCCGCGATGCCGGACCGGCCCAGTCCGACCACCAGGACGCGCTTTCCCTTGATGTTCTGCAAATTTCCGTGTTCTCTATCCGACTCTATTCCCATATTCCGCTCCTCCTTTCAAATTTTTTGCGGGCACCGCGGTCCCGCCGGCCCCGCGGCTCCACGGGGCTGCGCGACGTCACGCCCTCAGCGGGACAGGACCGGCAGCAGGGTCAGGCCCGCTAGCAGGCAGAAGACCAGCGTCGCGATCCAGAAGCCGAGCACGACCTTGCGCTCGCTCATGCCGCCCAGCTCGAAGTGATGGTGCAGCGGCGCCATGCGAAACACCCGCTTGCCCGTGGCCTTGAAGCAGACCACCTGTATGATGACGGACAGGGCCTCCAGCACGTAGATGAAGCCCGCGATCGCCAGGAGAAACTCCGCCTTCATCATCACCGCGCAGGCCGCCAGCGCGCCGCCCAGCGCCATGGAGCCCGTATCCCCCATGAAGATCCTGGCTGGATTGCGGTTGTAGATCAGGAATCCCAGGCAGGCACCGACCACGGCGGCGAACAGCATCCCCTCGCTGCCGCATCCGAGGAGCGCCGCGATCAGCGCCATGGTGCAGGATACGATGGCCGTGACTCCGGATGCCAGTCCGTCCAGTCCGTCGGTCAGGTTCACCGCGTTGCTCATCGCGACCATGACGAAGACGACGAACGGCACATACAGCCACCCGAGCTCCAACCTCACATCGAAGCCCGGAATCCAGATGGCCGTGCTGCTCTCTCCGGCCTCGCCAGACATCGAGTACCTGGCCGCCAGCAGCGCGAAGGCCAGCGACACGATGAGCTGCAGCAGCAGCTTCTGCTTGGGATTCAGGCCCAGATTGTTCTTCTTGATGGCCTTCTCGTAGTCATCCAGAAAACCGATCAGACCGAAGGCGACCATGACGACCAGCGGGGAGAGCACGCGCACCCAGCTCCCCACGTCCGCCGGCATGGCAAGCCCCAGCGGGCGCGTGCAGAGCAGGCCGAAGGGAAGCGCGACGGCCACGCCGATGATGATGGCGATGCCGCCCATGCTGGGCGTCCCCGTCTTCTTCTTGTGCGTCTCCGGCCCGAGTTCCCGCTCGTACTGCTGGAACTGCTTCCTGTGCATCAGGGGGATGAGCCGGCCCGTCAGGATCGCCGTCAGCAGGAAGGCGAGCAGCAGCACGAGTCCATAGCGTATCAGCGTCTCGGTCCCGCCGGGTACGCCGGCAAATACGGTCGGTGTGTTCATGGAACAGTCTCTCCTCTATCATCCACCGCTCTCACCCGCGGCGGCTACTGCAGCAGCATCCTGGGAATGTCGCCGAGATTGGTGGCGTTGGAGGCCTTGACGAGCACCACATCGCCGGCCCGCACGATCTCGCTGAGATGCGGCACCAGATCCTCCTTGGTCGGGAAGTAGAGAATCCGCTCATCTCCGAGCCCCACCCTGGCCTCCTCCACCAGGTAGCGGCAGTCCGGGCCCACGGCGACCAGAAGGTCCACGCCCCGCTCTCCCACATAGGCGCCCAGTTCCCGGTGGCAGCGTTCGCTCTCGTCCCCCAGCTCCCGCATGTCACCCAGGATGGCCACCTTGCGCAGCCCCTTCGTGGCGAGAAGCGTGTTGATGGCGGAGCGCATGGACTCCGGCCCTGCATTGTAGGTATCGTCGATGACCTTGATGCCGTTCCGGCCGCGGATATTCAGGCGCCGCGCCGAAAGTTCCGTGTGCTTCAGCCCCTCGATGGCCGAGGCGAGGTCCACGCCGATGGTCTCGCCGGCGGCGATGGCGAGCGTGGCGTTGAGCGCGTTGTGCGCGCCCGGAATCGGTAGCTCCACCTCGTACTGCCTGTGGTGACGGTCCAATGTGAACTTGATGCCCTCGTCCCCGTAGTCGCGGACATTGGAGACGATGTAGTCGCTCTTACCGTCGAGCCCCACGGTGACCAGCCGGTAGTTTCCCTCCACATACTGACGCGCCAGCAGGTCGCAGCTCTGGTTGACGATGAGCACGGAGTCCGGGCCGAAGAAATCCGTCACCTCCAGCTTCGCCTGCAGGATGCCCTCCCGGCTCCCGATGAACATGATGTGCGAGACACCGATGTTGGTGATGATGGCGACATCGGGCCGCACGATGTCCACGAGGCGGTGAATCTCTCCGAGTTCCATCATGCCCATCTCGATGACCGCGACCTCCGCATCCTCCGGGAACGCCAGGATCGCCATGGGAAGGCCCAGCACGTTGTTGAAGTTGCGGATGTTCTTGGCGGTCCTGTACTTCGTGGAGGCGATGGCGTACAGCATGTCCCGCGTGCTCGTCTTGCCGACGCTGCCGGTGACGGCGATCTTGCGCTTCAGGTGCAAAAGGGACAGATAGTAGCGGGCGAGATCCTGCAGCGCGTCGACCACGTCCGCCACCAGGATGACATTGACGTCGTCCGCCGCCAGGCCCGCCTGGGCCAGCATCTGCCGGTCCGGCGCCTTTTCCTGCCGAAAGATGAGCAGCGTGCGGCAGCCTCTCTCCAGAACCTCCGGAATGAAGTCATGCCCGTCGACATGTTCGCCCTGCACGGCGCAGAACATGTCCTGTGGCCCGACCTCCCTGGAGTCGCTGTGGACCCCGGTGACGACGGCCTCGGTGTTTCCCGCCAAAAGACGGCCTCGCACGGCCTGCACGATCTCCCCTATGGTCAATGCTTTCATCCGATCTATCCTCCTGCCTCATCTACCTCATCGCCGGCTCCGCCCGGCACCGCGCCGGTTCATTCGCCTTCTCGCGCGCCCGCCCCTTCTGCGTACGCGGCGCATCTTCCCCTTAGGCGAATG
>CAZDUM010000038.1:2551-4597 GCA_964508645.1 uncultured Oscillospiraceae bacterium | reverse complement strand
CCTCTACTCGTTATACACGTAGACGATCGACTTCCGCTTCACCTTGGTGCCGGCCTTGGGATACTGCGCCTTCACGATGAAGCTGTCGTCGCTCTTGGCGCTGTCGGGCCGGCTGTACTTGAGCGCGGCGCCCCGGATCATCCCGACGGCCTCGCTGAACGGCTTGTTGACCACGTCGGGCACGATGGAATAGTTGCCGCTGATGGCCGCCTGCTCCTCCTTGGTATAGACAGGTTCCACATCGAGATAGCGCAGCACATCCTCCAGAATATCCCTGGCGACGGGCGCCGCCACCTGCGAGCCGTAGTAGGCACCCTGCGGGCTGTCCACGATGAGAAGGATGGAGACCTGCGGGTCGTCCATGGGCGCCATGCCAAGGAAGGAGGAATAGTAGTCGTCGCCGTACTGTCCGCTTCCCACATCGACCTTGTTCGCCGTACCGGTCTTGCCGCCCACGCGGTAGCCTTCGATCTTGGCCGTGCCGCCGCCGCCTTCCGCGACGACGTATTCCATCATATCCCGCACGTCCGCGGCGGTCTTGGAGGAGAGCACCTGGCGGATGATCGTCGGCTGTACGGTCTCCACGGTCTTGCCCTCGCTGTCCGTGATGGCCTTCACATAGTGCGGCTGCATGAGGTTGCCGCCGTTGCCGATGGCGTTGATGGCGGTGAGCAACTGGATGGGGGTGACGGAAATGCTCTGCCCGTAGCCCATGGTGGCGAGTTCCACCGGGCCCACATCCTCGAGCCTGTACATGATGGCGCCGGTCTCGCCCGGATAGTCCACGCCCGTCGTGCCGGTGATGCCGAAGAGATCGAGGTATTTGTAAAAGATGGTCTTGCCCATCTTCGTGGCGATCTGCGCGTGGGCCGGATTGCAGGAGTTGCCGACAGCCTCCTTCACCGTCTGTACCCCGTGATTCACGTTGCTCCAGCAGTGCAGCACCGTGCCGGCGATATTGACGCCCCCGTTGCAGGCGAAGGTGTCCGTGGGCTTGATGACCCGGCTCTCCAGCGCGGAGGATACCGTGATGAGCTTAAATGTGGAGCCAGGCTCGTAGGTGTCGGAGACGATGGGATTGCGCCACAGCTGGAACAGGTATTTCGTCTGCTCCTCGGCGCTCATCTTCTCGAACGCCTTCTTCTGCTTCTTCGTGGCCGTGGTCGGGTAGGTCGGATCGTTCGGATCGAAGCCGGGCGTCACGGCGTTGGCCAGCACCTCGCCGGTGTCCGGGTCCATGATGAGGCACATGATGCGCTTCGCCTTGGTCGTCTTCATGGCGGCCTCGATGGCCTTCTCGGCATAGTGCTGGATGGCCTCGTCGATGGTGAGCACGATGTTCTGTCCGTCCTGCGCCTCGTAGTAGGTCTCCGCGCCGTCGATGAGTTCGTTGCCGTTGACATCGATGTTGCGAACCCAGCGGCCGGCGACGCCGCTCAGGTACTGGTCATACTGCAGCTCCAGGCCGGAACGGCCCGTATTGTCGATGGTGACGCTGCCCAAAAGCTGCGAGGCATAGGTGCCGAGCGAATAGTAGCGGCGCGTGTCCTCCGTCACCTCGATGCCGCTGATGCCCAGTTCGCGGACGGCCTGCGCCTTCTCCTTTTCGAGGTTCTGGGCCACGCGCACCAGCGCCTGCTCGGTGGTGATGGCGGCGAGGACATCCTCCGCGTCCTTGCCCATGGCCTCCGCCAGCATGTCGGCGATCTCCTCCGTCGTCACCTTCTTGCCGTCCAGCTCGTCGATCTCGGCGATCTGGGCGGGCCTGGCAAATACCGTATAGCAGGTGATGCTCGACGCCAGCTCCTTGCCGTTTCGGTCGTAGATGATGCCGCGCTTGGCGGCGACGGCCACGTCCTGGGTCTGCTGCTGCTGCGCGAGCTTGGAGAGCTCGTCCCCGCGCACGATCTGCAGCCAGCCCACGCGAACCGTCAGACCTACCAACAATATGGAGAGAAGCGTAAAGCCGATGACGATGCGCTTCTTCTGCTTGACTGTGACGGGTGTCTTCATCCTGTCTCCCATGAATCGGCGGCGTGTCAGGCC
>CAZDUM010000038.1:0-2451 GCA_964508645.1 uncultured Oscillospiraceae bacterium | reverse complement strand
GCCGTACCGACGAATCGCTACACGGTGTCAGACCCCGGCCGCGCCGCCATGCCGTGCCGGTGTGTGCCGGCCGCGCCGCCTGGCGCGATATCTTCCTGCGGCCTCCGCTACTTTTTCTTGTTCTTGCTCTGCGAGGCGCCAGCATCGTCGGACTTCTTGCCGCTCTCATCCGCATAGGCCCGCTTTTTCAGCTGGTATGCGAAGTTTTCCGGCAGCTTGGCATCCTCGGATATGTAGATGTTCTGACCGTTTGTGGGATAGTGCATGTTGAGCTTGTCCATCGCGTAGGCCTCCACCTGCGAGATGCTGGTGCTGCCGTCTATCTGCATGTTCAACTGGTCGATCTCGTCCTGCAGGGCCCGGTTGGACTTCGTCAGCGCGTTGATGTTGCACTGCACGTTGACGGCGTAGGCGTTCAGAATCAAAAGGCCGATGAGCAGCACGGCGATGCACACGGCAGCCACGATGATCTGCCGCAGTTCCGACACGAGCAGGGTCTGCCCCGGTGCCGGCTGGGCATGCGGCTTGGCCTTCGGCACCGGTTGCGGCACCGAATACGGCGTCGCCGGGCGGCGCTGCGGCACGTCCGGTTCCGTCCGCCGGGCCGGGCGCTCCCGGCTCCGCTTCACGCGGTGCGCAGGCTCGTGCGCCTGCTCCCTCTGCATCTCACGGGCCACGGCCATGCGGTATGCCTGATAGCTGTCGCTCAGACGATAGTCGATCCGTATCGTCTGCTCCCTATCATCCTCCGCCGTATAAACATAGGCCCTCTCGCTGCTTGCCATCTGTCCTTCGATTCCTTCCTCGATGCCGTTGCTGCCGCTCGGCTCTGTCCGCATGCGACAGGATGCCGCACGGGTCCTCGCGCGATCCTACCCCTCGCGCGGTTCGATCTTCTCCGCCACGCGCAGCTTCGCGCTCCGGGCGCGTGGGTTTTCCTCCACCTCGACGGGGTCCGGCGTGATGGGTTTTCCGGTCACCTTGCGCATATCGGCCCGCAGCCCGCAGACGCACACCGGCAGGTCCTTCGGGCAGATGCAGGGATCGACGCGCCTGGCGATGACCTCCTTGACGATGCGGTCCTCCAGGGAGTGAAAGGTGATGACGCACAGCCGCCCGCCCGGCACGAGGAGATCGCACAGGTCCTCCACCGCCTGTCGCAGCAGGCCCAGCTCCTGGTTGACCTCGATGCGGATCGCCTGAAATGTCCGCTTCGCCGGGTGCGGTCCCTCCCGCCTCGCCTTGGCCGGAATCGCCGCCTTGATGACATCCACGAGCTGTCCGGTGGTTTCGATCGGTCCCTTCTCCCGCTCTTTTGCTACGAACGAAGCGATGCGCGCCGCCCATCTCTCCTCACCGTACGAGGAGATGACGTCCCTTAACTCCTTTTCTCCGTACCCGTTCACCACATCGTAGGCGGAAAGAGACGCCTCCCTGTCCATCCGCATATCCAGCGGCGCATCCTGCATGTAGCTGAAGCCGCGCGTCGGATCGTCGAGCTGGTAGGAGGACACCCCCAGGTCCAGCAAAACACCGTCCAGGCCGGAGATGCCCAACGTGGCGAGCACCGCCTTGGCATTGGCGAAGTTGTCATGGATGAAATGCTTGGTACACGGGTACGCATCCAAACGCGCACGAGCTGCCGCAAGGGCGTCCTGATCCCTGTCGATCCCGATCAAAACGCCCCGTCCGTCCAGCAGCCGGCAAATACTGTCACTGTGACCGCCGCCACCGAGAGTCCCGTCCAGATAGACGCCGTCCGGCCGGATGGCCAGGCCCTCGATGACCGGCTTGAGGAGGACAGGCACATGATGATAGCCCATGACGCCCGCTCCCCGTTAGAAGTGGTACTCCAGCAGCGCATCAGCAAAGGAGGCGGTGTCGAGCTTGCCCGCATTGTCAGGCGCGTCCCAGACTTCCCGACTCCATATCTCGATCTTCGACATGGCGCCCATGGTGACCAACTCCCGATTTATCTTCGCATACCCCTTTAGATCCTGCGGGATCACGATGCGGCCCTGTTTGTCCAGCTCGCACTCCACGGCGTTGCCGAAGAAGTGCCGGATAAAAGCCCTGACCTTGGGATCGGATTCCGGCAGCGCGGCTGCCTTCTCCATCTGGCTCTGCCAGTCGCCCATCGGGTAAATGTACAGGCACACATCCAACCCCCTCGTCAGCACGCAGCGAGCCCCTAATTCGCTGCGCATCCTGGCGGGTACGATGAAACGGTTCTTCTCATCTATGGAGTTGTAGGTGGTGCCCATGAACATAGGTCGCGCATCTCCCGTGTGGATTTAGAAATCTGTGGCCGCCGACGGCAGCCTGCACCGCGAGAAAATTTCCCCCGCGGCGACTTGGAAATCTATAACCCACTATACACCACTTCCACCCACTATGCAATCATTTTTGTCTTAATTTTTGATTTTTTCACCACGGACGGCGGCCGGCGGC
>CAZDUM010000037.1:11003-12114 GCA_964508645.1 uncultured Oscillospiraceae bacterium | reverse complement strand
CGCTCCTACCGGGCTGCGATCGTGCCGCCGCCGACCACGGTATCGCCGTCGTACAGGACGACAGCCTGCCCCGGCGTGATGGCCCGCTGCGGCGCATCGAAACAGACGCGAAGCGTATCCGCGTCGGGCTGCGTCACGCATGCCCACTGCGCCGGCTGACGATAACGAATCCTGGCCTGCAGCCGCATCGTCCCTTCGATGGCCGGCACCGAGATCAGGTTGATGTCCGTCGCGGTCAGGGCCCGGCTGTACAGCTCCTCGTCCGTCCCGAGCGTCACGGTATTCTGGACAGGGTCGATGCGCAGCACGTAGAGCGGGGCCGGCGCGGAGATGCCGAGCCCCTTTCGCTGGCCGATGGTGTAGCGGATGATCCCCTGATGGCGGCCGAGGACATGGCCCGCGGTATCGACGAAATCACCGGGCGGGTAGGCGTGCGCGGCATACCGCTCGATAAAATCCGCGTAGCGGCCGTCCGGCACGAAGCAGATGTCCTGACTCTCATGCTTTCGCGCGTTCACAAACCCCTGCCTCTCCGCAATCGCCCGCACCGTCGACTTTTGCAAAGAACCCAAGGGGAAGATCGTGTGCGCGAGCTGCTCCTGCGTCATGGCGTACAGCACATAGCTCTGGTCCTTGTCCGGGTCGACCGCCTTTTGGAGGAGATAACGCCCGCTCCGCGGGTCCTGCGTGATGCGCGCATAGTGGCCGGTCGCCACATAGTCGTAGCCCAATTCCTGCGCGCGGCGATAGAGGCGGCCGAATTTGAGATAGCGGTTGCAGTCGATGCAGGGGTTCGGCGTCGCGCCGCGCTCGTAGGCGGCCACGAAGCGGTCCATCACCTTTTCGCGGAACTGGGATGAGAAGTTGAATACATAGTAGGGCATGTGCAGGGCGCGAGCCACGCTCCGGGCGTCCTCGACGTCCTCCAGGGAGCAGCAGGTGTCTTCGCGGGGCCTGTCGACATCTTCGTTGTAAAAGAGTTTCATGGTCGCACCGATGCAGGTGAAGCCGCGCTGCAGCATCAGGTAGGCTGCGACGCTGGAATCCACGCCGCCGCTCATGGCTATGATGGCCTTTTGGTTCATGGTCGTACCTCCTTGCGGTCTGCGCC
>CAZDUM010000037.1:8345-10903 GCA_964508645.1 uncultured Oscillospiraceae bacterium | reverse complement strand
CGCACGGCCGCGTCGCACGCCTCGTACCCTTCACTCGCCGGTGAGCCCGCACCCCATGCTCGCCGGGCGCCTTTCAACCGCGCGCCCCCGCACCCCGTACCCCGTACCCCCCGCGGACCGTACGGCCCCGCACCCCCGCACCCCTGCTCGCGGACACACCCCTCGCACGCATGTTTTTCCTTGAAAGACCCTGCCCGGTATGATACAATGGGAACCGGACGTCGCGGGAAAGGGGTATTGCCGCGATGCACGCCTAAAAGGGGAGGCGTGGAATTTTTGCAGATGCAGGGGGGATTTTTCGCATGAGAAGCGAACGCCGTGAGGCACGAAGAGAGGAAGAAAAGCGGCAAAAGGCCGCCAAGCGGAAGAACGGCGGCTACCGCGTGCTGGCCGTCATCTATGTCATAGCGCTCGTCGCATTCCTGTTTGCCATAGTCCATCTGAACGTCATACCGAACAAGTACCTGTATATCCTGATCGGCGTGCTGGTCGTCATCACGCTGTTCATCGTGCCTGTCATGTACAGCCGGTATGGCATACGCAGGCGCAAGATGGTTGCGTCGATCTTTGCGGTTGTCCTCATCGCCGGCTTCGGACTGGGCGCCTACTACTTGAGCGCCACCGATGACTTTCTCGGGGACATCTCCATCATCCACCACGGGGAG
The DNA here is from genome assembly GCA_964508645.1 of uncultured Oscillospiraceae bacterium. Lineage (GTDB taxonomy): Bacteria > Bacillota > Clostridia > Peptostreptococcales > Anaerovoracaceae > RGIG7179. Next base: position 10,238 of record CAZDUM010000037.1, on the reverse strand, counting down.
GAGAGGCACGAGATCACGGTCGACTATTATGTGCTCGTGCGCAGCGACGCCGGCTACACCGATGTGGCGCAGCTTGCCGGCAAGGGCGTGGGCACCTATATCAACGGCAGGACGGACGAGAGCGGGCAGCAGGTAGAAGCCTACGACGAGAACTACACGCAGGCCAAGGATATGCTCAGCAGGGATGTGCCGGTGGAATACCGTTATGTGAGCGATCTGCAGACCCTGCTGGACGGCCTGTTCGCCGGTGGCCTTAATGTGACGGATGAGGCCACGGGACTCGCGGAGTTTCAGCCGTATGACGCTGTCTTTCTGAGCAAATCCCGTTACGACATTCTGCTGGACAGCGTGCCGGATCTGCAGGAAAGGACCGAGATCTTGAAGAAGGTCACGCTGACGGTGTCGCAAAAGAACACGGTCAAGGCGGTCAATGTGACGAGGGAGCCGTTCAATGTCTACATCAGCGGTCTGGATATCCAGGGCAGCATCGCCAACCAGTCCCGCTCCGATGTGAACATGATCGTCACCGTGAATCCAAAGAGCCACGAGGTACTCATCACCTCCATCCCGCGCGATTACTACGTGTACCTGCCTGATAAGCAGGCCTCGGACAAGCTGACGCACACGGGCATCTACGGCATCGAGGAGACCATCGCCGCCGTGGAGCAGATGATGGGCATCAATATCAACTACTATGTGAAGGTGAATTACAGCACGGTCATCAATCTGGTGGACGCCATGGGCGGCATCGAGATCGATTCGCCCTACGCTTTCACGACGCATAAGATGCAGGACCTGAGCGGCATCTCGTTCGCCCAGGGTTACAATGCGCTCGACGGACGCATGGCGCTGGCCTACTGCCGGGAGCGCGCCTCCTGGTCGGACGGCGATATGCGCCGCAACGAGAACCAGCAGATCATCCTGGAGGCCATCATCAAGAAGGCCACCGGCAGCACCGCCATCCTCACCTCCTACACGGACATCCTGAACGCCGTCCGCGACAATCTGGAGACCAACTTCAGCGAGAAGGAGATGAAGTCGCTGGTCAAGATGCAGCTCGACGACATGCCGGATTGGGACATCCAAAAGACCGCCCTCAAGGGCAGGCCGGATGCCAAACTCTGCTACGCGCTGGGGGCCGTGGCCTCGGTGGTGGATCAGGACCACGAGCAGATCGCCATGACGACGGACATGATCACCCGCGTGATGAACGACGAGTAGGCGGGCGTAGGGACGCGGGCCGTCCGCGAAGCACCTGCTAGACACTCTCGCGAGGAGGCCGGCAGCGCAGGACGGCGCGTACATGCGTAAATAAATGAAATAGAAGGACGCGAAGGAAACCGTATGAAGAAGACCATCATCGAACGAGAGCCGGCGCGACTCATCGCCAAGCATCCATCCTCCCGGTACAGCATCGTCTGCGGCACGGAGAATCCCGGGTCGCTGCACTGCGTCTTTTATGAGATGGAGCGGGGCGGCGTCATCACGCGCTTCACCCCCACCAGGCTCCACGAGGGGCACGGGCACATGATGCACGGTGGCTATATCAGCGCGGTGCTGGACGAGGTGATGGGACGCGCCATCCACAGAAGCGAGGAGGCGATGCTCTCTCCGTTCGTCACGGCGGAGATGACGGTGCATTTCCTACAGCCCATCCCCGTGGGGCAGCCCGTCTGCGCCATCGGCGAGGTGGTGCGGCGGGAGGGCCGCCGCTGGTATGTGCGCGGGCAGCTGCTCGACCGGGAGAATGTCCTGCTGGCCGCATCGGAGGGCGTCTATGCCATGGTGCCCCAGGCGGGAGACGACAAGGCGGGGGAGGCGTATCAGGGCCTGCAGGCGGAGCCGCTGGGGCCGGATGACCCGCAGTTCCTGTAGCGCGGCGAGGTCGCACAG
>CAZDUM010000037.1:0-8245 GCA_964508645.1 uncultured Oscillospiraceae bacterium | reverse complement strand
GCAATCCCGCACCGCGCTGACATGACCCGCAGTTTCGCAGCGCCCGGCCGATGTGCCGGCCCGATACCCCGCATGCTGTACGGATGGGGCGCCGTGCCGCCTCGCCGGGAACCGCACCGGTCGCATACCCTTACGCTGAGCGTGTCGGATTTTGCTGTGCCCGAATGCCCGGCGACACCCGCCGCCGCGCGCCCGCACGCGTCCCACGCAACCCCGCACTCTGTCACGCTGAGCAAAACGACCAACCCGCCGACACGGCATCCGCACGACGACCGTGCCCCAACGCAGACATTAACATTTATGGCAGTAAATTCCTGTTGACATTGACAGACGCCTGCTGTACAATAGTCTGGCTATTTTATCAAGTGAAATCGTCAGAGCTTTCCAATCGGCTCTGAATTTTGAGTGAAATCAAGCGAGAGCAAAGGAGGCCCCACATGCGAGTGAAGGTGACGCTGGCCTGCACCGAGTGCAAGCAGAGAAACTACAACACCATGAAGAACAAGAAGAACGATCCCGACCGGCTTGAAATGCAGAAATACTGCAGATTTTGCAGGAAGCAGACCCTGCACAGAGAGACGAAATAGGGGATAAGGAGAGCGTAACATGGCAAAGGAAGGAAAGAAGAGAGGCGGCATCCGGGAGTACTTCAGGGGCGTGCGCAACGAGATGAAGAAGGTCATCTGGCCTTCGAGGAAGGACACCCTTTCCTACACCGTCGTCGTGATCGCGACGTGCGCGGTCTTTGCACTGGGTTTCTGGCTCATCGATACGGGCGTACTGGCTGCCTTACAGCATGTGCTGAACATCACGCTATCATAGGCGGGGGCGCGGTATGGCAGAGGCAGAAAACAGCAGGCCCATGACGACCGTCTCCCCCCTGATCGGGGAAGGCGTGCGCGGTGACGGCCAGGCGAGGTGGTACGTGGTACACACCTATTCCGGCCATGAGAACAAGGTCAAGGTCAACATCGAGAAGATGGTCGAGAACCGCGGCATGCAGGACCTGATCCTCGAGGTGGTCGTGCCCACGGAGGACAGGATCGAGGTCAAGGACGGCCAGCGCCGTATCAAGACGCGCAAGATGTTCCCCGGCTATGTCATCATCAAGATGATCGTCACCAACGAGTCCTGGTATCTGGTGCGCAACACGCAGGGCGTGACGGGATTCGTGGGACACGGCTCCGACCCCATCCCGCTGACCGACGAGGAAGTGGCCCGCATGGGCATCGAGAAGATTCACATCGAACTGGATGTGAAGCCGGGCGAGACGGTGAAGGTCATAAGCGGGCCGTTTGAAGGCTTCATGGGCACCGTGGACGAGATCAACAGCGAGAAGCAGGTCCTGCGGGTGCGCGTATCCATGTTCGGGCGGGAAACGCCGGTGGAGCTGGAATTTACGCAGGTGGACAAGATTTAGAAGCGAGAGCTTTTAGATACGGCAGGCCGCAGTGCCGTGCCGAAGCCGAACCCCGCTGAGAGCCGTCGCGGCATGCGCGCAGGACTTTTATCGGGTAACCGGCAAAAGATCTACAATCCAGGAGGAAAGGAGGAGCAGTACATGGCGAAAAAAGTCGAGGGGTACATCAAGCTGCAGATCGCAGCCGGCAATGCGACGCCCGCACCACCGGTAGGACCGGCGCTGGGGCAAAAGGGCGTCAACATCATGGACTTCTGCAAGCAGTTTAACGCCAGGACGCAGGACCAGCCGGGCATGGTGATTCCGGTCGTCATCACGGTCTATTCGGACCGCAGCTTCACGTTCGTCACCAAAACCCCGCCCGCCGCTGTTTTGCTGAAAAAAGCGGCCGGCCTGACCGCCGCATCCGGGGAACCCAACAAGAAGAAGGTCGCCACCCTGACCAATGCGCAGGTGGAGGAGATCGCCAAGACGAAGATGCCGGATTTGAACGCCGCCAGTCTGGAGGCGGCAACGGCCATGATCAAGGGTACGGCCCGCAGCATGGGCATCGTGGTCGAAGGATAGGAAACGGTGGGAGACAGGCATTGTCGTTTGTACCACGAGGAGGTAAGAGATGCCGAAGAGAGGCAAAAAGTACAGAGAGGCCTTGACGAAATACGACAAGGCGAGCCTGCATGATGCGCAGGAAGCATTGAAAACCGTCGTGGACGTGGCCAGCGCCAAGTTCGATGAGACCGTAGAGGTCCACATCAAGCTGGGTGTCGATGGCCGTCACGCGGACCAGCAGGTCAGGGGTGCCATCGTGCTGCCTAACGGAACCGGTAAGACCAAGAAGGTGCTCGTATTTGCCAAGGGACCGAAGGCGCAGGAGGCCGAGGAGGCCGGCGCGGACTATGTCGGCGCGGAGGAGATGGCGCAGAAGATCCAGCAGGAGAACTGGTTTGATTTCGACGTGGTCGTCGCGACCCCGGATATGATGGGCGTCGTCGGCAGACTGGGCCGCATCCTTGGTCCGAAGGGCCTGATGCCGAACCCCAAGTCCGGCACGGTCACCATGGACATCGCCAAGGCGCTGCAGGAGATCAAAGCCGGTAAAGTCGAGTACAGGCTCGACAAGACCAACATCATTCACACCCCCATCGGCAAGGTGTCCTTCGGACCCGAAAAGCTTTTGGAGAACTTCAACGCCCTGCTCGAGGCCATCGTGAAGGCAAGACCTGCCGCCGCCAAGGGCCAGTACCTGCGGAGCGTCACCGTCTCCTCGACGATGGGACCGGGCGTGAAGGTGAATCCGGCGCTGATCCAGTTCTAAACATCCCGAATACGAAAACATCACCGAAGACAGCGGGTGCGAGAGCTTAATATCCCGCCGAGGTACAAGATAAAAGATCGGTCTTGTCCTGTCTGTCGGTGGCAACCATGCCGCACGCGGGCAGGACGGATTTTTTGTGGCGTACCGGACTGCATCCTGCGCGGGGGTGCCGGCTCCGAACCGGCGCGTCGGCGCAAGAAAGGAGACAATCGTCAGATGTCAGTAGAAGCACAGAAACAGAAGCAAGCCATCATCGATGAGATCAAGGGCAAGCTGGAGAACGCCCAGTCCGCGGTCGTCATCGACTACATGGGCATCACCGTGGCCCAGGCGGACGCCATGCGCAAGAAGCTGCGCGAGGCGAACGTAGACTACACCGTATACAAGAACACGCTGATCAAGCGCGCCATCGACGGCACCGTCTACAGCGGCCTGGCGCAGGTCCTGGATGGACCGAGCGCGCTGGCCATCAGCACCGAGGATGCCACGGCACCGGCCCGCATCCTGAACGAGATCATCAAGGACTACAAGAAGATGGCCTTTAAGGCCGGCGTCGTCGAGGGAACCTATTTCGACGAAAAGGGGATCCAGGCCATCGCCGATATCCCGTCCCGCGATGTCCTCATCGCCAAGTTCATGGGCAGCATCCAGTCGCCGCTCGGCAAGGCCGTGCGCACCTTCCAGGCGATCGCCGACGCGAAGGCCGCGGCGGGCGCAGATGCGGCTGCGGCTGCACCGGCGGAGACCGCCGAGGTGGCGGAGGCTGCCACACCGGAGGCACCCGCACAGGAAGCCGCCGCACCGGAGGCCTGAGAGAGGATGAGGTAAACCGCACTGCGGGGATTGCCGGGGACGTCCTGCGGCAGACCCGCCAGGCACCTCCGTACGAGACGGGGGCGCATCATAGCACATCATAGATGTCATCATCGATGTAAACGATGTAAAGGAGAAGGAAATGAATATCGAACAGATCATCGAAGCCATCAAGAATATGACCGTCCTGGAGCTGAACGAGCTCGTCAAGGCCTGTGAAGAGGAATTTGGCGTTTCCGCCGCTGCCCCGGTCGCCGTCGCCGGCCCCGCCGTCGAGGCTGAGGTCGAGGAGCAGACCGAGTTCACCGCCGTTCTGGACTCCATCGGTCCGGAGAAGATCAAGGTCATCAAGGCCGTCCGCGAGCTGACCGGTCTGGGCCTGAAGGAAGCCAAGGCCCTGGTCGACGGCGCACCGTCCAACATCAAGGAAGGTGTGGAGAAGGCCGAAGCCGAGAACATCAAGAAGACGCTGGAGGAAGCCGGTGCCACGGTCGTGCTGAAATAGGCAGGGCGGCAGGTCGGTGGACCGGAGTAAAAGCGCCGTGCCTCGCGCACGGTGAGACGAACGCCGGAGAGAGAAGGCAGCAACGCTCCCTCTTTCCCGGCGTTTTTTCGACCGGCACGGCGGAAAGGGCGGAAAAGGTCATCGCCGCTGTAGCCGGGCCAAGGCCGGGCCAAACCGGACCGACGCCGAACCGTAACTGTATCGCGACCGGTCGGCGCCGGGCGGATACCGCGCTGCCGCTGGACAGACAGCGTGCCAAGAGTGGACCGAGGCTGGGCCGCAGCCGGACTAACACCGGGCCGCGACCGAACCAAATGCCGGGCTGAACCGGCGGAGAACAGGAGGACGACATGCTGCTATTGACACTGGATTACGTGCCGGGCCGTGAGATCGAAGCGCTGGGCCTGGTCAAGGGCTCCGTGGTAAATTCCAAGAATCTCGGCAGAGATGTCATGTCGAGCGTGAAGGGCATGATGGGCGGCGAGATCACGGGCTACACCAAGATGCTGGCGGAAGCCAGGGAGATTGCGACCGAGCGCATGATAGCCGAGGCGGAGGCGATGGGCGCGGACGCCATCATCTGCGTGCGTTTTAACGGCTCCGCCCCGGTTCAGGGCGCCGCGGGGACGCTCGCCTACGGGACGGCCGTGCGCTTTATAGACGGAAAAGGAACAGCCAGGTAGCGGTGCCACCGGGTGCTGGCTGTAAAATCCCCTAGAAACCTCCTGCAATCCCCTCCCCACGGTATCTCACATAAAATTCCAAAAATCCCAGAAAAAACTTTCGCCGGGCGCGAAAGTTTTTCTTGCGCATTTGACACGGGAGCTGTATAATATTAGACTGCCATGTAGAGTAGTTTCTTGAAAGTGTAAGGAGTGATAGAGATGCCAAAGCCCATCCAAGTCGGTAGAAAGCAGCGGATGTCATTCGCCAAGATCAACGAAGTCTGCGAGATGCCAAACCTGATCGAGCTCCAAACGGATTCCTATAACTGGTTCGTCCAGGAGGGACTGCGCGAGGTCTTCGAGGACATCTCCCCGATCCGGGATTATGCCGACAACCTGGCACTGGAGTTCATCGATTATTCTCTCTCGGACACGCCCAAGTACGACCAGGAGGAGTGCAAGGACCGCGATGCCACCTATGCAGCCCCCCTGAAGGTTAAGGTGCGCCTCATCAACAAGGAAACCGGCGAGGTCAAGGAGCAGGAGGTCTTCATGGGCGATTTTCCCCTGATGACCGAGAAGGGCACCTTCATCTACAACGGCGCGGAGCGCGTCGTCGTCACCCAGCTCGTCCGCTCCCCCGGCCCCTACTACGAGATGTCCGTGGACAAATCCGGCAACAAGCTCTTCGCCACGACCATCATTCCGAACCGCGGCGCCTGGCTGGAGTATGAGACCGACTCCAACGAGGTGATTTCCGTGCGCGTGGACCGCACGAGAAAACAGCCCGTCACCACGCTTTTGCGCGCCCTGGGGATGGGGACAAACCAGGAGATCATCGACATCTTCGGCGAGGACAGCCGCCTGCTCAAGACGCTGGAGAAGGACACGGCCTCCGACTACGAGGAAGGCTTAAAGGAAATCTATCGCAAGCTGCGGCCCACGGAGCCCCCGACGGTGGAGAGCGCCCAGTCGCTGCTGAACTCGCTCTTCTTCGACCCCAAGCGCTACGACCTGGCCAAGGTGGGCCGATATAAATATAATAAGAAGCTCGGTCTGGCCAACCGGCTGGCGGGTGCCGTGGCGGCCGAGGATGTGAGCGATCCCGCCACCGGCGAGATCCTCGTGGAGAAGGACACCAAGATCAGCCGGCAGCTCGCCATGCGCATCGAGGACGCCGGCGTGGAGAGCGTGATGGTCTACGCCCTCGACCCCGAGAAGGAGGGCCAGATCACCAAGGTCATCGGCAACCGCTTCGTCGCCCTGCAGAACTACGTGGACTTCGACATCAGCACCCTGAAGGTGGCCGACAAGGTCTTCTACCCCGTGCTGATGGAGATTCTGTCCCAGGCCACGGGCGAGGAGGACCTCAAGGCGCGCCTTCTGGCCCGCAAGCACGATCTGTCCCCCAAGCACATCATCGTCGAGGACATCGTCGCCTCCGTCAGCTACATCCTGAACCTGAACTACGGCATCGGCAATGTGGACGATATCGACCATCTGGGCAACCGCCGGCTGCGCACCGTCGGTGAGCTCTTGCAGAACCAGTTCCGCATCGGCCTGGCCCGCATGGAGCGGGTGGTCAAGGAGCGCATGACCATTCAGGACATCGATGTGACGACGCCCCAGGCGCTGATGAACATCCGCCCGGTGACCGCCGCCATCAAGGAGTTCTTCGGCAGCTCCCAGCTCTCCCAGTTCATGGACCAGAACAATCCGCTGGCGGAGCTGACGCACAAGCGGCGCCTGTCCGCCTTAGGGCCGGGCGGCCTCTCCAGGGAGCGCGCCGGGTTCGAGGTGCGCGATGTCCATCACTCCCACTACGGCAGGATGTGCCCGATCGAGACGCCCGAAGGTCCCAACATCGGCCTCATCGGCTCCCTGACCACCTATGGCGTCATCAACAAGTACGGCTTCATCGAGACGCCCTACCGCCGCGTGGACAAGGTCACCCACATCGTCACCGACGAGATTCACTACCTGACCGCCGACGAGGAGGAGATGATGGTCATCGCCCAGGCCAATGAGCCCCTCGACAGCGAGGGCCGTTTCCTCAACGCCAAGGTAGCCGCCCGCAGCGAGCACGGCGAGATCACCATGGTCGCCCGCGATCAGGTCGACTACATGGACGTCTCCCCCAAGCAGGTCGTATCCGTGGCCACCGCCATGATCCCCTTCCTGGAGAACGACGACGCCAACCGCGCCCTGATGGGCTCCAACATGCAGCGCCAGGCCGTTCCGCTGCTCGTCTCCGAGGCGCCCATCGTCGGCACCGGCATGGAGTACAAGGCGGCGCGCGACTCCGGCGTGGTCGTCCTGGCCAAATCCGCCGGGACCGTCGAGTATGTGGACGCCGACAAGATCATCATCCGCCGCGACGAGGACAACGGCACGGATGTATATAAGCTGCTGAAATTCAAGCGCTCCAACCAGGGCACCTGCATCAACCAGCGGGCCATCGTCTGCCACGGCGAGCACATCGACAAGGACGAGGTCATCGCCGACGGCCCGGCCACGGACCTGGGCGAGATCGCCCTGGGCAAGAATCTGCTCATCGGCTTCATGACCTGGGAGGGCTACAACTCCGAGGACGCCATCGTCCTGAATGAGCGCCTGCTCATGGATGATGTGCTCACCTCCCTGCACATCGAGGAGTATGAGGCGGAGGCCCGCGACACGAAGCTGGGGCCCGAGGAGATCACGCGCGACATTCCCAACGTAGGGGAAGATGCCCTCAAGGACCTCGATGAGGAAGGCATCGTGCGCATCGGCGCCGAGGTCGACTCCTCCGACATCCTGGTCGGCAAGGTCACGCCCAAGGGCGAGACGGAGCTGACCGCCGAGGAGCGGCTCCTGCGGGCGATCTTCGGGGAGAAGGCCAGAGAGGTTCGCGACACCTCCCTGCGCGTGCCGCACGGCGAGACGGGCATCGTGGTCGACGTGAAGATCTTTTGCCGGGAAAACGGCGATGAGATGCCGCCCGGCGTCAACAAACTCGTGCGCTGCTATGTCGCCACGAAGAGAAAGATCAATGTCGGGGACAAGATGGCGGGTCGCCACGGCAACAAAGGCGTCATCTCCCGCATCCTGCCGGAGGAGGATATGCCGTTCCTCGACGACGGCACGCCGCTGCAGGTCATGCTGAATCCGATGGGCGTACCTTCCCGCATGAACGTCGGACAGGTCCTCGAGGTGCATCTGGGCCTGGCCGCCAAGAAGAAGGGCTGGTACATCTCCACACCGGTATTCGACGGCGCCACGGAGAAGGACATCATCGAGCTTCTGGGCGAGTGCGGCTATCCGCGCACGGGCAAGCTGCGCCTGCGGGACGGACGGACCGGCGAATTCTTCGACAATCCGGTCACCGTCGGCTACATGTACATGCTCAAGCTGCACCACCTGGTCGACGACAAGATCCACGCCCGCAGTACCGGCCCCTATTCCATGGTGACGCAGCAGCCGCTGGGCGGCAAGGCGCAGTTCGGCGGGCAGCGCTTCGGCGAGATGGAGGTCTGGGCGCTGGAGGC
>CAZDUM010000036.1:0-12254 GCA_964508645.1 uncultured Oscillospiraceae bacterium | reverse complement strand
CGCAGGCAGGACAGCGCGCGTTCCACATCGGACGGGTCGACGATGAGCGTCATGCCGACCCCCATGTTATAGGTGTTGTACATATCGCGCACCGGGATGTGCCCGCGCTCCATCAGAAGGCCGAATATCGGCGGCACGCGCAGGGTGGCCTTCTCGATGCGAGCCGTCAAACCCGCCGGCAGGCTGCGCGGTATGTTTTCGTAGAACCCGCCACCCGTGATGTGGGAGATGCCCTTGACGCGCACCGTCTCCAGGAGCGCCAGCACCGGCTTGACATAGATCTTGGTCGGCGTCAGCAGCACCTCGCCCAGGGAGGCGCCATCGAGTTCCGGCACCGGCGCGCGCAGATCGGCATGCTCCACATCGAAGACCCGGCGCACCAGAGAAAAGCCGTTGGAATGCAGGCCGCTGGAGGGCAGGGCGATGATGATATCCCCCGCGCTGATGTCGGCAGGGTTCAAAATTCTTCCCTTGTCCACGATCCCCACGGCAAACCCCGCGAGGTCGTATTCTTCCTCCGGCATCAGGCCCGGATGCTCCGCCGTCTCTCCGCCGATGAGGGACGCGCCGGCCTGCACGCAGCCCTCCGCCACGCCCGCCACGATCTGCGCGATCCTCTCCGGTACATTCCGGCCGCAGGCGATGTAATCCAGGAAAAACAGGGGTTTGGCCCCGCAGCAGATGATGTCGTTGACGCACATGGCCACGCAGTCGATGCCGACGGTGTCGTGCCGATCCAGGAGAAATGCCAGCTTGAGCTTCGTGCCCACGCCGTCCGTGCCGCTGACCAGCACGGGTTCCTTCAGACCGCCGAGGTCCGGCATGAAGAGGCCGCCGAATCCGCCGATTCCGGATACCTCCCCGCCCGTCCTGGTCCGGGCCACATGCGCCTTCATCAGTTCCACCGAACGATAGCCGGCCGTGATGTCCACGCCGGCCGCCCGGTAACTCTCGCTCTCACTCCGCATGATGCGTTTCGTCCTTTCCCGCCGCGGCGTGTCCCCGGCGAACCTCGCCACCCGTCCTGCACCCGGCCGTATCCCTGTCATACCCCGCCATCCGCCATGCATCCGGCCGCGCAACGCTTCGCCCGACCGATCGTTCGGATACGCCGGTTCATCCGCCCACGTCCGTCATATCGCGCCGCGCTCCCCCGGCTCGCCGCCATCCGCCATTTCCGCCTCACCCTCGCGCTCCGAAATCTTTCCTTCGAAGCGATCTTTTTTCGTGTGGCTGGGCACCGGTGTAGGGTAGATGCCGCTGAAGCAGGCCGTGCAAAATCTCTCTCCGCCGTCCTCTCCCGCCAGTCGCACGACATCCTCCAGCCGGAGATACCCCAGGCTGTCCGCGCCGATGATGCGGCAGATCTCCTCGATGGAGTGGTTGTTGGCGATGAGACGGTCCCTGGAGTCGATGTCCACCCCGTAGTAGCAGGGCCCGGTAAAAGGTGGCGCCGACACGCGCATGTGGACCTCCCTGGCACCGGCCTCCCGCAAAAGTTTGATCATCGGCGCGCTGGTGGTGCCCCGCACGATGGAATCATCCACCATGATGACCCGCTTGCCGGCGACGGTGTGCGCGATGGGGTTCAGCTTGATCTTGACCTTGTCCTCCCGGTCCGTCTGCTCCGGGGAGATGAAGGTGCGGCCGATGTACTTGTTCTTGATGAAGCCGATGCCGTAGGGGATGCCGGAGGCCCTGGAATAGCCCAGCGCTGCGTCCAGCCCCGAATCCGGCACACCGATGACCACATCCGCATCCACCGGGTGCGCCTGCGCCAAAAACATGCCGGCACGCAGGCGGGCATCGTGCACCGGATACCCGTCGAGGATCGAATCCGGCCGGGAGAAATAGATGTACTCAAAGACGCACATGGACTGAGGCGCCTGCCCGCAGTGCTCCCGGCGGGAGATGACGCCCTCCCTGGTAAAGACCAGAATCTCCCCCGGCAGAATATCCCGGATAAAGGTGGCGCCGACCGCATCCAGGGCGCAGCTCTCCGAGGCGACCACATAGCTGCCGTTGCGCAGCTGGCCGTAGCACAGGGGGCGAAACCCCCGCGGGTCCCGCACGGCGATCAGCTTGGAAGGCGACATGATGACCAGCGAGTAGGCGCCCTGCAGGCGATTCATCGCGCGGCTGACCGCCTCCTCGATGGAGGCGCTGTGCAGGCGCTCCTTGATGATGATATGGGCGATGACCTCCGTGTCGCTGGTGGTGTGGAAGATGGAGCCCTCCAGCTCCAGCGCCGAGCGCAGCTCGTAGGCGTTCGTCAGGTTCCCGTTGTGGGCGAGAGCCAGCCGACCCTTGATGTGGTTCACCACGATGGGCTGCGCGTTGAGACGGCCGCCGGCGCCGGTCGTGCCGTAGCGCACATGCGCCACCGCGATGTTGCCCTGCCCCAGGCTCCGCAGGACCGGTTCGGTGAACACCTGGCTGACCAGGCCGGCGTCCCTGTAATCCTGAAAGAGCCCGTCGTCGTTGATGACGATCCCGCAGCTCTCCTGCCCCCGATGCTGCAGGGCGAACAGGCCGTAGTAGCAGGTGCTCGCCAGATTCTGCGTGTCACGGCTGAAGACGCCGAATACGCCGCATGCCTCGTGCAGATTTCCCATAGGTAAAGGTTCCTTCCTTCAACATACTATACGCGTATACGCGGTACGGCGGGCCCGGCAACGGAGGTCACATCACACGGTCTGCCGGCGCACGGCCTACCGGCCGGTGCAAGCTGCGGGGCGGCAACACGGCACCCGGTAGACCGGCCGGGTCGCCATGCACAGCGCACGGCCTCCCGCGTTACCCGAAGATGCGCTGCATCATCTCCTGATAGGCATCCTCCACGCCGCCCATATCCCGCCGAAAGCGATCCTTGTCCAGCTTCTCGTGCGTGACAGAGTCCCAGAGACGGCAGGTATCGGGCGAAATCTCATCCGCCAGAATGATCTGCCCGTCCGGCAGCCTGCCGAACTCGATCTTGAAATCGATCAGGTCCACATGAATCCCCGCAAAGAAATCCCGGAGGAAATCGTTGATGCGAAAGGTCAACTCTTTGATGATAGCGAGTTCCTCCGCCGTGGCATACCCCATGGCGAGGATGTGATAGTCGTTGACCATCGGATCGCCCAGCGCATCATCCTTGTAGCAGAATTCCAGGACGGTCGTTCCGAGCGCCGTTCCCTCCGGCACCCCCAGCCTCTTGGAAAAGGAGCCCGCCGCCACATTGCGGATGATGACCTCCAGCGGCACGATGGACACCTTCCGAACGAGCGTCTCCCGCTCATTCAGTTCCTCCACGAAATGCGTCGGCACCCCGACCTCCTCCAGACGCTGCATCAGATAGTTGCTCATCCGGTTGTTGACCACCCCTTTGCCGCGGATGGTCCCCTTCTTCAACCCGTTGAACGCGGTCGCGTCGTCCTTGTAGGATACGATGCAGTAGGCCGGATCGTCCGTGGCGAAGACCTTCTTAGCCTTGCCCTCATACAGTTGTTCTCTCTTTTCCATGATGCGCTCCTCCGCTCAGTAAATGTCCTGCGTCTCCTGGTCTTCGGCGGTCGAGGCGGTTCTGCCGTTGTACCGGCTCTCGACAGCCCGGTTCTTCGAGAGAACCTTTTCCGCCGCCTTCTCCCGATAGGCGGTCAGCCGCCGCGCCAGATCCTCATCGCCCACCGCCAAAATCTCAACGGCCAGGAGTGCCGCGTTGGCCGCCCCGTCGATGGCTACCGTCGCCACCGGCACACCGCTGGGCATCTGCACCGTGGACAGGAGAGCATCCAAACCGCCCACTGCAGACGACTTGACCGGAATGCCGATGACCGGCAGGGTGCAGTTCGCCGCCATGACGCCGGCCAGATGCGCCGCCTTGCCGGCCGCCGCGATGATGACGCCTACGCCATTTTCCCTGGCATGCTGCGCGAAACTCGTCGTCTCCTGCGGGGTCCTGTGCGCAGAGAAAACATGTACCTCATGCGGTACGCCGAGTTCCGTCAGCACATCGATGGCCTTTTCCACCACGGATAGGTCGCTGTCGCTGCCCATGATGATCGCGATCTTCCTCATACAAGCCTCCTCACAAATTTCCCCCGCTTCGCCCATGCGGCACCTGCCGCCACATGAAAACAAAAAGGGCAGTTCTAACCTTTTCCATTGATAGAACTGCCCAGACGGTCGACTCCTTCGCTATAACTCCTGCTCCTTCGTGGTGCTCCACTTCATTCCGTCAGTCGCACGAGCCTCTTCTTTCGCACATATTATAGACGATCCCACGCGTCGATGGCAAGGGGGGAAATGCAAGTTTTTTCGTAACTCTTTCTGCACGCCGCTCGCCCCTGCGCCCGTCACCTCCCCGGCCTCCCCGGCCGTGAAGTTGCCGTTTCCCAGCATGTTCCATACGACCGTCTTCAGGGTCTCCGCCCGGCCCGCCTGCCGGATTTTTTCGCAATCCCCTTGAAAAGGCCCCCCGAATCAAGTAGAATAGAAAGCAGCCATAGAAAGCAGCCGAGGACGAGCCCGAAGGCTGGATCCGGCAGCGGAAAGGGGCGTGAGACGGCGCATATGGAGACCCGTATCGAGACCATCATCGGAAATATCTTAGCCAGTATCGGTTTCACCGATGTTCTGGACATCCTCATCGTCGCCTTCTTAGTCTACAAGCTGCTCGGCTTCATCCGCGAGACCAGGGCGGAGACCCTGGCCAAGGGCATCGTCATCCTCCTGCTCGCCAGCGTCATTTCGGAATGGGCACACCTCTATTCGTTACATTGGCTTTTGTCGGGCGTGATGACAGCTGGCCTCATCGCCCTGGTGGTCATCTTCCAGCCGGAAATCCGCCGCGGCCTGGAGCATATCGGCGGCAATCAGTTTTCCTCCACATTCAACAAGATCAACCGGGAGGAGGCGAGTCGCATCGTCTCCGAGTTCGTGCGCGCCATCGAGTCCATGTCGCAGTCCCGGACGGGTGCGCTTCTGGTCATCGAACGGGGCACGCTGCTCAATGAGATCGTAGAGACGGGCACGATCATAGACTCGGAGGTGTCGGAACAGCTCATCGGCACGATCTTTTACGAAGGGTCGCCCCTGCATGACGGCGCGGTCATCGTGCGCGGGGATCGGCTGCGTGCGGCGGGTTGCGTTTTGCCGCTGACCCAGGATAAGGAATTAGCAAAAGAATTAGGGACCAGGCATCGCGCGGGGATCGGCATTACGGAAAATTCCGACGCGCTCTCCATCATCGTTTCGGAGGAGACGGGTGCCGTTTCTGTGGCGCAGAACGGGCAGCTGGAGAGGTTCCTCGATGACCGGGCCGTGGAGCAGATACTCAGGTCCGTCTACCTGCCGGAGGGCGAGAAGCAGACCCCTTGGAAGAAGGTCGCGCAAAAGATAAGGGGGGACAGGGATGCTGCGAAACAATAAGGTCAACATGGTGTTGTCGCTGCTCATCGCCTTCGCCCTCTGGGTCTATGTGCTGGGTGTGGATAACCCCCCGCGGGACGTGCCGTTCCGCTCGATTCCCATCATCGTTCTCAATCAGACAGCGCTCGCGGAGGATGGCCTCGTCCTGTCGTCCATCAGCCAGGAGGAGCTGGATGTCACCGTCACCATGCCGCGCAGCGAGGTCGGGAATGTCGTGAAAAAAGATCTGCGCGCCACGGTGGATCTGGCGTCGCTGTCGGCCGGCGAGCATCAGGTCGAGGTCAAGGTCGCCAATCCGGACCCGAACCAGTTCACCCTGGCACCCAGCATCAAGTATGTGACCGTCGTCATCGAGGAACGGATCAGCGAGGACAAGCCCGTCCGGGTGGTGCTGTCAGGGCCGACCGATGACGATAACGAACCGTATATCATGCAGGTCGATAAATCGGAGGTACAGGTCACCGGCGCGAGGAGTCTGGTGGAGTCCATCGCGGAGGTGCGGGCTTCCCTGGATGTGGCGCGGGTTGAGACGCAACTTCGGGCGTTTAACTGTGAATTGACGCCGGTGAATGCCAACGGTGTCGCGGTCGAGGACGTGCGCATCTCTCCTTCCAGCGTATCGGTGAGCGCCGTTCTCCTGCAAAAGAAGACGGTGCCGCTGGAGGTGCCCATCAATGATGACGGTGTGGTCGGGCAGGCGAATCGAACGGTCTCCGTGCCGCAGACGATCACCGTCAAGGGCGCGGATGTGGACCTGCAGCGCATCCGCACGATCTGGACGGAGCCGATCAATCTCGCGGAGGTCTACGAGGATACGACGATCGAGTTGACGCCCATCCTGCCCAATCGCGTGGAGCTAGCGGACAATTCGCTGACGCTGGAGGCGAAGGTCAAGGTCACGGGTCTGGTGAAGCGGGAGTTCACCTATGGCAAGGAGGCCGTCATCATCGAGGGCCTGACGGAGGACCTGATGGCCACCGTGTCGGATGCGAAGCTGAAGCTGACCGTCATCGCGCAGGAGGAAGAGGACGAAACGCTGCAGGAGGGGGCGTTCTACTTCATCGCGGATGTGAGCGGCCTGGCGGAGGGCGAGTATACGGTGCCGCTGACCTGCTACCATGAATTGAACCTGGTGGCCACGCATATCGAGCCGGAAAGCGTGACGGTGACCATCCAGCGCCGGCCTGAGGAGAGCATGGACGATGTGCCGCAGGTCCAGGAGCCGGAGGCGGGTGGCGATGAGACGGGCGACGGCGAGGCAAGCGGCGGCGGATCGGACGAGACGGAACCGCCGGACACGGCTGACGAGGTGGAGAGCGCGCCGTAGCCGCGTGACCGGCGCGAGAGCGCCTGAATACCCGGGTGCGCTGCTGGCAAGTGGGTGGCAACCTCAAGAGACTGTCTGGCTGCGGCTCTACGTGGAGACAGACCTCCATGCGCTGATTCTCGGCGTACCACAGAAAAAAGTCTATGGATCGCTTCGCACCTCACACTTTCGCCGGACCGGATGAACCGGCTCGATCGGGAGGAAAGGATATATGGGAAAACTTTTCGGGACGGACGGCATTCGCGGTATCGCGGGCCGTTCGCTGACGCCTGAGCTGGCCTTCTACATCGGGCAGGCAGCCGTGGCGGTGCTGCAGGCGGATGCGCGTGCGGCGCAGGCGGAGAATGGCACGGCGGCGCCGGACAGCCATCTGACGGGCGCGGATGCCGGTGCGGCGCCCGAGCCGGCCGGAGGACGGGCTCCGATCGGGCACGCAGGGCAGACCCCGCGGGCGCAGAGAGGACGGGCGGGGCATCTGCTCGCCGTCGTCGGGCGCGATACGCGGATTTCCGGGGATATGCTGACGGCTGCCCTGACGGCGGGCATCCTCTCCATGGGCGGCGATGTCATCGAGGCGGGTGTCATTCCCACGCCGGCCATCGCCTATCTGGCGCAGGCCTACCGGGCCGATCTGGGCGTGGTCATCAGCGCCTCGCACAACCCCTATCCGTATAACGGACTGAAATTCTTCAACGAATACGGTTTCAAGTTGGATGACAGGCTGGAGGCGGCCATCGAGGCACTGGTCGCGGAGGCGGTCGATGCGGAGGGTCGCCCGCGGCCGGCGGGAAGCGGACAGCGCCTGCACCCGGACAGGGAAGGGGACTTCGGCATTCGGCAGTCCTCGGCCGACGCCTGCCGTCGGCGCTACATCACCTCCCTGCTGCAGACCGTCTCCGAACCGCTGTCCGGCCTGCGACTCGTCCTGGACTGCGCCAACGGCGCCGCCGGCATCGTCGCACCGTCCATCTTCCAGACGCTGGGTGCCGAGGTCTATACCATGGGCTGCGCCCCGGACGGGTTCAATATCAATGAGGACTGCGGCTCCACGCATCCGGAGGCCCTGCAGGCCAAGGTCCTGGCCGAAAAGGCCGATGCGGGCTTCGCCTTTGACGGAGACGGAGATCGGCTCATCGCTGTGGACCACGAGGGCCGGATCGTGGACGGCGATAAGATCATCGCCATCTGCGCCAAGGCGCTGAAGGCGCGGGGAGAGCTGCCGGGTGACCTGGTCACGGCGACCGTGATGAGCAACCTCGGCTTTCACAAGGCCATGGAGGCCGCGGGCATCGCCGTCGATGTGACCGCCGTGGGCGACCGTCACGTGCTCGAGCGCATGGAGGAGACGGGCTGCGCGCTGGGTGGCGAGCAGTCCGGCCATATCATCTTCCGCGCCTATGCCACCACCGGCGACGGCATCCTGTCGGCCCTGCAGCTGCTCATGGCCGTGCGGCGGAGCGGAAGGCGCCTCGCAGACCTGAGCCGGGAGATTCCCGTCTACCCGCAGGTGCTCGTCAATGTCGAGGCGGATGCGGACAGGAAGGCCACCTACATGCAAGACCCCGTCATCGCCCATGCCATCGCGGAGATGGAGACGAAACTGGCGGGAAACGGACGTGTCCTCATCCGTCCCTCCGGCACGGAGCCCCTCATCCGCATCATGCTGGAGGGGAGCGACCAGGCGGAGATCACGCGCATGGCGGAGGAACTGGCCGCCCTGATGCGGCAGGACACCGTGACGCGAGGCGGCGCGGCGGACCGTGATGCCGGCGGACGGTGACGCGGCGTGCGGCAGAGGCCCAATGCGGCGCGCGGGCTTTTCACCGTGCGAGACGGTAGGCGCGCATGCGAGGATGGTACGGGATGACAGGTACAGATGCCGTGGAAGGCGCTGAAAAATGTATGAAAATGCATGACAATATGGGGAGGTACATGATGCAAGAGTATGAAGTCAAGGATATTGCGCTGGCACCGTCCGGCCATCAGAAGATCGAGTGGGTGCGCAACAACATGCCCGTCCTGCGGGGGTTGGAGGACGAATTTCGGGAGACGAAGCCGTTTGAGGGCGTGAAGATTTCCCTGTCCGTGCATCTGGAGGCGAAGACGGCCTACCTGTGCAAGGTGCTGGCGGCGGGCGGCGCCACCATGGCCATCAGCAGCAGCAATGTGCTGTCGACGCAGGACGATGTGGCCGCAGCGCTGGCGGACAGCGGGCTGTCCGTATACGCCCGTCACGGCGCCTCGGCGGAGGAATACGATTATTTCGTCCAGAAATGCCTTTCGCAAAAGCCCAACATCATCATCGACGACGGCGCCGACCTGACGAGCTGCCTGTGCGAGCGGCGTCCGGATCTCATGGCTGATACCTGGGGCGGCTGCGAGGAGACCACGACCGGCATCATCCGGCTCAAGGCCATGGAGCACGAGGGCGTGCTGCCCTTCCCCATGATGGCGGTCAACGATGCGGACTGCAAGCACCTGTTCGACAACCGGTACGGCACGGGACAGTCCGTCTGGGACAGCATCATGCGCAACACGAACCTGATCATCGCCGCCAAGACCGTGGTCGTGGTGGGATACGGCTGGTGCTCGCGCGGGATCGCCATGCGGGCCGCGGCGCTGGGCGCCAATGTCATCGTCACGGAGATCGACCCGATCAAGGCGATCGAAGCGCGGATGGACGGGTTCGCGGTGATGAAGATGGAGCAGGCCGCACCGCTGGGCGATATCTTCGTCTCGGCCACGGGATGCGCCTGGACCATCACCGTACCGCACATGCTGACCATGAAGGACGGCGCGATCCTGACCAATGCCGGCCACTTCAACTGCGAGGTGGATATGGAGGGTCTGGAGAAGGCCTGCGTGGAAAAGAAGGAGATGCGCAGGAATGTCATGGGCTACAAGCTGTCGAACGGCAGGTGGGTGAATGTGATCGGTGAAGGCAGGCTGGTCAACATCGCTGCGGCCGACGGACACCCGGCCGAGATCATGGACATGAGCTTCGCCGTGCAGGCGCTGTCCGCCCTGTACATCCTGCAGCACAGAGGACAGCTGCCTAAGGCCGTCATCCCGGTGACCAAGGAGATCGACCAGACGGTGGCACGCCGCAAACTCGCCGCCTGGGGGATCGAGATCGACACCCTGACGCCGGCCCAGGAGACATATCTGAACAGCTGGCGCCTCTAAGAGCAGGTCCCACGCGACAGGCGCGAAGGTGCATCGAAGGCACGCAAGGGCACGCGCTGCGCGAGGTCAGGCGAGGCAGAGGACGAGGCGCGCATATACAAAAGCGCTTCAGGAAACGTAAGGGGATCGAAATGGAAGTTACATATGAGACGATACAGGCGCAGGCCAGGCAGGCCGCCGAGGAGCTGACGGAGATCGCCAAACTGCGGGCGGGCGACATTCTGGTCGTGGGCTGCAGCTCCAGCGAGATCGTGGGCCTGCATATCGGCAAGGGCTCCGACATCCGCGCGGCGGAAGCCGTCTATGAGGGAATCCAGTCCGTCCTGCAGCCGCGAGGCATCTATCTGGCAGCGCAGTGCTGCGAGCACCTGAACCGCGCCATCATCGTGGAGAAGGCGGCGCTGGCGCCGCGCACGCCCATCGTCAACGTCGTGCCGCAGCCGCATGCCGGCGGTTCCTTCGCCACCACGTTTTACCGGCGGGCGGAATGCCCGGTCGCCGTGGAGGAGATCGCGGCGGATGCCGGCATGGATATCGGGCGCACGCTCATCGGGATGCACCTGAAGAAGGTGGCGGTGCCGGTGCGCTTGTCCCTGGACAGGATCGGGGAGGCCATCCTCATCTGCGCGCGCACGCGTCCTAAGTTCATCGGCGGCAGCCGTGCGGTGTACGACGAGGCGCTCAGCGGCGGGGAGATTCCGAGATAGCGATGCCGGCAGGCCCAGCTGCACCGCCCGCCGCGAATTGAGCTGCGCGAGGGCTGCGGGCCCTGCACGACCTTAGGCGGCAGGGGATGACGCTTGTTCGGCTTTCGCGTGCGCGGGCGCGCATCACGGCAAATACAAGGCAAACAAAACGGGGATATGCACATGGCATCGCGCCATGCGCATATCCCCGACCTGCATCTGCCATATCCTTGGGCCGCATCCGGGGCAGACGACCGCACTGTGCCGCCGAGCCACCGGCCGGCCTCTGCGAAGTCCTACGCCATCTCGATGATGACGGTGCAGCCCATGCCGCCGCCCGCGCACAGGGAGGCCAGGCCATACCTGCCGCCGCGCCGCTTCAGCTCATACATGAGGGTGATGACCAGCCGGCTGCCGGTGGCACCGACCGGATGCCCCAGGGAGATGCCGCTGCCGTTGACGTTCAGCTTTTCCTGATCGATGCCCAGCGTCTTAGCGCAGGCGATGCACTGGGAGGCAAACGCCTCGTTGATCTCAAACAGATCGATATCCTCGATCGTCAGACCCGCCTTGGCGAGCGCCTTTTGCGACGCGCTGATGGGGCCGATGCCCATGACCTCGGGCCGCACACCGGTGGTGGCCACGGAAACGATGCGCGCCATGATCGGAACGCCCAGCTCCTTCGCCTTTTCCTCCGCCATGAGGATGACGCCGGAGGCCGCGTCGTTCATACCGGAAGCGTTGCCCGCCGTCACCCGGCCGTCCTCCTTGAATGTCGGCTTCAGCTTCGCGAGTTTTTCCAGCGTGACATCCCGCCGCGGGTATTCGTCGGTATCGTAGGTGACATCGCCCTTCTTGCCGTGTACGGTGACGGGCACGATCTCCTCCTTGAACTTGCCGGCATCTATCGCCGCGACCGCCCTTTGCTGGGAACGCAGCGCGTAGGCGTCCATCTCCTCGCGGGTCACATTGTATTCGTCGGCCACATTCTCCGCGGTGATGCCCATGGCAGGGCCTATTCCCAGATTCGTCAGGGAATCCCACATGGAATCCCTGAGCTCCATGTGCCCGTACTTCTTGCCGTATCTGGCGTCGAAGACCATGTGCGGCGCGGTGCTCATGCTGTCGGCGCCGCCGGCCATGATGCAGTCCGCCTCGCAGGCTCTGATCTGGTAATAGCCCATCTGGATGGAGGACATGGACGAGGTGCAGTTCCTGTGGATGGTGATGCCGGGCACGGTGACCGGCAGCCCCGCCTTGACGGCCGCTACGCGGGCCAGATTGTTTTCTTTATAGGTGCGCTGGTAGTTGCAGCCCCAGATGACATCCTCGATGATGGCCGGATCGATCCCCGCGCGTTTGACGAGGTTCTGCATGACGGGGATGGACAGGTCCAGGGAAGTGATGGTCTTGAATTGCCCGCCGAGGGCGCCGATGGGCGTTCTGCACGCCGCTACGATGACTACGTCTCTCATTCTCCTTACCTCTTTTACTCTACATGTTGATACGGTGGCTATGCACGCCGGGCATCTGCGGCCTCATGCGCGGGGACAGCACCTGCATGCAGGGAGCCTCGCGGACATGTCCGGTGCGAGATGTCCCGCTGGCGTCTGCCGGCGCGGTTGCGGCTGCAACAGCGCTTG
>CAZDUM010000035.1:10827-12607 GCA_964508645.1 uncultured Oscillospiraceae bacterium | reverse complement strand
GAGAGCGTCTGAAAACCTGGACACGCTGCCGACAGGTGGGCGGCAACCTCACGAGGATGCCTGATTGTGGCCACGAAGTGGAGGGAAGACATATCGCCAGCGCCCCTGAGAGCAAAAGTGGAGGCGCAGAGCGACCGCGAAGCACCATTTGGACACCCTCCCGTATGTAGAATGGATGCGGCCGCAGGGCACGCATGCGCCTCCCCGGCGGCGGAATGCTGCGCTTCTGCCCGCCGTATGCAGGATGTGGCGGCGGGGCATGACCGCATACGTGGCCGCAAAGATGTGAGAGACGGAGTATGATAGAGGATTACGCGCGTTACCGCCTGCCGGACAGCCCGGCGGCGCTGAAGGAGATGTCGCTTACGGATGCGGAGCGGCTGGCGGCCTCCATCCGGGCCTTCCTGCTGGATACGGTCTCGGAGACCGGGGGGCATCTCGCCTCCAACCTGGGCGTCGTGGAGCTGACCATCGCGCTGCACCGGGTCTTCGACAGTCCCAGAGACAAGATCATCTGGGATGTCGGGCATCAGTCCTATGTCCACAAGATTTTGACCGGACGGGGCCCGTACATGGACAGCCTTCGCCGCTTCGGCGGACTGAGCGGCTTCCCGAAGGGGGCGGAGAGCCCGCACGACGCCTTCGACACGGGTCACAGCAGCGTCTCGGTCTCCGCGGCGGCCGGGATCGCGGCGGCGCGGGACCTGGCGGGGGAGGACTACGAGGTCATCGCCGTCATCGGGGACGGCTCCCTCACCGGCGGACAGGCGTACGAGGGGCTCAACAACATCGGCGCCTCGAAGTCGAAGGTCATCGTCGTCCTGAACGACAACGGCATGAGCATCTCCCCCAATATAGGGGGGATATCCGAGCATCTGACCCGCCTCAGGACGTCGAGGGGCTACCTCTCGGCGAAGCGATTCGTCAAGGAGCGCGTCGGGGCCCTGCCGCTGATCGGTGCCCCCGTGCAGCAGGCCCTGGCGAATCTGAAGAACGACCTGAAATACTCCCTCCTGTCGAGCGGCATCCTGTTCGAGGAGCTGGGCTTCACCTACTTCGGGCCGGTGGACGGGCACGACATCGGCGCCCTGACGGATGTCCTGCAGCGCGCGCGAAGCCTCGACGAGCCGACCCTCGTGCATGTCATCACCAAGAAGGGCAAGGGCTATCGAAATGCGGAGCTCGACCCGGCCGGCTTCCACGGGATCGGGCCGTTCGACAAGGAGACGGGCCTTCCCAGGAAAAGGGACGGCGCGCCATCTTTCTCGGCGGTCGCGGGGCAGACGGCCTGCGAACTGGCGGCGGAGAACCCGAAGGTCGTCGCGATCACGGCGGCCATGTGCGAGGGGACGGGGCTCGGCGGTTTCGCGAAGCGCTACCCGAAGCGGTTCTTCGATGTGGGCATCGCGGAGCAGCACGCGGTGACGTTCGCGGCGGGGCTGGCGAAGGAGGGCTATCGGCCGTTGGTCGCCATCTACTCCTCCTTCCTGCAGCGCGCCTACGATCAGATCCTGGAGGATGTCTGCCTGCAAAATCTGCCCGTGCTGTTCCTCGTGGACCGGGCGGGCTGCGTGGGGGCGGATGGGCAGACCCACCACGGACTTTTGGACCTGGCCTATCTGCGGCAGATGCCGGGGATGACGGTGCTCGCGCCGGAGGACGGGACGGCGCTGCGGGCGATGATGCGCTACGCGATGACGCTTTCCGGGCCCTGCGCCATCCGCTACCCGAAGGGCGCGGCCTGGCCGGAGGATGGCGAGAGGCGTGCATGCGCCGCGGC
>CAZDUM010000035.1:9542-10727 GCA_964508645.1 uncultured Oscillospiraceae bacterium | reverse complement strand
CCGTGCGCAGGAGTGGAGGCGCCGAAGGCATCCGATGCGGCTTGTGCGGCGGATGCAGCGCCGGATGCGGCCGGGGACTGCTGCGATGCCGTGCGACTCTTTCCGGCGGGACGCGTCGACATCTGGGGCGTCGGGCCCATGGTGCGCGATGCGCTGGCCGTGCGGCGCCACCTCGCGGAGGCGGGCCTGTCCGCCGGCGTGCTCGGCGTGCGCCAGGTAAAGCCTTTGCCTCTCGCGGCGCTTATGGAGGTGCCGGCGGGCTGCACCATCGTCACGCTGGAGGATGGCTGCGTCACGGGCGGATTCGGGGCAGGGCTTTCGCTCGCCGCCGGAGAGGCGAGACCGGATGTCCGCGTGCTGGCGATCGGCTGGCCGGACGCGCCCGTGCCGCACGGCAGCATCCCGCAGCTGCGGCAGGCCTATGGGCTGTCCGCGGAGGCGATCGCGGAAAGGATCAGGGACAGCGTTGAAGGAGCGTCTTGATGTCCTGCTCGTCTCCCGTGGCCTGTACCCCTCCCGGGAGCGCGCCAGAGCCGCGATCATGGCCGGGGATGTGACGGTGGACGGCAGGCTGAGCGACAAGGCGGGAAACCAGGTGGACCCAGGTGCCTGCATCGAGATACGGCAGGAGAGCCTGCCCTACGTGGGGCGTGGCGGCCTGAAACTCGAGAAAGCGCTCGACCTGTGGCCTTTTCCCGTGCGGGGTAGCGTCTGCATGGACATCGGCGCCTCGACCGGCGGGTTCACGGACTGCATGCTGCAGCGAGGGGCCGCCCGCGTCTACGCCATCGACGTGGGGAAGGGGCAGCTGGCCTGGAAGCTGCGCACGGACGAGCGGGTCATCTGCCTGGAAGGTCTCAACGTGCGCTACCTGACGCGCGAGCAGGTGCCGGAGGATGCCGACCTCATCAGCATCGACGTGTCCTTCATCTCCCTGCGCCTCGTCCTGCCCGTGGCGACGGCCTGGCTCAAGGCCGGGGGACGCATCATCTGCCTTGCAAAGCCGCAGTTTGAGGTCGGGCGGGCGCGCGTCGGCAAGCACGGCATCGTGCGGGAGCGGGCGGACCACAGACAGGTCCTGCGGGATGTCATAGGCTACGGCGTATCGGCGGGCCTCAGCTGCACGGGCATAAGCTACTCGCCGATCACCGGCGCGAAGGGAAATATCGAGTTTCTCCTGGCCTT
>CAZDUM010000035.1:5608-9442 GCA_964508645.1 uncultured Oscillospiraceae bacterium | reverse complement strand
CGCCCCCGCCGGATCTCGAGGCCACCATCCGCGCCGTCGTCGACGCCGCGCACGAAGCACTTTCTGCAGTTTGATCATAGAGACGACAAGAAACCGACGCACAAGTGAAACGCGAAGAAAAGGAGTGAAGATCATGCAACTATCTCAAAAGGTTCAGGCGATGGAGCTTTCGCCCATCCGCAAATTCTATGTCTATGCCAACGCGGCCAAGGCGCAGGGCAAGAAGGTCTACGGGCTGAACATCGGGCAGCCGGACATCAAGACGCCGAAGGCCTTCTTCGATGCCGTCCGCAACTTCGACGAGGACGTGCTGGCCTATGCGCCCTCCGAGGGCATCCCGGAGCTGCGAGAGGCCGTGGCCGGCTACTATAAGCGGATCGGCCTCGATTTCACACCGGATGAGATCCTGATCACCGACGGGGGCTCCGAGGCCATCACGATGATCATGACGGCCATCCTGGACAGCGGGGATGAGGTCATCATGGCCGAGCCCTTCTACACCAACTACCGCACCTTCGTGGGGCAGGCCGGCGGCTCCATCGTGCCGATCCCCACGACGGCCGAGGACGGCTACCGCTATGCGGACCGCGCCAAGATCGAGGGATGCCTGAGCCCCCGTTCGCGGGCCATCTGCGTCGTCAACCCGGGCAACCCCACGGGCCGCGTCCTGACGCGGGAGGAGATCCGCATGATCTGCGATATCGCCGTCAAGAACGACCTCTACATCGTGGCCGATGAGGTCTACCGCGAATTTGTCTACGACGGCCTGGAGATGACCAGCTTCGGCGAGGTCAAGGAGGCGGCGCAGAACGTCATCATCGTGGACTCCGTCTCCAAGCGTTTCTCGGCCTGCGGCGCCCGCATCGGCTCCATCGCCTCCAAGAACAAGGCGCTGATGCAGAACATCCTGAAACTCTGCCAGGCCAGGCTCTGCTGCCCAACCATCGACCAGGTCGGCGCTGCGGCCCTGTACAACCTGGACCCGTCCTACTTCGATGAGATCAAGAAGGAGTACGAGTACCGCCGGAATGTCTCCTACGCCGCGCTGAAGGAGATCGACGGCCTGGTCTGCGAGAAGCCGCAGGGCGCCTTCTACATCACCTGCAAGCTGCCCGTGGACGACGCGGAGGATTTCCTGGTGTGGCTCCTGCAGAACTTCGATATCGACGGCGAGACCTGCATGTTCGCGCCGGCTGCCGGGTTCTACGGGACACCGGGCGTGGGGAAGGCCGATATCCGCATCGCCTATGTGCTCAACGCGGATGACATGAAGGCCGGCATCGAGATCATCAAGGAAGGTATCAAGGCGTACAAGAATCGGTAATCATCGGGTCGGCAGACATCGTTGGAGAGAAGAGGGCAAGCCGATGAAGATTTCACCCATGATGCAGCAATATATGGACCTGAAAGCCAAGTACAGGGATTGCATCCTCTTCTTTCGCCTGGGCGACTTCTATGAGATGTTCTACGACGACGCCAAGCTCGCCTCCAAGGAGCTGGAGCTGACGCTGACGGGCAAGAACTGCGGACAGGACGAAAGGGCTCCCATGTGCGGAGTCCCTTTCCATTCCGCGGAGGGATACATCGCGCGCCTCGTCGAGCGCGGCTACAAGGTGGCCATCTGCGAGCAGATGGAGGACCCCAAGCTGACCAAGGGTCTCGTCAGGCGGGAGGTCATCCGCATCGTGACCCCCGGCACGCTGACGGAGCAGTCGATGCTCCGTGAGAAGGAAAACAACTACCTCGCCGCCATCGTCTGGGAGGAGGACAGCTTCGCGCTCGCCTACTGCGATGTCTCGACCGGCGAGACCGCCGTCACGCAGTACGGGGGTGAGAATCCCTACGAGACCCTGCAGAACGAGCTGGTCAAGCTGCACGCGCGCGAGGTCCTCGTGAGCGAGACCTTCAGCCAGATCTTTTCCATGGAAAAGGTGCAGGCGGTGACCGGCGCCTTTCCCGTCTGCATGCCGGACGGGTTCTTCGCGACGCAAGCCTGCGCGGAGATCATCAAGAGCCAGTTCCACGTGCTATCCCTGGCGGGGCTCGGGCTCGAGGAAAAGCCCCTGGCCGTATCGGCGCTCGGCGCGCTGTTCTCCTATGTCATGGAGACGCAGAAGCAGAGCCTGCGCAACATCCTGCGCGTGCAGGTCTACGATATCGACGGGCACATGGCGCTGGACAAGGCGACGCTGCGAAACCTCGAGATCACCGAGACGCTGTACGAGCGGAAGGTGAGCGGCTCCCTGCTGGGGGTGCTGGACAGGACGCTGACGGCCATGGGGAGCCGTCTGATGCGGAGATGGCTGAGGGAGCCCCTCAATCAGGCCGCCGCCATCCGAAAACGCCTCGACGGAGTGCAAGCGCTGTACGATGATCCTTTGCTCAGAAACCATCTCAGGGTCCATCTTAGGGAAATCTATGACTTCGCGCGCCTGTCGGGCCGGATCGCCTGCGGGAATGCCAACGGCAAGGACATGATCGCCCTGCGGAGCTCTCTGGAGGTGCTGCCGGAGCTTAAGAGTACGCTGGCGGACATCGTGCGCACCTCCGATGCGCCGATCTTAGGCGAGATAGAGGCGGCGATCGATCCGCTGGAGGATGTGTGCGAGAAGATCGGACGTGCCATCGTGGACGACCCGCCCTTCATCATCCGGGAAGGGGGTCTCATCCGGCCCGGCTATGCGGCGGAGCTGGACGCGCTCAAGGATTCCATCAAGGACGGCAAGGTGTGGATCGCGAATCTGGAGGGGAGCGAGCGGCAGCGGACGGGCATCCGCAATCTGAAGGTCGGGTACAACCGGGTCTTCGGCTACTATCTCGAGGTGACGAAGTCCTTTCTGAACCAGGTGCCGGACGACTACATCCGCAAGCAGACGCTGGCCAATGCGGAGCGGTACATCACGCCGGAGCTGAAGGAGATGGAGAATCTGGTCCTGCACGCCGAGACGAAGATCAACCAGATGGAGTACGACCTTTTCTGCGCCCTCAGGGAGGAGGTCGGGCAGCATCTCGCGGCGCTGCAGGCGACTTCGGAGGCGATCGCCGCACTGGATGTGCTCTGCGCGTTCGCGGAGGTCAGCGAGCGGCTGGGGTATGTGAAGCCGGTGATCGACGAGTCCACGGAGCTTGAAATCTACAAGGGCCGGCATCCGGTCATCGAGCAGATGACGGGGCAGGGGATGTTCATCAGCAACGATACCTGGCTCAATGCGGACGATGCGAGCATGCTTTTGATCACGGGGCCGAACATGGCGGGAAAATCCACCTACATGCGGCAGACGGCGCTCATCGTGCTGATGGCCCAGGCGGGGTGTTTCGTGCCCTGCGAGCGGGCGCGCATCGGGGTGGTCGACCGCATCTTCACGCGCATCGGGGCCTCGGACAATCTCTCGCAGGGGCAGTCCACCTTCTTCGTGGAGATGCAGGAGCTCGCCTACATCCTCAACACGGCGGGGCCGCGGAGCCTGGTCATCCTCGACGAGATCGGGCGGGGGACGAGCACGTATGACGGCCTGTCCATCGCGTGGGCGGCCGTGGAGTTTCTGTGCAACGAGCGGACGCACATCCGCACGCTCTTCGCCACGCACTATCACGAGCTGACGGCGCTGGAGGGACAGGTCAGGGGCCTGCGCAACCTGACGGTGGATGTGGCGGAGGAAAACGGCAGCATCGTCTTTCTGCACAGGATCATCGAGGGGTCGGCGAGCCGCAGCTACGGCATCCACGTGGCACGGCTGGCGGGGGTGCCGGAATCGGTGCTCGCGAGGGCGCAGGACCATCTGTCCACGCTGGAGGAGAGAGCGCCGGCATCGCCGTCCGTCGGGATCGGAGGCG
>CAZDUM010000035.1:4199-5508 GCA_964508645.1 uncultured Oscillospiraceae bacterium | reverse complement strand
GGGAGGGGGCGCAGGAGGCGCGGAAAGACAGACGGGGAGACGCAGCAGGTCACGCTCTTCGACATCGCGCCGCTCGGCGTCGTGGAGCGCCTCAAGATGCTGGACCTGATGGAGGTCACCCCTTCGCAGGCCATACGGATACTGGAGGAACTGAAGGAGTCCATCGATGATTAAGGTGCTGGAAAAACAGGTGGCCGACCGGATCGCCGCCGGAGAGGTGGTGGACCGGCCGGTTTCCATCGTCAAGGAGCTGGTCGAGAACGCCATCGACGCCGGCGCCACCTCCATCCTCGTGGAGATCCGAAAGGGCGGGAAGGCCTATATCCGCGTGACGGACGACGGCTGCGGCATCCCGCCGGAGGAGGCGGAGACGGCCTTTCTGCGCCATGCGACGAGCAAGATCAGCTCCGAGGCGGACCTCTCGTCCATCGAGACGCTGGGATTTCGCGGGGAGGCGCTGGCCTCCATCGCGGCGGTGAGCCGGGTCGAGCTGCTGACGAAATGCCGCGGGAGCAAGACCGGCCTCCGGCTCCTCCTCGATGAGGGCAACGTGGTGGCACGGGAAAAGACCGGCTGTCCGGACGGTACGACGATCATCGTCACGGATCTCTTTTATCACACGCCCGCCCGTCTCAAGTTTATGAAGAGCGATGCCGCCGAGAGCAGCCTGATCATCGAGTTCCTGTCGCAGATGGCGCTCGCCTACAGCCGGATTCGCTTCCGCGCCCTGCGCGGCGGGCAGGTCGTCTTCGCGACGAAGGGGGACGGGAACCGGCTCGGCGTCATCGCCCGCGTCTATCCGCAGGTCGATACGGAGAGGCTGACGGCGGTCGAGGCGCAGGAGGGGGCCCTGCATCTGACGGGCTATATCTCCGCGCCGGACCTCAGCCTGACGAACGCGGGCGGGCAGCTATTCTTCGTCAACGGCCGCGTCGTGCGGAGCAAGGTCCTGGAGCGAGGGCTGATGGAGGGGTACAGGGAACGGCTCTTCGCGGGGCGGCATCCGCTCTGCTACCTGTTCCTGCACGTGGACCCGAAGGACCTCGACGTGAACATCCATCCCAATAAGCGTGAGGTGCGGTTCGAGCGGGAGGGCGAGGTGGCCGACTTCGTCGCGCGGGCGGTGGCGCAGGCGCTGGGAAGCGGGGAGGCGATGCCGAGCGGGGCGAGCCTGCTGGCGGAGCGCATGCGCGGCTACGGCATCGGCGTCGGTGAAGACGGACGAATGACGGGTTCGGCGGGGAGAGCCGGCAGCGCAGGCACGGCGGGGCGCGGCAGGCGCGGAGACAGCCAAGGGAAGGAAAGCGGC
>CAZDUM010000035.1:0-4099 GCA_964508645.1 uncultured Oscillospiraceae bacterium | reverse complement strand
GGCGATGCCTTCTACATCATCGACCAGCATGCCGCCCACGAGCGCGTGTTCTACGAGCGCCTGCTCACCGCTTATAACAGTGCGGAGAAGGTCAGGCAGCCCATCCTGACGCCGCTGCTCATCCCCGTCTCCCTCTCCCGTATGGAGGACGATGCGCCCTGGCTTACGGCCCTTCGGCGCATGGGCTACAGCATCGATCCGTTCGGCCCGGGCACCTGCCGGATCACGGAAATTCCGGACGGCATGAGCATGACCGAGGCGGAGACGTTCGCGATCCGCTTCGTGGAGGAGGGGGCGGGCCAGCGCGATCTCAGCAACCGGGTGATCGTCCGCAAGCTCATCACCAGGGCCTGCAAGGAGGCCGTGAAGGGCGGGGACAAGCTCTCGATGCCGGAGATGGAGGCGCTGCTTCGGGACCTGTCCGCCTGCCGCAATCCCTTCAGCTGCCCGCACGGCAGGCCCACGTTCGTGCGCCTGCGGCGCTACGATCTGGAGCGCCTCTTCAAGAGGGTCGACTGATGGGCGGGCGCGTCGTCGTCGTGGCCGGCCCTACGGCCGTGGGAAAGACCGAGATCGCGATCGCCATCGCGAAGGCCTTTGACGGGGAGATCGTCTCCTGCGATTCCATGCAGCTCTACCGGGGCCTGGACATCGGCAGCGCCAAACCCAGCGCCGAGGAGCTCGCCGCGGTGCCGCATCACCTGATCGGTGTCGTCGATCCGCACACGCCGTTCTCCGTCGCGATGTACCAGAAGCTGGCCCGGGCGGCCATCCGGGAGATTCTGGCGCGGGGGCGCCTGCCGGTCGTCGCCGGGGGGACGGGGCTCTACCTGAACAGCCTGCTCTATGAGATGAACTTCGCCGCAGAGAAACAGCCGGACGATGATCTTTTGCGAAGAGACTGGGAGGAGATCGCGGCGCGAGAAGGGCCGGCGGCGCTCCACGAAAGGCTGCGGGCCGTGGACCCGGCTGCGGCGGAGCGCATTCATCCGAACAACGTGCGGAAGGTCGTGCGGGCGCTGGAGAGTGCGACGCGGGGCGTGCCCGTGGGAGAATTTAAGAATCTGCAAGAGAAAGTTAAGGAATATGACGCGATTTTGATAGGTTTGACAAGAGATAGGAAAGCATTGTATGATAGGATAGACCGCAGGGCGGCGGAGATGATGCGGGCGGGGCTCGTGGAGGAGGTAAGGGGCCTTCTCGAGCAGGGGCTTACGGCCGATGACACCGCCATGCAGGGCATAGGGTACAAGGAGGTCGTCGGGTACCTGGCGGGGGCGTACGACCTCGACGAGGCGCTGGCGCGCATCCAGCTGCACACGCGGCATTATGCCAAGCGGCAGCTGACGTGGTTCAGGCGGTATGCCGACATGACCTGGTTCAACCTCAGCGAATACGGGGATGCGGCGGCAGCGGAGGAGGCGATCATCGCATGGCTGCGGACGGCGTGACGGAAAAAGCGGTCCGGGTGCAGAACAAGACCGACAAGCCGGACAACATCATCGAGAAGGAGAACGAGATTTTCCTGCACTGCGAGGAGATCGAGCGGGAGCTGCCGAAGTTTCTGCGCGGGTATTTCGCCTACCTGCGGGGGGATGTGCTGCCGCAGACGCGGCTCGCCTACCTGCAGGATGTGCGGTTTTTCTTCTGGTACCTCATTCGAGAGACGGACCTGACGCAGGCGACGGAGCCGTCGAAGATCACGCTGGCGGAGCTCGCCGATGTGCAGGCGGCCGATGTGAATCTCTTCATCGACTACTGCCGCAAGTACAAGGTGGAGACGGACAAGGAGATCTACATCTACGAGAACAACAGCAAGAGCCTCGCCCGCAAGAAATCGTCGGTCTCGGTCCTGTTCAAGTACCTGTACCGGGCGGGGCTGCTGGAAAAGAACATCACCGACGGGTTTGATCCCATCCGCGTGCCGAAGCCGGGGGAGCGGGAGATCAAGGCCCTGCAGGACGACGAGGTCATGATCATGCTCGACGCGGTGACGAGCGGGGAGGGTCTGACGGCGCACGAGCGGCGTTATTGGGAAAAGACGAAACTCCGGGACAAGGCGATTCTCGTCACGTTCCTGACCTACGGGCTTCGTCTCTCGGAATTGCAGCAGCTCAACATCTCTTCCTTCAACTTTAACCGCGGCGAGTTCAAGATCTACCGCAAGCGGGGCAAGGAGTCCATCATGCCGCTCAACGAGTCCGTCACGCTCGTCATACGGGCGTATATCGAGGAGGAGCGGCCGCCGGCGGAGCGCATCCTGCCGGGGCACGAGGACGCGCTGTTCCTGTCGCTGCAGGGCAGGCGCATGACGGAGCGCCAGATCCGCGAACTCGTCAAGAAGTACACGTCCATCGCGCTGCAGACATCCAGGCGGGCCGGGTACAGCCCGCATAAGCTGCGCGCGACGGCGGCGACCAGCCTCATCGGGCGCGGGAACTCCATCTTCGATGTGCAGGCGCTGCTGGACCACGAGCAGGTGACGACGACGCAGCTCTACGCGCAGCACAAGAAGAACGTGAAGCGCGACCTGGTCAACGACATGGAGTGGGAGCTCGAGCGGCGGGAGAAATAGAGGAAGCAGGAAAAGTGGGGAAATAGAGAAAATAGAGAAAATGGGGAAAATAGAGGTCGGACTGCTCTGAAAGTCCGGCGAGACTGCGAGGTTTGAAGCAATCCATAGACGTTTCTCTATGGTGGTGCGCCGAGAATCGGCGCATGGAGGTTTGACTGTGGGGATAGAGGAGAAAATGTCCGGCGCGGGGGCGCGTGAGAAAAGCGCGCGCAAGCCCGTAGAAAGGGATCGGACCGCTGCGCTGCGCGAGGAGACCGCTGCGTTTCTGACGCAGCAGTTTCACATCGACCCGCGCATTCCGGCGCTGGTCGAGGAGGCGGAGGCGGATGTCGCGCCCCGGTTCGCGGCGCTCGATGCCGTCATGGCCTATAACCAGTACAAGGTGCTGGCAGCCTTCCAGAAAAACCGCATCAGCGATGTCCATTTTCACTGGAACACGGGCTACGGCTACGACGATGCGGGCCGGGCCGCCCTGGAGAGGCTGTACGCCGATGTCTTTCACACGGATGCGGCGCTGGTGCGGCCCACCATCGTCAACGGCACCCATGCGCTCGCCATCACCTTTCTCGGCATCCTCAGGCCCGGAGATGAGCTGGTCTACTGCACCGGCCGCCCCTATGACACTCTGGAGGAGGTCATCGGCCTGCGGGGCGAGGGAAACGGGTCTCTGAAGGACTATGGGATCACCTACAGGCAGGTCGATCTGCTGCCGGACGGCAGCATCGACCTCGACGGCGTGGCGGCCGCCATCACCCCCAGGACGCGCATGATGGCCGTGCAGCGGGCGACAGGGTACAGCTGGCGCAAGGCGATCACGCTGGAGGAGATCGCCCGCTGGGCCGACTTCGTCCACGGGATCGATCCCGGCATCATCCTGATGGCCGACAACTGCTACGGCGAATTCCTCGATATCCGCGAGCCGAGCGATGTCGGCGTGGACGTGCTGGCCGGCTCCCTCATCAAGAACCCGGGCGGCGGCCTGGCACTGACCGGCGGCTATGTGGCCGGTCGTCAGGACCTGATCGACAGGGTCCAGTACCGGATGACCTGCCCCGGCATCGGCGGGGAATGTGGCCTGACCTTCGGGCAGACGAGAGCCATGATGCAGGGACTGTTCACGGCGCCGAAGGTGGTCAACGGAGCCCTGAAGGGCGCGATCCTCTGCGGACGGGTTTACGAGAAATTGGGATACGATATATGTCCAGGCGTGGCGGACGCCCGCAGCGACATCATCCAGGCCGTGCGACTCGGCAGCCCCGAAGCGGTCGTCGCCTTTTGCGAGGGGGTGCAGGCCGCCGCGCCGGTCGATGCCTATGTCAGACCGGAGCCCTGGGACATGCCGGGCTACGAGTCGCAGGTCGTCATGGCCGCCGGCGCCTTCGTGCAGGGATCCTCGATAGAGCTGTCCGCCGACGCGCCGATCCGCCCGCCGTACAATGTGTACTTTCAGGGCGGCCTCACCTACGAGCACGCGAAGTTCGGCGTGATGCGCTCGCTGGAGTCGCTGCTGCAAAAGGGTCTCAT
>CAZDUM010000034.1:11635-12849 GCA_964508645.1 uncultured Oscillospiraceae bacterium | reverse complement strand
GCCCCACGCAAAAAAAGCACAAGGCGCGGACCCTTTCGGATTCGCGCCCCTGCCCGTCTTTTTCTTCGTGTCACGTTTGTCACGTGCGTCACGCGCGTCACGCCAAGAGACGCCGATCACATGGATCGCACCGCTATCTCTTGGAGAACTGGCTGGCTTTTCTGGCCTTTTTCAAGCCGTACTTCTTCCGTTCCTTCATCCGCGGATCGCGCGTCAGGAACCCCGCGGCCTTCAGCGGCGCACGATAGCTCTCGCGGTCGGCCTCGCACAGCGCTCTGGCGATGCCGTGACGCAGCGCCCCAGCCTGCCCTGTGAATCCGCCCCCGCGCACGGTGGCGATGACGTCGAAACGACCTTCGCAGCCCACCAGCACCAGCGGACGCCTGACCTCCTGCTTGAGGAGCTCCATGCCGAAATAGCTGTCCAACGGCTTCTTGTTGACGGTGATGTTACCGGTTCCGGGGATGAGTCTGACTCTGGCTACGGAACTCTTTCTTCTACCGGTTCCCTGATACTGCATTTTTGCCATCGTTTAATCCTCCCTTCCCCTAAAATTCCCAAGGCTCCGGCTTCTGCGCGGCGTGCGGATGCGTAGGGCCGGCATACACCTTGAGCTTCTTGTACATCTGTCTACCGAGCTTACCGTCCGGCAGCATACCTTTTACGGCGTGACGGATGATCTCCTCCGGCTTGCTCTGCTGCAGCTTTTCAAAGGACACTTCCCGCAGCCCGCCCGGATACCCGGTATGCCGTTTGTAGATCTTTTCCTTCCGCTTCTTGCCGGTCACCTCCACCTTCTCCGCGTTGACGACGATGACATAATCACCGCAGTCCACATGCGGGGTGTAGATGGGTTTCTTCTTGCCTCTCAGGATGGAGGCCACTTCAGACGCCAGTCTACCCAGCGTCTTGCCCTCTGCGTCGATGACGTACCACTTACGTTCCACCTCGGCAGGTTTTGCGATAAAAGATTTCATGCTCTTCCTTTCACCTACTGGGATCATCGCCCAGGGCCGGCTGCCCGGCGCCCGCGCGGATCTGGTTCGGTTTTGTCTACTGGGTTTCTGCCGCTTGCGGACAACAGAAACTGGTTCGATACACTAAAATAGCTTAGTTCGGGGTCCCGGCCGGCTGCCCAGCCTGTGCCCCTGCGCTCAAAACGCTCCCCTATTATATAGCGAAACCGCGGTGATTGCAAGGGGTTTTTGCATTTT
>CAZDUM010000034.1:8298-11535 GCA_964508645.1 uncultured Oscillospiraceae bacterium | reverse complement strand
TAGACGGAGATGCAGGTGGCGGCCGCCACCAGGAAAAGGTTGCCGGACAGCCAGGCCGTCACCGCGGCCACGGCGAAGGCCAGCAGCCCCGCGGCGAGCGAGGAGGTCGCCGTGATGATGGCCGGAAAGGCCATGACGGACAGCGTCACATACGGCACATAGTAGAGGAAGGAGCGCAGGAAGGGATTCTGTATCTCCCGGCGGATGAGCGTCAGCGGGAGGGCGCGGATGGCGTAGGTCGTCACCGCCGCGACCAGCAGGTAGAGGTAGAAGCGATGATCCATCACGCGCCTCCCTTCCCGCTGCCAGCGGTGTCTTCGTCCGCGGTGCTGCCGCTCACCGTCTCCGGTGGCACCGGGCGCAGGATCGCCGCCGCCGCGGCGATGAGCACCGTCAGGATGAGGATGCGCATCCCCTCCGAGATGGAGGCGAGCGCCGGCACCAGCGTGAAGACGAGGCTCGCCCCCATAGAAAACAGCGCCACGGCCATCACCGTTCGTGAGGCCCTGGCGCCGGGCACGACCACCGCCAGAAACATCGCATACAGCGCCACCGAGAGGGCGTCCGTCAGGGGTCCGCCGAGCTGCAGCCTGCCGCCCGCCACCACGCCGAGCACCGTCCCGATCACCCAGCCGGGCGACGCGACGGTGGCAGCGCCATAGTGATAGTACGGGTTCAGGCGTCCCTGCACGGAGGAGGAGATGCCGAACAGCTCATCGGTGACGAAATACGATAGCAGCATGCGCTTGGGCATGGAGGTCGCCGGATCGATCTTCTGCGAGAGGGAGCAGGACATCAGCAGGTAGCGCAGGTTGATGATGAACTGCGTCAGCATCATCACCAGATAGCCCGACTTCCCCGCGATCACCGCGATGGCCGCATACTGGCCCGCCGAAGCGTGCATGGTGAAGGACATGAGCCCCATCTGCAAAGCTGTGATGCCCGCCTGCTGGGCCGTGATGCCCAGAGAAAAGCCCACGGCGAGATAGCCGAGTCCGATGGGTATGCCGTCGCGAAGCCCGCGCGCATACCACGCCTTGCTGTTCATGGGGCTGCTGTCCTCTCCCTCGTTTGAGTTTCTTCCTTTACTTTTCCACCTTCACGGGCGTGGGTCTGACCGCGAGACGCGCCTCCCACAGCTCCTCTGACTTCGGCTTCCAGTGCGCGGCATAGGCATCGCACTTCGCGCACAGATGCTCTACGCTCTCAGGCGACTGCAGATCCGTCGAATGTGCGCCGGTGGCCTCCACCATGGCCCGCAGCTTTTCGGGGTTCTCCAGCATCGGGCACGGCCGCAGCATGTTGTCGTTGAACGGCTGCCCGTCGTGATAGGCCATGAACAGCGGGCCCTGCAGGATCTCCAGCAGAGACTTTTCCCGGATGTTGCCGTCGGAGTAATGGATGAAGACGCAGGGGTCGACATCGCCGTTGGCGTTGATGTGCAGATAGCGCCGTCCGCCGGCGATGCAGCCGCCCACATACTCGGCGTCGTTCTGGAAGTCCAGCGCGAACAGCGGCTTGCGGGTGCGATAATCCCGGATGCGCTCGTAGATGATCTCGCGCTGCTCCGGCGTCGGCATCAGCTCCGGCCTGGCGTCGTTGCCGACCGGCATATAGTGGAAGTACCAGATGAAGTAGCATCCCATGTCGATCAGGCTGTCGTAGTACTCCTCTGAGGTGATGGAGTCATAGTTCTCGCTGGTGTAGCAGGAGGAGATGCCGTAGAGCAGCTTCCTGTCGTGCAGCAGACGCATGGCCCTGGTCGCCTTCTCATACACGCCATCCCCACGCCGCTCATCCGTGTCATGCGGGGAGCCCTCCAGCGAGATGGCCGGGATGAAGTTCTTGACGCGCAGCATATCGTCCACGAACGCCTCATCGATGAGCGTGGCGTTGGTGAAGGACAGGAAGATGCAGTCGTCATGCTTCTCGCAGAGACGCATCAGGTCGGCCTTGCGGATCAGCGGCTCGCCGCCGGTGTAGATGTAGAAGTAGACACCCAGCTCCTTGCCCTGGCGGATGATGTCGTCGATCTCCTCATAGGAGAGGTTCAGCTTGTTGCCGTACTCCGCCGCCCAGCAGCCCTTGCAGTGCAGATTGCAGGCCGAGGTGGGGTCGAGCAGGATCGCATAGGGGATGTTGCAGTTGTACTTTTCCTTCAGCTCACCCTGCTTGCGGTAGCCGATCAGTGTGGCGTTGACGAAGTAGTTCACGATGACCGTCGTCAGCACGTCCGGATCGATGTCGTGCACGACATGCAGGAAGAAGTTATGGTAGGGATCGTTCGGGTCCTCTACCAGCTTGCGGATGGCCTTCCGCTGCGGCTCCAACTTGCCCCCGGCGATCTTGTCAGCCCAGTCCAGCAGCTTGATCGCGTTGTTCTCCGGGTCCTTGCACAGGTACTTCATCGCCTGTTCGATACCGAACTTTTTCATGGTTGTGGAAACATCCATATCGTATCCTCCTTCAACTTGATTGAGATGCAGTTTCACATTCGCGCGTCTGTCGCGCCTCCCGATGCGGGTCGTCTGCCGAGGGCCCGCCGCCTTCATACCTCATCCGTGACTTGATTTTTTATGATCTTCACCATGGTGATCTGCGCATACAGGTTGAGGACGCCCTCCGCCAGCAGCGCGACGCCCAGCAGCACCGTCAGGAGCTTGGCCCCCAGCGCGTACTGATAGATCAGGACGACGCCCAGCACGAAGGTCGCCACAGCCAGAATCACCGTGAGCCACCAGCGCTCGATGCCGAACCGCTTGGCATCTCTGGCGACCCGGATTTTGAACAATCCCTCCACCAGGAGCAGGATGCCCAACGCGATCGAGATGAAGTTCATCATCCGCTCCGGTTTGAAGAGGATGACGATGCCCGCTGCCAGCAGGACGATGCCGATCTCCAGATCAAACTGGTAGGCCAGGCGGTAAAGATCTTTGGAGAGGTAGCCGACTATCCTGAAGGCGCCGAATGCGCTGAGAACGATCCCCAGAATAATGCCTATGGTCCGCATCGAAAGATCAGGCGCCACCATGAAGATAAGGCCGATGATGCAGAGCGCTGCGCTGGCGGCGATGCTGCCGATCTTTGCCGTCCGAACTGGTTTGACGGAACGAAATTGCATGACCATACCTCCTTTCCGACGGGGAGTATAGCATCGGATGCGCCGGACCGTCCATGGGCAAAAAAAACGCCGCGTCCGAATTTCAGACATACGGCATCATTTGCCTAAATGGATTC
>CAZDUM010000034.1:3717-8198 GCA_964508645.1 uncultured Oscillospiraceae bacterium | reverse complement strand
TCGGCCTCCTCGGCCTCCGGGTCCATCTCCTGCGCCGCATCGACGGGATGCAGGGGCTGCACGGGTTTCAACGGCTTCGCCGCCTCAGCATCCGCCGCCTGCACCCGCTCGATCATCTCCTCCAGGGCGCCCTGCTGCAGTTCGGCGATCCGCTCGAACTCCGTCAGCACCTCCTCCTTCATGCCGGAGGAGAGCCAGGCGGAGAAAAATCCGAAGGACAGGCAGGTGTAGTAGTGGTGGATGACGGTATAGTCCTGCTCCGGCAGCTGGCGGTCCCGCAGCATCGTATCCAGGCAGAGGGTCACGATCCGGCGGCAGGCGCTCCACTGATACTGCTCATAGACCTCGCGGCTGGTGGAGTTATAGATATGCAGCGCGGCGCGCTTTTTCTCCATGGCGGCGCGCACCACGGAGGCCAGGCACTCCTCCAGCGTGCCGACCGTAGGAAATCTGCGGATGATGGCCTCGGCCTCATCGTTGATGATCTCCTCCAGCAGCTCCGGGATGCCCGGATAGTGGTAGTAGAAGGTGTTGCGGTTGATGCCGCACACGGAGACGATGTCCTTCACCGTGATCTGGGAGATCGGCCGCTCATCCAGCAGTTGTATCAGCGCCGCCTTGATGGCGCGGCGTGTGAGATTTGCCATGAAAATTTTCCTCTACATACATAGCGCTGCCACGTGTGTACCGCCGCATCGCCGCACCGTCACATCGTTACACAGATGCGGGACCGCTGCCCCCTCGCGCGGCCTGCTCGGCCGCGATGAGGCGCCGCACGGCCTCCACGCCCACCTTGACGGCCGCGGAGGTGTCGTGATCCTCCCGCTGGTCCAGGCCGGCCGCCTCCCGCTCCTGGTTCCAGACCACATGGAAGCAGGCCCCGCACCGGACCTTCAGCGCCGCGGCCACGACGAACAGGGCCGCCGACTCCATCTCGCTGGCCTTGACACCCAGCCGCTTCCAGGCCTCCCACCTCTGCTGCAGCTCGTAGCTGACCGGCATCCGCGCCGGATCGTGCTGCCCGTAAAAGCTGTCCTTGCACTGCACCACGCCCATGTGGGTGCGGTACCCCAGCGCCACGGCCGCCTCCCGCAGGGCGCTCGCCGTCTCGAAATCCGGCACGGCGGGAAACTCTATGGGCGCGTATTCCACGCTCGTGTGCTCATAGCGTATGGACCCGGTCGCCACCACGATATCCCCGGCCTGCACCTCGATGTCTATGCCGCCGCAGGTACCCACCCGCACGAACGTATCCGCGCCGATGGCCGCCAGTTCCTCCATGGCGATGGCCGCCGATGGACCGCCGATGCCGGTGGAGCAGACGGAGACCTTTTCTCCCAAAAGCGAGCCGGTGTAGACCCGGTACTCCCGGTTCTGCCCGATGAATGTCGGTGCATCGAGGAGGGCGGCGATGGACTCGCAGCGTCCCGGATCGCCCGGCAGCAGGACATAGCGCCCCACATCGCCCGGCGCACACTGAATGTGATACTGCTTCTCATGCTGAATCATGTGCTTACCCTCTTCACGCCTCCACGTTCTCCATGCGGACGGCCGTCTCCAGCGCGATCTGCATCATCGTCGTGAAGGTGGTCTGCCGCGAGGCCGCGTCCAGCGCCTCCCCGGTGAGCAGGTGGTCGGAGATCGAGCAGATGGCCAGCGCCCGCTTGCCGCAGTGCGCCGCCGTCATGTAGAGCCCCGCCGCCTCCATTTCCACCGCCAAAACGCCCATCTTGGCCCAGTCCAGCGTGGTATCGGACGCATCGTAAAACGTGTCGGAGGAGTAGAGATTGCCCACGGGCATGTGCACGCCCATCTCCCGCGCCACGCCCACGCAGGTCTCCAGGAAGGTGAAATCCGCGATCGGCGCGAATGTGCCCTGCAGCCCGTACTGCCGCCCAAAGGAGGAGTTGGTGCAGGCGCCCATCCCGGCCACCACATCGCGCAGCTTCAGCTTTTCACTCATGGCTCCGGCCGACCCGATGCGCATGATGTTCTCGACCCCGTACTGGGTGTAGAGCTCGTAGGCGTAAATCCCGATGGAGGGCATGCCCATCCCCGAGGCCATGACCGAGACACGCGTCCCGTGATACAGCCCCGTGTAGCCCTGCACGCCCCGGACGTTGTTGACGAGAACGGGGGTCTCCAGGAAGTTCTCCGCGATGAAGCGCGCGCGCAGCGGGTCCCCCGGCATGAGGACGGTCTTCGCAAAATCCCCCTTCTCAGCACTGTTATGCGGTGTAGACATTTTCTATCCTCCTCACTGTATTTTCAGTCAAAATTCCATGCGCCCGCACGCCGCCGGCCGCTACTTGCCCTCGCCGGCCATGCCCTTGACGATCCTGACGATGCGGCTGGTGCCGAGGCGGGAAGCCCCCAGCCTGATGAACGCCTCCGCATCCTCCAGGGTGGCGATGCCGCCGGCGGCCTTGATCTTCACATGGGGCGCCACATGCGCGGCAAACAGCGCGACATCCTCCTTCGTGGCGCCGTCCCCCGCAAAGCCGGTGGAAGTCTTGATATAGTCCGCGTCCGACGCGGAGACGATCCGGCACATCTCGATCTTTTCCTCCGTCGTGAGCAGACAGGTCTCGACGATGACCTTGAGGATCTTCCCCGCGCACATCGACCGGATGTATTGGATCTCGCCCAAAAGGTCATCCCAGCGACGCTCCTTGACCCAGCCGATGTTGATGACCATGTCGATTTCGTCGGCGCCGTTCTGGACGGCATCAAGCGTTTCGGTGGCCTTCACGGCCGAGGTGCTATAGCCGTTGGGAAAGCCGATGACGGTGCAGACGGGCAGCTTTTTTCCCACATACGCCTTCGCCTGCCGGACGAAGGCGGGCGGGATGCAGACGGAGGCGGTTTGGTACCGGAGGCCGTCATCGCACAGCGCCCGTATCTGCTCCCATGTGGCGTCCTGCGCCAGCAACGTGTGATCCACCTTTCGCAGGATTTCTGTCAGGTCCATGCCGTCTCTCCTTTCGCAGCCGGCCGATAGGGTCCTCTGCTTTCCGCAACGCACATCTTGCCTTGCACACATCTATACGTGCGTCCCATGCGACGCGGGCCGCTGCCGCACGCCTTTCATCCGAGCTGCACGATGTGGAACTTCTTCTTGCCCTTCTGGATGAGCAGCTTGCCGTCCTCGAACATGTCGGCCGTGATCATCAGCTTCCCGTCGGTGACCTTCCGGCCGCCGACGGTCAGGCCGCCCTGCTGGATCGTCCGGAAGCCCTCGCCGTTGCTCGCCACGAGGCCCAGCTCCCGGATGAGATTGACGACGCCCTTACCCGCCCCCGCAAAATCCGCCGCCGGCAGGACGGTGGTGGGGATGTGCTCCGTAGCGCTGCCGCCGCCGAAGGCCGCTCGGGCACCCTCTAAGGCCTTCTTCGCCTCCTCCTCGCCGTGCACCAGCTTGGTGACCTCGTAGGCCAGGACCTCCTTGGCGTGGTTGATCTCGGCTCCCTCCAGCGCCGAGAGCCGGTTGACCTCGTCCATCGGCAGGAAGGTGAGCATCCGCAGGCATTTGTTCACATCGGCGTCGGCCACGTTCCGCCAATACTGGAAGAACTCGTAGGGGCTGGTCTTCTCCGGACTCAGCCAGAGGGCACCCTTCGCGGTCTTGCCCATCTTCTGCCCCTCGGAATTGGTCAGCAGGGAGAAGGTCATGCCGTAGACCTCCTTGCCCGTCAGCTTGCGGGTCAGTTCCACGCCGCCGATGATGTTGGACCACTGGTCGTTGCCGCCGAACTGTATCTTCACATCGAAATCCCGCGCCATGACCATGAAGTCATAGCTCTGCATCAGCATGTAGTTCAGCTCGAACAGCGTCAGGCCGCCCTCGCGCT
This sequence comes from uncultured Oscillospiraceae bacterium, assembly GCA_964508645.1. Classification (GTDB taxonomy): domain Bacteria; phylum Bacillota; class Clostridia; order Peptostreptococcales; family Anaerovoracaceae; genus RGIG7179. Next base: position 4,347 of record CAZDUM010000034.1, on the reverse strand, counting down.
CCATCCGCTGCTTGAAGCACTCGGCCCGAAGCATCGTGTTGACATTGAAGAGGCTGCCGATCTCCCGCAGAAAATCGATGTAGTTCAGGGGCCGCAGCCAGCGGGCGTTATTGACGGCCACCGCCTTGCCCGGCAGGGGCGGACGGTTCTCGTGGCCCGGCACATAGACGCCCTCGTTGCCCTCATAGGCCCAGCCGTCGTCGAAGTCCAGGAATTTGTCGAAGAGCTTCCTGAACTGCTCGCAGTTGTGCTCGATGGTCTCCACCGTCATGATCTTTCGCATATCGGTGCGGCCGGAGGGATCGCCCACCATGCCGGTGCCGCCGCCGATGAGGACGACCGGCGTGTGCCCGAACTTCTGCATGTACATCATGATGATGACCTGCATGAAGTGACCCACATGTAGGCAGTCCGCCGTCGGGTCGAAGCCGATGTAAAACTTGACCTTCTCGTTTTGCAGGAGGTCGCGCACCTTCTCCTCGTCGGTGGATTGCTCGATAAAACCTCTCTCCTTCAGCACGTCATACACGTTGTCGAACCGGCTGACATTGTCCGGGATTTGATTCACATTCATTCGGATATACCTCTGTTGATCGCTGTTATGTCTGTGTTCGGCGCCGCGCCGCTCGC
>CAZDUM010000034.1:2066-3617 GCA_964508645.1 uncultured Oscillospiraceae bacterium | reverse complement strand
CGGATATACCTCTGTTGATCGCTGTTATGTCTGTGTTCGGCGCCGCGCCGCTCGCGCAGCTGGCCGCGCGGCATGGCACGGGAGTTCGGAGATGGCGCAATATCTAAGCGGCCGGTCGCCCGCGCAGTCGGACGCTTCTCCTGGTCTGTGCCGCGCCGCTCCGTCTCGGTTGCCTTCGCGCAGTCAGCCCGCCGTTACCCTCGCGCACGGGCCGCGACCCCGCGCCTGTCAACTTTTACTTCGTACCGTACAACCGGTCGCCCGCGTCGCCCAGGCCGGGCAGGATGTAGGCGTTGTCGTTGAGCTTCTCGTCCTTGGCCGCGATGTAGATATCCACGTCCGGGTGCGCTGCCTGCAGGGTCTCGATGCCCTCCGGGGCGGCGATGAGGCACATGAACGCGATATCCTTCCCGCCCCGCTGCTTGATGAAATCGATGGCCGCCACGGCAGAACCGCCGGTCGCGAGCATGGGATCGAGAACGAAGATTTTTCGCTGGTCGATATCCGGGGGCAGCTTGCAGTAATATTCCACCGGCTGATGGGTCTCCGGATCGCGGTACAGGCCGATGTGTCCGACCTTGGCGTTTGGCACCAGAGCGAGCATACCGTCGACAAAACCCAGACCGGCTCGCAGGATGGGCACGATGGCGATGTCCTCTCCGTCCAGCATCTTCACCCGCGTGTGGCAGAGGGGCGTGTCGATCTCCACCTCCTTGAGCGGCAGATCGCGGGTCGCCTCGAAGCCCATGAGCATGGCGATCTCCTTGGCGAGCTCGCGGAACTCCTTGGTGGTGGTATCGGCTTTTCGCAGGAGCGCGGTCTTGTGCTGAATGAGCGGATGGTCAAAGATATAGATTTTGCCCATGGGAACCTCCTTGTGTACATGGCGTTCAGCATGATATGATTATATGGCGTTCGGCATTACATGGCGCTTGCCTTTGCGTTCGGCTTTGCGGGACATGCGGCCGCATGCAGCGCTCGGCCCTGCAGGAAAATCGGCTTTACACGGCGGCGGTCTCATCCGGTGCCGGGCATTACATGGCGTTTAGCTGGTCGACGCGACGCTGGTGGCGGCCGCCCTCAAAAGCGGTATCGAGCCATGTGTCTACGATCTCCATGGCCAGGGCGGGGTCCGTCGTGCGGCCGCCGAGGGCCAGGATGTTGGCGTCGTTGTGCTGCTTGGCCAGGCGGGCCATCTCCACCGAGGTGCACAGCGCGCAGCGGATGCCCTTGATCTTGTTCGCGGCGATGGATACGCCGATGCCGGTGCCGCAGCAGGCTACGCCCAGGTCCGCATCGCCGCCTGCGACGGCGCGCCCGCAGGCCTGTCCGAATCGGGGGTAGTCCACGGATGCGGGGCCGTCCGTGCCGAGGTCGATCACCTCGAACCCCCGCTCGATGAGATGCGCCTTCACGGCCTCCTTCAGTTCATAGCCGCCATGGTCGCTGGCAACTGCAATGCGCATGCGTCGCTCCTTTCATCTGATCCGCAGGCCCCGCGCGGCCCGCCTATACGTCGATGATGTGGTAGCCGGCGGACTTGAACATGCG
>CAZDUM010000034.1:0-1966 GCA_964508645.1 uncultured Oscillospiraceae bacterium | reverse complement strand
CCGCGCGGCCCGCCTATACGTCGATGATGTGGTAGCCGGCGGACTTGAACATGCGGTTCATAACCGCCAGGCCCACGCCTTCCTCCTGCAAGGCACCGGCGAAGATGATGTCCACGCCGGCCCGGTCGAAGGCCCGGAGCTGGTCGAAGAGGTGGCGGGCCGCCTCCAGCGGGTCGGCATCGTCGTACAGGATGACGCCGACGGACTCCCCCTTCTCCATGCGGGCCAGCTTGGCCTCGGCGATGGCCTGCCGGACCGCCTCGGGCTTTCCCCGAAAGATGTACATATCCGCCTTGGGGGCGTAGTGCCGGTACTTCATGCCAGGCGAGCGCGGGTGAAAGTCCCCGCCTCCGTCCAGCAGGGCGGCAGCCGCGTCACCGGTCGTCGGGGTTTCGGTCGTCCCTGCGGCTGCCGTCCTGGCCGGCTGCGCATTCGCCGTCGCGGCAGCGGCGGCATCCTCCGCGGATTCTGCGCCGGCGGCCCGGCCGGAAGCCTTCACCGCCTGCGCGGTTCCGGCGCCGGCGTTCCGGTTGGTGGCAGCGCCTCGGACTACGCCGACCGCAGATGCACCAGGTGCCTCGGCGTGTGCGGGCTGTCCGGGCGGGTGGACCCGCAGCGCCGGGTCCAGCAGCACTTCCTTGCCCAGCACGATGGAGAGATCCCGCGGCGTCAGGAACCCCGGCCGCAGCAGGACGGGCGGGTCCGTCGTCATGTCCACCACCGTGGACTCGATGCCGATCTCGCAGGGCTCCCCCATCAGGATGGCGTCGATGCGCCCGTTCAGGTCCTCGTAGACATGCTGCCAGCGGGTGGGGCTGGGGCGTCCGGATGTGTTCGCCGAAGGGGCGGCGATGGGCACGCCGGCCGCCCGGATGAGTGCCCGCGCCACGGGGTGCGCCGGCATCCTGACGGCAACCGTAGGAAGTCCGCCCGTCGTAACCCTGGGCACGACATCTTTTGCTGGGAGAACCATCGTCAGCGGCCCCGGCCAGAAGGCCGTCATCAGGCTGCGCATGTCATCCGTAATCCTTTCGGTCAGGATGCCCAGGTCCTCCTTCTCGGCGATGTGGACGATCATCGGATTGTCGCTGGGACGCCCCTTCGCCGTGTAGATGTCCGCCGCCGCCTGCGCATTCAGCGCGTCGGCCCCCAGCCCGTAGACCGTCTCCGTGGGAAAAGCCACGAGTTTGCCGTCGGCCAGAAGTTTCGCGGCCCGGTTTATGTCCGCCGGCCCGCATTCCAAAAGAAGTGTGTCTCGTTCTTCCATAGTGCAGATCAGAAGTCCTTCGGCCCTTCTCCGAAGGCTCTTTCAGAAATTCTTCATCTTCTCGGCCTGGTCGGAGGTGATGAGGCCGTCGATGATCTCGTCGATGTCGCCGTCCAGAAAGCTGTCCAGCTTGTAGATCGTCATGCCGATGCGGTGGTCGGTGACCCGGCCCTGCGGAAAATTGTAGGTGCGGATGCGTTCGCTGCGGTCGCCGGACCCGACCTGGCTGCGGCGCTCAGCGGAGATCTCGGCGTGCTGCTCCTGCTGCTTCAGATCGTACAGGCGGGAGCGGAGGACCTTGAACGCCTTTTCCTTGTTCTTGAGCTGGGATTTTTCATCCTGGCAGGTGACCACCAGGCCCGTGGGCAGATGCGTCAGGCGGACGGCGGAGTCCGTGGTGTTGACGCACTGGCCGCCGTGACCGGAGGAGCGGTAGACATCCACGCGCACATCGTTCGGATCGATGACGACCTCCACATCGTCCACCTCCGGCAAGACCGCCACCGTGGCCGCCGACGTGTGAATGCGGCCCGACGACTCGGTCTCCGGCACGCGCTGCACCCGGTGCGTGCCGCTCTCATACTTCAGGCGGGAATAGGCACCCTTCCCCAGGATCATCACGCTGACCTCCTTGACGCCGCCGAGCTCCGTCTCATTGGCATCCATGATCTCGGCCCGCCAGTTCCGACGCTCCGCGTA
>CAZDUM010000033.1:6111-13105 GCA_964508645.1 uncultured Oscillospiraceae bacterium | reverse complement strand
TGCGGATCGGAACCCTGTCCCCGCGCAGCCTGGTGCTGACGGCGCCGCCCGCCGGCCTGTTTACGACGCAGGCTTACCGCGAGGGGCTGTTCTCCGCGCAGGACCAGGCGGCAACCTATGCGGCCGACTGCGTGCAGGCGGCGCCGGGGCAGCTGATCGTGGATGTCTGCGCGGCGCCGGGCGGCAAGAGCATGGCGCTGGCCGAGGAGATGCAGGGGCGCGGCAGGCTGTATGCCTTCGACGTTCATGCGCACAGGCTGTCTCTCATCGAGCGCGAGCGGCAGAGGCTGGGCCTGCCGGAGGATCTCGTGACGGCCCTGTGCCGGGATGCGCGCTCGGTATGCGAGACGCTCCGCGGGCAGGCCGACAGCGTCCTGGCGGATGTGCCGTGTTCGGGGCTCGGTGTTTTGCGAAGAAAACCGGAGCTGAAATACCGGGTGCCGGCGACGGGGGAGATGGAGGAGCTTCTGACGCTGCAGGGACAGATTCTCGCGGCGGCTTCTGCGTATGTGAAGCCGGGCGGTCTGCTCGTGTACAGCACGTGCACCGTAAACCCGGCGGAGAACGAACAGCAGATCGAACGATTCCTGGCGACGCGGACGGATTTTATCGTATGCCGCAGAGAGCAGCTCTGGCCCGCGAAGGAGCACGACGGTTTCTTCGTGTGCGGGCTGAAAAGGGAGGGATAGGACTTGGAAGTCGGCTTCAAATCTGACAAGGGGCGGCAGAGGCAGAACAACGAGGACGCCTGTTTTGTCCTGCTGCCGGATAAGGTCTATGTGGTGGCCGACGGTGTGGGCGGCGGGAATGCCGGGGAGATCGCCAGCCGGTCCGCCGTCAGCCAGGTGGCGAACTACATCGTGTCCCATCCCATCCCCTGCACGCAGGACAAGTACGAGGTGGCTGCCTATTTCCAGACGTGCCTGGACATGGTCAACCGCAACATCTACGAGATGGCGACCCGTCACGAGGAGAACCACGGCATGGCCACCACCATCGTCATGGTCTATGCGGACCGCGGCAAGGCGTACATCACCAACGTGGGCGACAGCCGGGCCTACCTGTTCAGGGACGGGCAGATGACGCAGCTGACGGAGGATCACACCTATGTCAACACGCTGGTCAAGGCGGGCGTCTTGACGGAGGAGGAGGCGGCCACGGATGAGCGTAAAAACGTCATCACGCGGGCGCTCGGCGCGGAGGCGGAGGTGGATCCGGACTTCTTTCAGGTGGATATCGCAAAGGACGATCTGATCCTCATCTGCACCGACGGTCTGTACGACGAGGTGAGCCAGGCGGAGATGACGCAGATTCTCAAGGACGGGCGGACGATGTCCGATATATGCGGCCGTCTCGTGACCGCAGCCAACGCCCATGGCGGTCACGACAACATCACCGTGATCAGTTTGCGGGTGACCAAGGAGGATACCGATGAGCAATAGATTGTTGGCAGGAAGGTATGAGCTCATAGAGAAGATCGGGGAAGGCGGCATGGCCATCGTCTATAAGTCCAGGGACAGACTGCTGAACCGCTACATCGCCATCAAAATCCTGCGCCCCGAATTCATCAAGGATGAGAGCTTCATCGAGAATTTCCGCAAGGAATCGCAGGCGGCGGCCGGCCTGACGCATCCGAACATCGTCAGCGTCTACGACGTGGGGCATGAAGGCAATATCCACTACATCGTCATGGAGCTGGTGGAGGGAAAGACTTTAAGCCAGCTGATCGAGGAGAACGGGCGGCTGCCCTATCAGGAGGCCATCCGCATCACGCGGCAGGTGGCGTCCGCGCTCAGCCTCGCGCATAAGAACCAGATCATCCACCGTGATGTGAAACCGCATAACATCCTCATCACGAACACGGGGGTGGCGAAGCTGGCGGATTTCGGCATCGCCAGGGCTGTCAACAACGCCACGATGATGGGCGGTGCCAACCAGAAGATCATGGGCTCCGTGCACTACCTGTCCCCGGAGCAGGCGCGGGGCGCCTATGTGGACGAGCGCAGCGACATCTACTCCCTCGGCATCGTCCTCTACGAGATGCTGACGGGAAAGGTTCCCTTCGACGGGGATAACGCCATCTCCATCGCGCTGATGCACATCAACGACCCCATCGTCCCGCCCTCGAAGCTCGTCAGCGGCATCCCGCCGCAGCTGGAAAAGGTCGTCCTCAAGTGTACGGAGAAGTACCAGTCCAACCGCTACGCCTCGGCGGACGAGCTGATCGAGGATTTGGACAACATAGAGTTCATCACCAAGGTCATGGGAGATCGGATATTCCTGGACACGGAGCAGGATCGTCGCAGCCATGAGAATCCGTCGAAGAGCATCCAGGAGGAGGCGACCCAGGTCGCGGAGCGCATGGCCGGCCGCAAGGCGGATACGCGCGGCGAACGCTGGGAGATGCGCGATCGCGGCGGCGGGGACGCGGACGGACGCGACTATGACGGAGGCTATGGTGGAGACTATGACGGCGAGTATGCGCGTGACGGTGGCGGTGGCGGCCACGGCGGCAAGAAGGGCGGAGATGCGAAGGGAAGCGGCACGAAGAAGAAGCGGAGCCGGCTGAATACGGCGCTGATCGTCCTCATCGTCCTGCTGGCGGTCGCCCTGGGTATCGCCGGCGTCTTCGGCCTGGGCACCATGCTCGGCTGGTTCGGCGACGAGGAGGAGAACACCGAGATCCCCATCCCGGACCTGCGCGGGATGACCGTGGAGGAGGCCACCGATCTGCTGGAAGGGGAGAAGCTGGAGCTCATCGAGGGAGAAAAGGTCTTCAGCCCGGACCAGGAGGAAGGGCTCATCACCTCGCAGATACCCACGGAGGGTACCCTCGTCAAGCCGGGCAGCGCGGTGACGGTGAACATCAGCAAGGGCCGGAAGGACGGCATCGTTCCCAGCGTCGTGGGTAAGGACCTGGAGGCGGCTGAGGCGTACCTGGAGGACCACGGCTTTAAGCTCGGCGTGCAGACGAGCGTGGAGAACGTGCAGCCGAAGGGGACGGTCGTGTCGCAGAGCCCTGAGGCCGGGGTCGAGGCGAAGGCCGGCACGTCGATCGATGTGGAGGTCAGCGACGGCAAGGGCAAGGCCATGACGCGCATGCCGGACCTCATAGGCTGCAGCCCGGAGGAGGCCGATGCCAAGCTGGAGGCGGCCGGCCTGAAGCTCAGGGACCCGGACGGCATCCGCTACGAGGAGAGCGAGGAGGTGGAGCCGAATCAGGTCATCGGGCAGGAGTACCTGCCGGATGCGGAGCTGGAGGAGGGCACCGAGGTCTTCTATGTCCTGAGCAAGGAGCCTGAGGTCATCGATGAGCCGCAGGACGAACCACAGGACGAGCCGCAGGATGAGCCGGAGCCGGCGCCTGAGGACCAGGTTCCGGCGCCCGATGATCCGAGCGCGCCTGCGGATACGGATGTACCGGACAGCGGCGATGAGACCCTCGCGGGCGGCAACGCCGCGCGGGGCTAGATCGTGGCGACCGTCGGGACCGTTTCCGGTCTCGTGCTGAAGGGCGTCGGCGGCTTTTACTACGTGCAGACGGCGGACGGGCTGGTGGAGACCACGGGACGCGGCCTTCTCAAGCGGGACGGCGGCCTGCTGTATGTGGGCGATGAGGTGCGCGTCGCGCCCTCGGATGCGGAGCCGGGAAAAGGGGTCATCTGCTCGGTGCTGCCGCGTCGGAATGTCTTCGTCCGGCCGCCCATCGCCAATGTCGACCTGTTTCTGGTCGTGCTCGCACCCAGGCATCCGGCCCCCAATTTTCAGCTATTGGACCGGTTCCTCATCATGGGGGAGCTGTCCGGCATGGACATCGTCCTGTGCCTGAACAAATGCGACCTGGCGTCGGAGGCGGAACTTACCGCCATCGAGGACATCTACCGGGGTGTCTATCCGGTCCTGCGCCTGAGCGGACTGAGTGGAGCGGGCCTGCAGGCGCTGCGCACCTGCATCGGCGGGCGGCGGGCGGCGCTCGCCGGCGCCTCCGGGGTGGGGAAGTCCACCCTCCTGAACGCCCTGCATCCGTCGGCCGGCATGGAGACGGGGGAGATCAGCCGCAAGACGCAGCGCGGCCGCCATACGACCCGCCATGTCGAGCTGTTTGCCCTGCCGGACGGCGGCTGGATATTCGATACGCCTGGCTTCACCTCCTTCGATATCGGGACGGTCGAGGAGGCGGACCTGGCCGGCTGCTATCCGGAGATCGATCGGCTGCGCGGCCTGTGCCGCTACGATGACTGCCGGCACGCGGGGGAGCCGGGGTGCCGCGTGCGGGCGGAGGTGCAGGCGGGGCATATCCACCGGCAGCGCTACCAGTCCTACCTCGACAATCTGCAGGAGATACGCAACCGGAAGCGCTACTGAGGCAGGGCGGCATACATAGGCGGGAGAGAAAATGACGGCGGAGAAGAACAGAAACGAACGGAGGCTGAGACCGATGCAGCTGGCGCCATCCATCCTGGCGGCCGACTTTGCGGCCCTGGCCGCCGATGTCAGGCAGGCCGAGGCGGGCGGGGCGGATCTTCTGCACGCGGATGTGATGGACGGGATGTTCGTGCCCAACATCAGCTTCGGGGCGGTCGTCGTGAAGAGTCTCGTGGGGCGGACGGGCCTGCCCCTCGATGTGCATCTGATGATCGAGGACCCGGATAGGTACATCGAGGACTTCGTCACGCCGCAGACCGCCTACATCACCGTGCATCAGGAGGCTTGCCCCGATCTCGCCGCGACGCTTCGGCATATACGGGCGCAGGGGGTGCTGGCCGGCGTCGCGATCAATCCCGGTACGCCCGTGGAGACGCTGCTCGATGTCCTTTCCCTCGCCGATCTGGTCCTCGTCATGAGCGTCGAGCCGGGATTCGGCGGACAGCGCTTCATGCCGGAGACCCTCGACAAGGTCCGCGCGCTGCGGGAGATACGGACTGCAAGGGACTTTTCCTTTGTCATCGAGATGGATGGGGGCATCAAGGTCGGCAACCTGGCCGCCGTGCGGGCGGCCGGTACGGATATCGCCGTAGCCGGTTCCGCCGTCTTCGGGGCTGAGGATATCGCCGCCGCGGTCCGCAAGATGCGCGCGATCCTGTCCGCGGCCCGCTGATCGCGCCGCGCAGGGCTTAGGGCGCAGGAGATGAGACTTCGGCCTCGTGCTGCGCGCTGCGCCGTTCCTGTACGCAGTCCCACGCCTGTTGCGCCGCACAGGCCCGCCGGCGCCCGCCGCTTTGCCCTCCCTCCTGAACTTTTGCAATTTTCTGAAAATTTTGTTTACAGAAAACCGCCTCTGTGATAGAATACCCGTCGAGCGGGTGTTTTTTGATGCCCGCCATCTCACAAAGGAAGGATGCACACGGTATGTTTGTCAAAATTCTGATGCTGGTAATCTTTTTCGTCGTCACCATCGCCATCGGCGTCTATGCGAAGAAGGGCGCGACGGATGTGCACGGGTTCGTCCTCGGCGGGCGTGCCGTCGGTCCCTGGCTGACCGCATTCGCCTACGGCACCTCCTACTTTTCCGCCGTCATCTTCATCGGGTATGCCGGACAGTTCGGCTGGAAATACGGTATTTCTGCCACCTGGGTCGGACTCGGAAATGCTTTTATCGGGAGTCTGCTGGCCTGGGTCATCCTCGGTCGCCGCACGCGCATTATGACGCAGCATCTGGACGCCTCCACCATGCCGGACTACTTCGGCAAGCGCTATGACAGCAAGGCGCTGCGGGTGGCCGCCGCCGTGATCATCTTCATCTTCCTCATTCCATACACGGCTTCCGTCTACAACGGCCTCTCCCGCCTGTTCGGGATGGCCTTCCATATCGACTACTCCTATTGCGTCATCGGCATGGCCGTCCTGACCGCCATCTATGTGACCCTCGGCGGGTATATGGCGACCGCCTTGAACGATTTCGTGCAGGGCTGCATCATGCTGGTCGGCATCGTGGTCGTCATCTTCGCGGTGCTGCACATGCAGGGCGGCTTCATGGAGGCCCTGACGAGCCTGGCGCAGATCCCCAGCGATGTGCCCGGCACCGAGAACATGAGCGGCGCCTTCAACTCATTCTTCGGACCCGATCCGATCAACCTGCTGGGCGTCATCCTCCTCACCTCGCTCGGCACATGGGGCCTGCCGCAGATGGTCGGCAAGTTCTACGCGATCAAGAGTGAGAAGGACGTGCATATCGGTACCATCATCTCCACGCTCTTCGCGCTGGTGGTGGCGGGCGGCTGCTACTTTCTCGGCGGCTTCGGCCGTCTCTTCGCCGACTTCATCGACTACAACCCGGAGAACGGTACGCCGATCTACGATTCCGTGGTGCCCTCCATGCTGGCGCAGCTGCCGAACATCCTCATCGCGGTCGTCGTGATGCTGGTGCTCTCCGCCTCCATGTCCACGCTGTCGTCCCTCGTGCTGACGTCGAGCTCCGTGATGACGCTCGATATGATCCACGGCCACATCATCAAGGAGATGGATGAAAAGAAAAAGGTATCCGTCATGCGGATTCTCATCGTCGTGTTCATCGCGATCTCGGCCGCCATCGCGCTGGTGCAGTACAAGTCCTCCGTGACATTCATCGCCCAGCTGATGGGGATCTCCTGGGGTGCGCTGGCCGGCGCATTCCTGGGGCCGTTCATGTACGGCCTGTACTGGAAACGGGTCACGAAAGCCGCTGTCTGGGCCAGCTTCGGCTGCGGGGTGGGTCTGACGACGCTCAACATGATCCTCGGCTTCTTCGGCAAGGCGTTCATTCAAAGCTCGATCAATGCCGGCGTGGCCGCCATGCTGCTCTCCCTGGTCATCGTGCCGGTGGTCAGCCTGCTGACGAGGAAGCCCGACGCGAAGCGCACGCAGGAGATATTCTCCTGCTATGAGGAAAAGGTCGAGGTAACGCGCAAGCAATCCCTGGAGGCCTGAGACGGGCGTGCAGGGTCCTTACATAATGATAACGCAGTGAGAAAGGCGCTCGGCGACGGGCGTCTTTTTCACGCGCTGCGCTCTGGAT
>CAZDUM010000033.1:0-6011 GCA_964508645.1 uncultured Oscillospiraceae bacterium | reverse complement strand
TGCGCGCCGGACCGTTTGACACCCCGTACGTGCCCTGCGCGCCGGAGGATTCTTTTCCTCAGAAACCAGCGGGCAGACGCTCGATAGGTTGCGCCGACCCGTTCCAAGGCGGCGGAGAAAGGGAGCTACGGGCATCGGACATCTTTACTTTTTTCGAGATTTTCGGGCCGTTATCTTTACTTTTACCCGCTTTTATGCTGTAATAGGTAAAGAAAGGCGGTGCATGCATGTTTTCCTATGCGGGACTTTTACAGAGACTGTCAGAGAAGGGGCTTACGAAATCCTCACTCACGGCGGCGCTCGGCATATCCTCGAGAACCGTCGCCAAGATCGCCAAAGGGGAGAAGATAGCCGACAGGGTGATGCAGAGAATCGCGGCGTTTCTCGGCTGCTCCGTTTCGGATCTGTGTCGCGAGGTTTCGTCCAACGCGCTGCTGCAGCGGCTTAGGGACGAGAAAAGCGCCGGGATTTCCGGCGGCATCTATCACGAGCTGCAGGTCAAAATGGCCTATAACTCCAATCACATCGAAGGCAGCCGCTTAAATGAAGAGGAGACGCGGATGATCTTTGAAACGAACACGGTGGAGGCGCCAGAAGGCGTGCCCGTGGACGATGTGATCGAGACGGTCAATCACTTCCGTGCCATGGATTATGTGATCGACACGGCGGAGGATGCGCTCACCGAAGCGCACATGAAGCGGCTGCACGGCATCCTCAAGCAGGGGACGAAGGATGCCTCGCTTCCCTGGTTCGCCGTGGGGGACTGGAAGAAGATGCCGAACACCGTGGGCGGCAGGATGACCGCAAAACCGCAGGACGTTCCCGCCCGCATACGGGAATTGCTCGAAGACTATGCGGCGATAGGGACCGTCAGCATAGAGGATATCATCCGTTTCCACTATGAATTTGAGAGTATACACCCGTTTCAAGACGGGAACGGCAGAGTCGGCAGATTGATCGCCTTCAAGGAGTGCCTGCGGTATCGCATCGTTCCGTTCCTCATCGAGGACCGGAAGAAGGCATTTTACTACCGCGGCCTTGCCATGTGGGAAAGCGAAAGGGGATACCTGACGGACACCTGCCTCGACGGGCAGGATCCCTTCAGAAGGCTGATGGCGATGTTCGATATCCCCGCGTGAACGAGGCGGTTCTGCCGGCTGCCGGCCGTCTGCTGTGAATGTGCTGGAATTCTAATTGGATAATGAGCTGGAGGCACCAATATGGAAAAGAAATATATATGGACAGATTTTTATATGGAACTGGCCAATGCGCTGCTTCCCTATAAAAGGGATCGCATGACCCTCATCCTGGAACTTAAGGATATCTTCGCGAAGGCCGGGCTGCATTTTCCATTCAAGGATCAAGATCAGGATATCTGCCCCTTCACCGTCTTTAGCTCGTTCAATAGCAGCCTTAAGAATGAGAATCGGACGGCGCTGTTGGTTCAGTTCAAGCAGAAAATGGGGATTCGGGCGGAGGTGCCGACAGATTTTGACGGAATTCCCGTAATGGTCTCCCTCAATGCGAGGTTCTACGCCAACCAAGGGGAACGGGGAGTGCAGGATATCGACCACTTATGGGAATTATTTGAAGCGGCCATTCTCTTCGCAGACCATCCGTCCGATGCCAGCGAGAGCGACTTGATCCAGCGCTATGACATCGTCATTCAGCAGAAATACGCGAAGTGGAATATCACGATGGGGCTTTACTGGATCCGGCCGTTTGCCTTCGTCAACCTGGACGGAACGAACCGCCACTTCATTCTCGATACCGGGATCATGCCGCATGACTTTAGCTCCATCTTTTCGGTTGTGACCAAGGGGGTTCCAGATGGCGCCGGATATCTGCGTATGTGCACGCAGGCCCGGGCCGCCTTCAAAAGAGCCGATTCTCCGTACCATAGTTTTCCGGAGCTTTCCTATCACGCATGGAGAAAAGCGAATCAGGGTGACGATGACGCCATCGTTTCTCCACCAATTTCCGATTCCCCGGTTCAGGGGGCCGTATACTGGCTCTATGCGCCTGGAAACAATGCCTATATGTGGGACGAGTTCTATCAGAACGGCATCATGGGCGTCGGCTGGGAGGAAATCAACTGTAACCTAAAGGATTTTCCATCCAAGGAGAAAATCAAAGAGAAGATGAGGAGTGCCTATGGGACCGAATCCACCTTCAAGAATGATGCCCACTGTCTGTGGCAATTCGCCAATGAAATGCAGGTCGGCGATATCGTCATCGCTAAAAAAGGAATCCACAAGATCGTCGGAAAAGGTGTCGTCACATCGGATTATATCTATGATGCATCGAGGGATAGTTTTCGACACATAAGGAAAGTGAATTGGCAGGTAAAGGGCGAATGGGATGTGCCCAACCAGATGACGATGAAAACTTTGACGAACATCTCTCCTTATCCAGACCTGGTCACGCAGCTGATTTCCTTATTTGCGGAGGATACGCCGGATGCCATTCTTCCGGATAGGGAAGGCCCGTATTCGCCCTATACCAAGGAGAATTTCCTGGCCGAAGTCTTCATGCCGGAGGAGACGTATCGCCGGCTCGTCGGGCTTTTGCTTAGCAAATCCAACCTCATCCTGCAGGGACCGCCGGGTGTGGGAAAAACGTACGCAGCCAAGCGTCTCGCCTATTCGATCATGGGAGTGAAGGACACCAGTCGTGTGGCGATGGTGCAGTTTCATCAAAGTTATTCCTATGAGGATTTCATCCAAGGATATCGCCCGTCGGAGGCGGGATTTAGGCTCGAAAACGGTGTGTTTTATCAGTTCTGCAAAGAGGCTGAGGTCGACGACGAGCACCCCTACTTTTTCATCATCGATGAGATCAACCGCGGGAACCTGAGTAAAATCCTGGGCGAGCTGATGATGCTGATAGAGCCGGATAAACGTGGCGAAAGGATTCAACTGCTCTACTCCCATGAGTGGTTTACCGTACCGGAAAACGTCCACATCATCGGTATGATGAACACCGCCGACCGAAGCCTGGCCATGATGGATTATGCGCTCCGCAGACGGTTCGCCTTTTTCGATTTTGCTCCCGCCTTCGCAACCGACGGCTTTCGGAAATATCTCGCATCCAAGGGCAGCGCTAAGCTGGAGAAACTGGTCGCCACCGTCGAAAATCTGAACGCTGCGATTTCGGATGACGCATCTCTCGGAGAGGGATTTTGCATCGGCCACAGCTATTTCTACACGGAAAATGAGGTGACCGATGAATGGCTTGACTCCGTCGTGAATTACGAAGTCATCCCCTTGCTGAGGGAGTATTGGTACGACGAGCCTTCCAAGGTCAGGGAGTGGTCGGCAAACCTTAGAGGTGCTATCCGATGATCCGCATCCAGAACATCTACTATATGCTTTCCTATGCGTTCCAGATTCTCAGGGAGCGGGGGTATAAGGAGATCGCGACGGAGGAATTCGAGAATGTAGGCGAGCTCTGCGCGGAAATCCTGATAAATGGGGTTACTGCGCAGATCAAGCGCGGCTTAAGAAAGGAGTATATCACCCGGTCAGAGCCGCTCTCCTCGCTCAAAGGGAAGATCGATATTTCGTCCTCGCTCAAGGAGCAGACGATGCGCAAAAGGCAGCTTGTCTGTAGCTACGATGAGTTTTCCGTCGATTCCTACCTGAACGCCATCCTCAAGACCACCATGGAAGTTCTGCTAAGAAGCGATATCTGCTTCGACCGGAAACGCAGGCTGCGAAAACTGCTCGCGTACTTTTCTGATGTGACCACGCTGCCGGTCCGCGGCATTAACTGGCATATCCAATACAACCAGAATAATCAGACCTACCGGATGCTGATTTCCATCTGCTATCTCGTGATGCAGGGCTTATTGCAGACGACAGACCGGGGGAGCGCGAAGCTCATGGGTTTTTTGGACGAGCAGCGTATGTGCAGGCTCTACGAGAAATTCATCCTGGAATATTATCGCAAGGAGCACCCGCGATTCAAGGCTGAGGCCGCCCAGATTCCCTGGGCGCTGGATGACGGCTACGGCGATATGCTGCCGGCTATGCAGAGCGATGTCACGCTGAGAGATGGAAACAACGTGCTGATCATCGACGCGAAGTGCTACGCTGCGACGACGCAGACGCATTATGATGCCCATACCATCCATTCCGAAAACCTCTATCAGATTTTCACCTATGTGAAGAACATGAATCGGAGCGTGAAAGGCACCGTTTCCGGTATGCTGCTTTACGCCAGGACCGATGAGCGGATACTGCCGGATCAGGAGTACAGGATGGATGGCAACAGAATTTTCGTGAAAACCCTGGATCTCGATTGCGATTTTTCGGAAATCCGTGCGCAGCTGGATCAAATCGCGTATAACACCTTCGGATAGGGCGGCTGTATTCGCCTTTAACGATGACAGATACAGATGTGCGACCTGTCTTCTGTCTTTTGACAGCCGTAAGCGGCAATTTAACAGCTGACACCCCTTGATTCATTCAATATGGATGATGAGAATGAATCGGGAGCTATGCCGTGCACGGTATTCGTTCTGATGAGAAATACCTCTGGTTTATGGGCAGACGATCAAACTTCTCAAAATATCTTCCCCCTCCTGAAAAGAACGACTGACAGGCACTGGGAAAGCAGGTAGAGGGCGATGACGCCGATCAGACACAGGGCTAAGACGCTGTACATATCGGCGATTCTATGGGGCAGCATTTGAAAAATCCCGATGAAGATCAAGCCGGCCCCACAGCACAGGCCGACCAGAAGATAGTACACCCAGCGCACCTTTTCGATTCCCAACCAAAATGCAAACGGCAGCGCGAGGGCGGGGATGAGCAGGGAAATGGTGAGCGTGATGAAAAGGAGCACACCCAGTTCACCGATATGCAGGCCGCATCTTATTCCTGTCAGTATCAGACAAAATACGGTGACGATCACCGCCATCCCTAGCTGTGAGAGGAGTCCGATCAAGTACTTGGAGGAAACGACCTGCGCCTTGGTGTACGGCAGTGTGCCGCTGTATTGCAGCCACCTGCTCCGTTCATCATAGCCAAGGAGGTTCATCGGAATGATCCCGCACAGGATGACGGGATAAAAGGCGAAGTACAGATTTTCGGTTCCAAAACACGAAATGACCAGAAAGATGGCGGCGATCAGCAGGTATGATTTGCAATATTTTCTCGCCATATGGAAATCCTTCAGCAAAAGCCCCTTCATCTCACGCCGCCTCCTTTACCATGAACACGAACAGCTCCTCGATACTGATGGGACTGACGGACCAGTCATGCGGCATGGCCTCCCGAAGGACCATGGCCTCCACGCCGTAGGACGTTTCTTTTTTATGGAAGATCGCAGCCTCGTCTATCTGGGACAGCTGCTCCTTCGTGCAGTGCAGGATGCCGTACCGCTCCAGCAGTCTATCCTTTTCCTCGCAGAGAATCAACTTTCCCTGATGCAGGAAAGCCACATAATCGCACAGCTTTTCGAGGTCGCTGACGATGTGGGACGAGAATAGGACGGAGTGGGTTTCATCCCTTGTAAAATCGGCAAGCATATCCAGCACTTCATCCCTGGCCACAGGGTCAAGGCCGGAGGTGGCCTCGTCCAGCAAAAGCAGCCTGCTGTGATGCGACAGGGCGATGGCGATGCCGAGTTTCATCTTCATCCCGCGGGAAAACTCCTGAAAGGCCTTGCCCTCAGGCAAGGACATCTTCTCGATCAAACGGGCATATTCCGTATCGTCCCAGTTGCGGAAGGTGTATCGCATGACCTTGCCGACCTGCCCGACCGTGAAACATTCCGGGACGCCCACCTCATCCGGCACGACGCCGATATCCTCCTTTAGAAGCTCGATATTTTCCCGATTATCCTTCCCGAAGATGAGAACGGACCCGCTGTCCCTGCGGATCATATCCAGTATCAGCCGCATCGTCGTGCTTTTTCCGGCTCCGTTTTCCCCGATCAATCCCATAATGCAGCCGCTTGGCAGCGTCAGATTCAGATGATCCAGCGTGAAACCGAAAAAGGATTTC
>CAZDUM010000032.1:11134-13262 GCA_964508645.1 uncultured Oscillospiraceae bacterium | reverse complement strand
GGACGATCCGATGCGAAAAATTCTGGCGAGAGCCAGCGCGGTGTGGGGCAGCCTGCCAGTAGCCAGCAGCCTGACGGGGAGCGGACAGCCGTCGAAGGGTTCGACGGTAGCCGACATGACGAGGCACAGTCCGGCTGTGAACAGGCCGCCGGCCGGGCATACGATGCAGAGTCTGAGACGGGTAAAGCTGGCGGTACGCTGGTCGCCGATGGCCAGCCCGGTGCGGGGCAGTTCGGCGCTGAGAAACCGGCCGGCGCGCTGGCCGCCAAAGAGCAGTCTGGAGCCGGGCAGTCCTGCCGCGCGCAGGGGGACGGGGAGCGGACCGCCGCCGGCCAGCCTGATGGAGGCCGGGGATGAGGGTCGCCTTTCACACGCTGGGCTGCAAGGTCAACCAGTATGAGACGGAGGCGATGAAGGAGCAGTTCGCCGCCGCCGGCCATACGGTCGTGGACGAGGAGGCGCCAGCCGATGCCTATGTCATCAACACCTGCACGGTGACGGGGCTGGCGGACCGCAAGTCCCGGCAGATCATCCGGCGGCTGCGCGCCCGCTGCCCCCAGGCCCTGATCGCCGTCTGCGGCTGCTATGCGCAGGTGGCGCCGGAGGCGCTGGCGGCCATGCCGGAGGTGGACCTCATCGTCGGGACCGGCGAAAAGGCCAATATGGCGGCCCATGTGGAGGAGGTCCTGCGGCAGCGGACCATGCCGGGGTGGACCGCGCCCGCATCGGCTGTCCCAGAGGCTGCCGCGCCCGTCTACCTGCAGCCCCGCGAGGCGCTGACCGCCTACACCGACCGCGGCATCATCACCTCCATGGAATCCCGCACCCGCGCCTGCATCAAGGTGGAGGAGGGATGCGACCGCTTCTGCGCCTACTGCGTGATCCCCTACGCCAGGGGACCGGTGCGCAGCCGCGATCCGCAGGAGATCGTCGCCGAGGCCGAGAGCCTTTTGGCATCGGGCTTCCGGGAGCTGGTCCTGACCGGCATCAATACGGCGCTCTACGGCATGGAACCGGACTTCAGCTACCCGCGGACGGCGGACGAGATCGCAGAGGATGTGCGGGGCGTGGAGCTTTTGATCCGGCGCCTCTCCGCCCTGCCGGGGGACTTTCGCCTGCGCCTGAGCTCCCTCGAGCCGACCGTCATAGACGCGGCCTATGTGCGGCGCCTGCTCCGCTACGACAGGCTTTGCCACCACCTCCATCTGTCGGCGCAGAGCGGCAGCGACCGCATCCTGCGCGCCATGGGGCGCCGCTATGATCGCAGCGCCTACCTGGAGATCGTGCGCATCCTGCGGGGCTTCGATCCGGGCTACGGCATCACCACCGACCTGATGGTCGGCTTTCCCGGCGAGACGGAGGCGGATTTCACCGACACGCTGCGCCTCATCGAGGAGGCGGGATTCAGCCGGGTACACGGGTTTCGCTTTTCCAGGCGACCGGGTACGGCGGCGGCCGCGATGACGGCGCAGGTGAGCGGCGGGGTGAAAAAAGCCCGCATGGAGAGACTCCTGGCGGCGGGAGAGGCGTCGGCGCGCAGATATTTTGCTGGGTGTGCGGCCAGGGGCGAGGTGCGACGCGTCCTCCTGGAGGAGGAAACGGGGGACGGCACCGCGATGCTGACCGGCTATACCGATACATACGTCAAGGTCTATGTGGCGGGGGATGCGGCCCTGTGCGGGACATTTTGCCGGGTCCGCCTGCTGGAGGCGTATGAGGACGGAATGAAAGGAGAACTGTACGATGGCTGATTGCATTTTTTGCATGCTGGCCGGGCACGAGATTCCCACCGATGTGGTCTATGAGGACGAGCGGGTGTTTTGCTTCCGCGATGCGGAGCCGCAGGCGCCGGTGCACGTGCTGCTGGTGCCCAAGGCGCACATAGCCTGCCTGGACGATGCGGCGGGGGATCAGGAGCTTTTGGGCTACATGCTGGCCAAGGTGCCGCAGATCGCGGCGCAGCTGGGGCTGGAAAACGGCTACCGCGTGGTCATCAACAACGGGGAGGATGCGTTCCAGACGGTGAAGCATCTGCACATGCACATTCTGGGCAAGCGCAAGATGGGGTGGCCGCCGGGCTGACGGACGGGGCGGGCCGTGCGGTCCGCGTCGATGGAAAAGAAGGCGG
>CAZDUM010000032.1:6133-11034 GCA_964508645.1 uncultured Oscillospiraceae bacterium | reverse complement strand
TGCGCTGTGACGAGGAGGGCGTATGAACTATCGCAAATTTCAGGACATGAACATTTCTCTCTTGGGCATGGGCACCATGCGCCTGCCGATCCTAAACGGCGACGACGGCGCCATCGACGTGCCGCAGGTGCAGCAGATGGTGGACCTGGCCATGGAGAGCGGTATCAACTACTTCGATACCGCCTGGGGCTACCACGACGGCCACTCGGAGGAGGTGGTGGGGCAGTGCCTGCAAAAATACCCGCGGGAGAGCTTTTACCTGGCGACCAAGTTTCCCGGCTATGACCTGGCCAACATGTCCCATGCCGAGGAGATCTTCGAGAAGCAGCTCGAGAAGTGCGGGGTGGACTACTTCGACTTCTACCTTTTCCACAATGTCTGCGAGATGAACATAGACGCCTATCTCGACGAGGAAAGGTACGGCGTCCACCGCTATCTGGCCGAGCAAAAGCGTCGAGGCCGCATCCGGCATCTCGGTTTTTCCAACCACGGCGGGCTGCCGGTGCTGGAGCGTTTTCTGAAGGCCTATGGCGCGGACATGGAGTTCTGCCAGATTCAGCTCAACTGGCTGGACTGGGAGTTCCAGGATGCGAAGGAGGCCGTGGAGATGCTGCGGGCCTGGAACCTGCCCATCTGGGTCATGGAACCCCTGCGCGGCGGGCGCCTGGCCAGGCTGACGGAGGAGGACATGGATAGGCTCCGTGCGGTGCGCAGCGAGGGCGATGCGGTGGACTGGGCCTTCCGCTTCGTGCGGACGATACCGGGCGTCACGACCATCCTGAGCGGCGCCTCCAGCCTGGCGCAGCTGACGGAGAATATCCGCCTGTTCGAGCAGCCTGACCCGGACACGGAGAGCGAGGCCGGTGCGGCGCAGATGGCGGCCGAGAGGGAGGCGCTCTTTGCGCTGGCGCGGGAGATGACATCGCGCACCTCCGTCCCCTGCACGGCCTGCAAGTACTGCATGAGCCACTGCCCGCAGGGGCTCAACATACCGGGGCTCCTCAGCCTGTACAACGAGCATGCCTTTACGGGCGGCGGGTTCATCGCGCCCATGGCGCTCGAAGCCATCCCGCCGGAAAAGCAGCCGTCCGCCTGCATCGCCTGCGGCAGCTGCGAAGCCGTGTGCCCGCAGCAGATCAAGGTCTCCGCAGTGATGGCCGACTTCTGCGAAAGGCTGAAGTAGGCGTAGAGGGGAGACAGGCGGGGCTATGGGAGGCATGGCCCACCATTTAAGTTTCTGTGGACAAGATGGAGAGGCGGGTGTACAATATCCGCATACAACCGGGGAGCTTGCGGAAGCAGGCTGAGAGTAGGCGCGATCCCGCCTTGACCCGCGAACCTGATTTGGATAATGCCAGCGTAGGGAAAATAGCTTGGAACCAGGAACGGTGGGGCGCCTATGTTGGGCGTCCCGCTTTATTGTGCGCGGGCGAAATACCGGGCTGCCGCGGGACCGAGGCCGCGCTGGCCACGGCCATCGTACGGAGCATAGAGCGCGCGGCAGCCGGGCAGCTGGCCGCCGGGCTCGACGATTGAGATTTTGCTGGATAGCAAGGAGGAGAGAAAAAAATGCTGGGAACCTGTCTGGACACTGTGAGAAAGACCGTGCCGCTGGTGCATAACATCACGAACTATGTGACGGTCAACGATGTGGCGAATGTGATCCTGGCCTGCGGTGGCAGCCCGATCATGAGCGATGAGCCGGAGGATGTGGAGAACATCACCTCGATCTGCGGGGGGCTGAACATCAATATCGGGACATTGAACCGCCGCTCCATCGAGGCCATGTTTCTCGCCGGACGCCGCGCCGGGGAACTCGGACACGCGCTGCTGCTCGACCCGGTCGGTGCGGGGGCGAGCCGTCTGCGGACCGACACGGCCAGGAAACTCATGGAGGCGCTGCCTTTGACGGCGATTCGGGGCAATATCTCGGAGATTCGTGCGCTGGCGGAGGGCAGCGGGACTACGAAGGGCGTGGATGCCGACGTGGCGGACGCGGTGACGGAGGAGACGCTCGACACTGCCGTGAACTTCGCCAAGGCGTTCGCGGAGGAGGCCGGCTGCATCGTGGCGATCACCGGTGCCATCGACCTCGTGGCAGACAATAAAACATGTTATGTCATCCGTAACGGCCGGCCGGAGATGGGCCGCATCACGGGGACCGGCTGCCAGCTGTCCGGGATGATGACGGCGTTTCTGACCGCGAATCCGGACGACCGTCTGGAGGCCGCCGCGGCTGCCGTCTGCGCCATGGGACTGGCCGGGGAGATCGGCTGGAGCCGGATGGCGGCGGGGGATGGCAATTCCACGTACAGAAATCGCATCATTGACGCCATCTACAGGATGGATGGGAAGATGCTCGACGAGGGGGCCTTCTATGAAATCCGCTGATAGCCACGAGAAGGACCAGCGCGGGTGTGCGGGCAGCCCCAGGGCCCGCCTGCACCGGGAGGATTTGCTGCTGTACGCCGTCACGGACCGGAGCTGGCTGGGGGAGAAAACATTGGAAAGTCAGGTGGAGGCGGCACTGCAGGGCGGTGCGACCTTCGTGCAGCTCAGGGAAAAACATCTCGCGCGGGAACCTTTTCTCGCGGAGGCCGTCAGGCTGAAGGCGCTCTGCCGGGCCCGCGGCGTGCCCTTCGTCATCGACGACGATGTGGAGATCGCGCTGGCGGCGGATGCCGATGGGGTGCACGTGGGGCAGCACGACATGGAGGCCGGCGATGTGCGGGCGATGGTCGGGCCGGACAGGATCGTGGGCGTGTCGGTGCAGACGGTGGAGCAGGCCCTGTTGGCGCAGGCGCGGGGCGCCGACTACCTGGGGGTGGGCGCTGTGTTTCCCACGGGCTCGAAGG
The DNA here is from genome assembly GCA_964508645.1 of uncultured Oscillospiraceae bacterium. GTDB lineage: Bacteria > Bacillota > Clostridia > Peptostreptococcales > Anaerovoracaceae > RGIG7179. The sequence goes on along the minus strand of CAZDUM010000032.1, from coordinate 8,179 downwards.
AGGATGCGGACGATGTGAGCCTGGATATGCTGGCCGCGATCTGCCGGGCGGTGCGGATTCCCGTCGTGGCCATCGGCGGCATATCCGCGGCGAATGTGGATAAGCTCGCCGGCTGCGGCCTGGCTGGTATCGCCGTCATCAGCGCGATCTTTGCGCAGGCGGATGTGCGGGCTGCCGCTGCGGCCCTGCGGTCCGCTGCGGCGGCCATGGTGGCAAAGCCATGAGGGGAGATGCGGCGGGCGGGGCGACGCCGTTTGGCGTCATCTTCGATGTGGACGGCACCCTGCTCGATACGACCCCGATCTGGGACGATGCGGCGAGCCGCTACCTGCTGGACCGCGGCATAGAGCCGGAGACGGGGCTGGGGCGCAAGCTCTTTACCATGTCGCTGGAGGAGGGCTCTGTCTACATCCGGTCGCGCTACGGGCTTTCGGAGGCGCCGGATGAGATCCTGCAGGGCGTGCTGGCGGTCGTGGACGACTTCTACTGCCGGGAGGCACCCCTGAAGCCGGGGGCGGGCGACTTCCTGCAGGCCCTGGCAAAGCGGCATGTGCCCATGGTCGTCGCCACATCGAGCGATCGGCGGCAGATCGAGACCGCGCTCGGCCGCGTGGGGGTACTGCCGCTTCTTCGCGGCATCTTCACCTGCGGCGAGATCGGGCGCAGCAAACGGGAACCGGAGATTTTCCTGCGCGCGGCGGCGTGCCTCGGCACACCGCCGCAGCGCACCTGGGTGGTGGAGGACGGCCTCTACGCCATCCGCACCGCGCGGGCCGCGGGCTTTCGCACGGCGGGCGTGTACGACGAGGGCAGCGCCGGCGACTGGCCGGCCATCTGCGAGGAGGCGGATATGGCGCTGCCCGACCTGAAACAATTTCATACATTCTGGGAAATGGCGGCCGGCGCCCGGTAGGCGCTGAAAGCCCCGCGAGGCTGTAGGGCCCGCATGGTCTACGCACGGTGACGGCGAGGGGGACAGCAATCCTCTACGGGCGCCGCGCGGGCCGCGGACAGCGATTCCCTGCCGGTTCTCGCCGGCGGATGCGCCTCCCGTGGAGACCCACCGCGGCGCGGCGGGCCGCATTTCCCGGCGGCAGATCGGGGGCACCACCTTCTGTCGCCTAACAAAAGTAGTGCCTGTTTTGTGGCGCGCCGGCCAGGCCGGCGCATGAGGAGGACGAAGACCATGAAAACAGCATTGACCATCGCTGGCAGCGACGCCAGCGGAGGCGCCGGGATGCAGGCGGATATCAAGACCATGCTCGCCAATGGCGTATATGCCATGAGCGCAGTCACGGCTCTGACCGCTCAGAACACCACCGGCGTGACAGCGATCATGGAGGTTACGCCGGATTTTTTACGGGCGCAGCTCGACGCTGTCTTTACGGACATCCGCCCCGACGCGGTGAAGATCGGCATGGTGAGCGCAAGCGCCCTGATCCGGACGATCGCCGAGCGGCTCGGATTTTATCAAGCCGAACATATCGTGGTCGACCCGGTGATGGTGGCGACCAGCGGAGCGCGGCTCATCAGCGAGGAGGCCATCGCGACCCTGACGGAGGCGCTGCTGCCGCTGGCCGAGGTCGTGACGCCCAACATTCCGGAGGCGGAGGTGCTGGCGGGCCTGGCGCCGGGCAGCATCCGCACGGACGCGGAGATGGAGAGGGCGGCGGCGGTCATCGGCAGGCGGTACGGCTGCGCCGTGCTGCTAAAGGGCGGTCATCAGGTCAACGATGCCAACGATCTCCTGTGGCGGGACGGGGCCTGCGAGTGGTTCTACGGCAGGCGTATCGACAATCCCAATACGCACGGCACCGGCTGCACGCTGTCGAGCGCCATCGCGTCCAATCTCGCCAAGGGCTATGAGCTGAAAACGGCGGTGGAGCGGGCGAAGGCGTATATCAGCGGCGCGCTGTCGGCCATGCTCGACTTAGGAAAAGGTCGCGGCCCCATGGATCACGGCTTCGCGCTGCACGGCTGCCGTTTCGCGACGACGGACGCGGCGGCGGGCGAGACGGACGATAAAGGGCCTGCGGGCGGCGGCGC
>CAZDUM010000032.1:3223-6033 GCA_964508645.1 uncultured Oscillospiraceae bacterium | reverse complement strand
GCGGCGGGTAAGGAACCTGCGGCCGGCGCGGCAGCTGTAGGCGGCGAGGTCGGTAGCGCGGTGACAGATGCTCCAGCGAGCGGGGGCGACAAAAGTGCGACGAACAACTTTTCCTCAGAAACAGGCGGCGGACCTGCGGGCGGTGGGGAAGCTATAGGCAGCGGGGTCGGTAGCGCTTTGACCGATGCTTCTGCGAGCGGGGGCGACGAAGGTGCGACGAACAACTTTTCCTCAGAAACGGGCGGCGGACCTGCGGGCGGTACGGCAAGCTGCAAAGGGGGTGGCGTCTGATGGAAAAGCGCACCTCTCTCTTTGAGAACGGGCTCATCTGGTTCGGGGCGGGCCTGTCCATCGCGGAAATTTTGACCGGCACCTATTTCGCGCCGCTGGGGATGAAGACGGGGCTTCTCAGCATCCTCGCCGGGCATCTCATCGGGTGCACCCTTCTTTTCCTCGCCGGCGTCATCGGCGGCACCCGGCGTCTGTCCGCCATGGAGTCTGCCAAGCGCACCTTCGGCAGCACGGGCGGCCGCTTCTTCGCGCTGCTGAATGTTCTGCAGCTGGTGGGCTGGACGGCGATCATGATCTATGACGGGGCGCTGGCGGCGGAGGGGGCGTGGCCGATCGGGCGCATCCTGTGGTGCGTGGTCATCGGCGCTCTCATCCTCGTGTGGATTCTCATCGGCATCACGAATCTGGGCAAGGTCAACACGGTGGCCATGGCGGCGCTGTTCGTCCTGACGCTCATCCTGAGCTACCGGATATTTCGAGGCGGCGGCAGCGTGGGGGCGGGCGTGCTCGGGCAGACGCTTTCGTTCGGCGCGGGCGTGGAGCTGGCTGTGGCGATGCCGCTCTCCTGGCTGCCTCTCATCAGCGACTATACCCGGCAGGCGGAGGATCCGGTCAAGGCCAGCGCCGTCAGCGCCCTGGTGTACGGCCTGGTCAGTTGCTGGATGTATGTCATCGGGATGGGCGCTGCGATCCTGACCGATACCTTCGATATCGCCCAGATCATGATAAAAGCTGGGCTGGGGGTCGCGGGCCTTCTGATCATCGTCTTTTCCACCGTCACGACGACCTTCCTCGACGCCTGGTCTGCGGGCATCTCCGGGGAATCGGTCACCAAGCGGTTTTCCGGCAAAACCATGGCCATCGCCACGACGCTGGTGGGGACCGCGAGCGCCATACTCTTTCCCATGGATGACATCACCGATTTTCTCTATCTCATCGGGTCGGTGTTCGCGCCGATGATCGCCATCCAGATCGCGGATTATTTCTTCCTGCACGAGGACCGCACCCGCAAAAGGGCGGATCTGCCGATGCTGGTCGTCTGGGGGCTGGGCTTCGTCGCCTATCGTCTTCTGATGCGCGTCGACCTGCCCGTGGGGAACACCCTGCCGGATATGGTGCTGACCGGGGCGCTGGCGGTCATCGTGGGAAAGGTGGCGGCAAGGCGGGCATCGTCGCGGAGGAGATGACAGGGACGTGGGGGAGTGCCTCGCGAAGGAGATGAGGGGGCATCGACGGGCGCCGGGCACCGTAGGGAATCGACGACGCGGGCCGCAGCCGGGCACTTCTTCGAGGCCGCCGCCCACTTGCCAGCTGCGCGCCCCGGTATGCAGACACTCTTGCGGGGGAGCTGACGTGGAAACTGGCGCGCGGCGGCCTGCCTCGCGGAGGGGATGACTGCGCATCGGCGGGCGCCGTAGGGAATCGGCGACGCGGGCCGGCACTGAGCGGAGTTGGCGGCGCGGGCGGACCTCATGGGGAATCGGTTGACCCGTACCTCATACTAATATAATGTAGCGTTTTGATCGCGCTATACTATAATGCAGCAAATGGAAGCGAGGGCCGCGATGCCGCAGCGCCGAGAGGTTGCGATGCTGCGATGCTGCGGTGCGCGAAATACTTGCTGTCACGCGGTAATGCGGTAATGCGGTGCTGCGGTGAGACAGCACAGCAGCGAAATGATGTGGCAGAGAGGTAGCACCGCGGCGAAGTGATGCTGCAGCGGGGTCATAGTAGCGAAGTGATACGGCGGTGAGACTACATAGCGGCGAAGTGATGCAGCGGCGCCACCGCATAGCAGCAAGGTAATGCAGCAACGAGGCAGCATAGCAGTGCAGCAACGCAGCAACACCGCCTTGAAGTGATGAAATATGGCAGGATATGGAATACATGAGGAAAAAAGGCAGCCCACGCCACATATTCGCACGCTTTTGCACCGATGAGGAGGGTGCACGTTGACAGATTGCGCGATTTTGAGCCTATCTGTCAACAAATTTTCCTCCATTTTCCAGTTTTGGGAGGGGAAATTCGCCGAATGTTGACAAAATGCCCGCATTTCCCGCCTTCTGTCAACAAATTGGGGCGGGGGATGTTGACAAAGTTGACAGAATGGCCGACTTCTGTCCAGTTGGTCAACATGGGGGCAACGCGCGCCGGCGAGGCGCCGGTAAAATATGCGACGGCGTCCTTGTCCGGCGGATTTTTCCATGCTAAAATGAGTTGGATGTGAACGGCGTTGCATGTGAATGGCAAAGTGAACGGCAAAAGGATGGAAGTTTACGTCCATCGGCGCTTCACGGAAAGGCGGATGACAGCTATGGAGCAGGAAAGGAAAATGCAGGCGGATGAGCGGACGCAAAAGCAGTCGCCGCAGACGACGCAGGGGATAGAGGAGGATGCCGGCGCAGACCGCGGGCTGGAGCTGGATGGCGGTGCGGCGCGGCAGGACATGGCTGAAACACGAGCGCTGCAGGATGCTGCAGAGCGGGCAGGCGAAGCCGCCGCGGGTCACGCCACCAGTA
>CAZDUM010000032.1:1923-3123 GCA_964508645.1 uncultured Oscillospiraceae bacterium | reverse complement strand
CGCCCCTCCCGCGACGATGCGGCCGCGGCATCTTCAGCGGACCGCCGCCGCAGGCACGCATCCACCGACGCCGCCCCCTCCGGCAGCACATGGTACACCGCCGACGAGTACGGCCGGCAGACCGTGATCCTGGACCCGCCGCGCCGCCCCATGCCCGCCTGGGCCAAAGCCCTCGCCATCCTGGCCCTCGTCATCCTCTGCGTCGTCCTCCTGACCGCCTCCTGCAGCCGCCTCGCCGACCACATCACGGACGGCATCCGCGACGCTCTCGCCCCGGACACCTACGAGGTCACCACCGGCTTCGGCCACCCCTACATCGGCACCGTCAACGTGGTGGGCGAGATCAGCGAGACCGCCAGCAGCACCTACAACCAGCGCTACCTCCTGAACGCCATCGACGCCATGATGGCCGACGAGGACAACCGCGGCCTCATCCTCTACGTCAACACCCCCGGCGGCAGCGTCTACGCCAGCGACGAACTCTACCTCAAGATCAAGCAGTACCAGAGCGAAACCGGCCGCCCCGTCTACGCCTCCATGCAGTCCCAGGCGACCTCCGGCGGCTACTACATCTCCGCCCCCTGCGACAAGATCATCGCCAACCGCAACTGCTGGACCGGCTCCATCGGCGTGACGATGGGCACGATGCTCGACATCAGCGAACTCCTGGACAACCTCGGCATTAAGACGCACACCATCACCTCCGGCGACAACAAGGCCATGGGCAGCAGCTACGAGGCCATGACCGAGGAGCAAAAGGAGATATTCCAGGGGTTGGTCGACGAGGCATACGATCAGTTCGTCGACATCGTGGCCGAGGGACGGGATATGGATGAGGAGACGGTCCGCGAGCTGGCGGACGGCCGCATCTACACCGCGAAACAGGCGCTCGAAAACGGCCTCATCGACGCGATCGGCACATACGAGGAGGCGGCCGCGGACATGTGCGCGACATACGAGCTCGGAGACTGCGCGATCGAGGTTTTCACGGCGCCGAGCCAGTCGATTTTGTCCGAACTGCTCGACACGCTGTCGGGGCGTTCTTCGCAAAAGACATCCGGCGACCTCCCCGATGCGTCGTCGCTGTCCGGGCTCACGGACGCTGCGTTGATCCAGGAACTGACCAGACTGAACGGCAGCTTCACCGTCAGCTACCTCGCCAACGTGCGAAAGTAGGGACATAGAGTAGACCGGCGGCCC
>CAZDUM010000032.1:0-1823 GCA_964508645.1 uncultured Oscillospiraceae bacterium | reverse complement strand
AGGTTGGGACGGATGCGGGGCGGGGCCGGGCACATACTGCAGGATATCCGCCACGGAGCAGGTCAGAATGCGACAGAGATCATCCACCGTATTGGTGCTGACGGGCTGATTGTGACGGAGCCTGTTGATGGTCGAGCTGCTGACTCCATAGTGATTGATGAGAACATAGGTGCTCGTATTCCTCAGCTTCAGCGTATCCCAAAATGGCGTATATGTGATCATTGGCGCTCCTGCTTGTGTTTTGCTTCACGTTCCCTCATTGTGGAAGGAGCGCAGGCATAGGGACATTCCACGGGAAAAAATATGCAGAACATGTGAACAATTTCAGTATAAATCAATTTTTTTGCTTGACTATAGTCGATAGAATGACTATAATCGCTATAGTCGATATAAAGACTACATCCCACAAAGAAAGGAAAGAGGAAAACGACATGAAAAAGGTAATTTCTGTTTTGCTGAGCGTACTCATGCTGTTCACACTGATACCGAGTATGGCGTTTGCGGCGGAAGCCAATACGAAACTCACATCAGTTACGGTAGGAGATGGAGGGGCCCTCAGCAAAGAGGAAGAACTAGCAATCCCGGATGCAGGCAAGGCGGAAGCCCCTGCCCCCCTTGAGGTGCCTGTGAAATATACTGACCAGGAAACGGTAAAAGTCACTTTGCAGGCTGCCGAGGATGCGAATGCTGTGAAGTACATAGAAAAGACGCAAGCAGAGGCCGCGCCGTCGAAGGATGCGGACTATACTTCTGCTGTGGGCGAGGCAACGTCCGGCAAGGTAGAAATCTCCTCAGCGGACCTGAGCAAAGCCTACTATGTGCAGGTTACGGCGTCTGATTCATCTACGAAGGGCTATTACAAGATCACCTTCAAGATGGATGACCCCCTGACGGAGGCGGAGATTCTAAAGGTCGCGCCGGCAAACGATGAGTTCACCGAAGTTACCGAGGTGACGGGCGATCCAGAGTACAGCAAGGGCGCACAGACCGAAACTCTCATCGAAGTTCCGTACAGCGATGCGGAGGACGGCGTCGACCTGAGCGGACTCAAGCTGCAGGTATCCAAGACCGCAACTTCGGTGGCCTGCACGACTACGGAGCCGATTGACAACACATTTGAAGGCGCGAAGGAGAAGACTAATGCTGTGCAAGGCACAGACTTCGATGGTGAGCTCGCATTGAGTTCTAACTTCTCTGGAATAGGGGATGTAAAAGTCAAAACGGATGCGCCGGTCTCCCTGTACATCCGCGTGACGGCGCAGGATGCCAAGACATCGATGTATTATAAGATCACCTTCAAGATGGCGGAGGCTCCGAAGGAAGTCGGCCTGAAGTCCATACAGGTCGGGACGGAGGATGCCATGGAGGCGGTGCCGAAACTGCCGGAGGCTGCCACATCCTATAAGGAGGCCGTAGCCCTGCCAATCTCCGTGAAATACCAGGACAGCGGAACGATAGCGGCCTTGAAGATCAAGGTGGAAGCGGCGGACCCGAAGGCAACGATCAAGTATCAGATTGATCCGGCTGCTGATGGCGCCAATATTAGCCAGACGTACAGCGCTGAGATTTCAACAAAATTAACAAAGGACAAATCCATTACCGTGGGTCTGCGGGTAGAAGCTCAGGATAAGAAGACTGTCGGTTTCTATAAGCTCGAGATCACCATGGAGGCGCCGAGCGCGAATGCGGAGGTCGAAGCCATCGCCGTCGACGGGTTTGAGGCGAAGGCAGCTGGCAAGGGTGCCGGAACGGTAGGAGACCCTCTCCAGTACACCGTGGATGTCGCTAAAGGCAGCACCGAGGTGAAGCTCGCCGTCACGGTC
>CAZDUM010000031.1:11915-13287 GCA_964508645.1 uncultured Oscillospiraceae bacterium | reverse complement strand
AACGGGTGGCTCTATTTTACCGGATTGGGCGGCTCCGCCGCCGCGGAATATTCACTTCGTGGATTTCTGTCAACATTGTCAACACGGCCGAAAATGAGACGGAATGAAATGGCGATCTGGGGAGGAAATCACACCAAGCCATTGAAACGATTCCTGAGATGGCGCATCGAAAGATGATGGATCGAAAAAAGCGCGGAGCCGCGGCGTTTCCTGAGATGGTGGATCATAAAAGGCGGGAGCGCGAATTGGCGGAGTAGAAAATTGCTGCGGCTCTGGCGGCATCCGTATGTCCAGGGATGCCTGTAGGTAGGATGCCAGCAAGCGGCATCGCACAATTCTATGTGGGGCGTGTATCCGTTTGTATATCTCTTTGGGTATCTAAAATCTGGATATCTGGAGCCCCCTGCGGCGACGCCTTGGCCGTAGCAGCTACGCTGTCCAGATAGCTTTGCAGGATGAGCACAGCGGCCTGCTTGTCGATGACCGCCTTGCGCTTCCGGCGGCTGACATCCGCTTCGATCAGCACGCGCTGCGCCTGGACTGTCGTGAGGCGTTCGTCCTGCCAGACGATCCGCACGTCCTGCATGGCGCTGCTTTTCAGCTTGTTTTCGAGCATGGTCCGAAACGCGTAGACCTTTTCTGTCTGCGGGCTGTCCGTGCCGTCGAGACGCTTATTGAGGCCGATCACGATCGTGTCGCAGTCGTACGACTTCACTAGGTCCAGGATCTTGCCGGTATCCTTGCGTATGCCTACCCTCTCCAGCGTCATCAATCCCTGTGCGGTGATATTCAGCGGATCGGAGACGGCGATACCGACGGTCTTATCGCCGACATCCAGGCCGATCTTACGCTTCATCCTTGTGGAGATAGTAGCGCAGCAGCTCCTCCAAAAGGTCATCGCGGTCGATGCTCTTCATCAGCGTGCGCGCGTTGTTGTGGCTGGTGATGTAGGACGGGTCGCCGGAGATGATGTAGCCCACCAGCTGGTCGATGGGATTATAGTCCTTTTCCTCTAAGGCCTGGTAGACGGCTTCGATGATCTCCCGGTTGGTCTTCTGCAGTTTGGTCGGATCAAACAGGCGCGTTTGCTTATCCATAGTCTTTCCCTTTCCACGGTTCGTATGCGCTCTCTATGTTCTGCATGCACAACGTATGTTCATTATAGGACGAACACGCGAATATTTCAAGGCTTTTCGCCCATTTAGTCCCGTCAGTGACCCATTTGTGACCCACTTGTGACCCATTGGCAGCGGCGTGCGGGCGATCGGCGGGGAAAGTATGGCTACCGTTCCTGCCAGCTTCAGTGTCGGCGGCGCGGCGGATTGCTGATGATAGGCCGCAAAGTTACGGCCCCGCTCTTGCAGCTTCGGCG
>CAZDUM010000031.1:7337-11815 GCA_964508645.1 uncultured Oscillospiraceae bacterium | reverse complement strand
TGCGCCGCCTACATCATCCCAACAGAGCTGGCCACGGCGCGCCCGCGGCGTGGGCCAGGTTACAGCAGCGTCCTTGCCACCTCGAAGGCGGCGTCGAGTTTGGAGGGGTCCTTCGCGCCGGCCTGCGCCATATCCGCCTTGCCGCCGCCACCGCCGCCGCAGGCGGCAGCGATGGCCTTGACCATCTTTCCGGCATGGTAGCCCTTTTCCACCAGATCATCCGTCAGGGAGACGAGGAAGGTCAGCTTTCCGCCGCTGACCGTTGCAAACACCATCGCAACAGTCTTGCAGCTGCCCTTCACCTGGTCGGACAGCGCTCGCAGGTCCGCGATCGTCTTATCTTCAAACCGCGCGCAGAGAAGGCGAACCCCGTGGATCTCCTCGGCATCCGCGAGGAGACGATCCGTATCCCCGGCGAGCGCGGCCTTCTTCATCCCATCCAGTTCCTTCTTCGTGGCGCGAAGCTCCACCGTCACGGAAAGCGCCTTATCCGTCAGCGCATTCTCCGTGCTCCGCAGCGCCTCACATACGGCGGATATCCGCTCCTCCTTCTCGCGCAGGAGCCGCAAAACACCGCCGCCGGTCACCGCCTCGATCCGCCGAACGCCCGCGGCGACCCCGTTTTCCGACAAAATGTGAAACGCCCCGATCTGTCCGCTGTTGGCGACATGCGTGCCGCCGCAAAGCTCGACGGACCAGCCGCCCACATCTACGACGCGCACCCTTTCCCCATACTTCTCGCCGAACAGCGCCATGGCGCCGGTCTTCCTGGCCTCCGCCAGGCTCATTTCCTGCACGGTCACGGGCAGAAATGCGTCGATCTTCTCATTGACGAGGGTCTCGACGCGCGCAAGCTCCTCCACGCTGAGGGCCGTAAAATGGGAGAAATCGAAACGCAGGCTCTCCGCGCTGACGCTCGAACCGGCCTGTTCGACATGGTTTCCGAGAACCTCCTGCAGGGCACGTTGCAAAAGATGGGTAGCCGTATGGTTTCGGGCCGTCGCGTGCCGTCTCGCCGCATCCACCTCCAACCGGCATTTGTCACCCACATGCAGGGCGCCGTCACGCACGGTGATCCGGTGCGCGTAGACGCCGGCATGCTTATCCACATGTGTCACATCGGCCAAACAGCCCGCATTGGTTGACAGAATCCCTATATCGCTAACCTGTCCGCCGCTCTCCGCATAGAACGGCGTCACATCCAGATAGATGGTGACGGTCTCCCCCGCCCCCGCTCCGGTGACGGATGCGCCCGCCTTTTCGATGGCAAGCACGGTACCTTCCCCGCTCGTCGTCTCATAGCCTGTGAAGCGCGTCTCCGGCACATCGACGCCGCCCTCCGCCCTGTCCTTCCAGGCCTCTTCCTCCGTGGCGCGACGGCCTGCCCTGGCCTGCTCCTTCTGCCGCTCCATGTTCACATGGTATCCTTCGGCATCGACGGTATATCCGTTTTCGGCCAGAATTTCCTCCGTCAGCTCCAGCGGGAACCCGTAGGTATCGTACAGCTTGAACGCGAGGGCGCCGTCGAGGGTCGTCCGCCCCGACGCCCGCATGTCGGCCATGTAGGTGTCGATGATCTCCTCCCCCTGGTCGATGGTCGCCTCGAACTTCTCCTCCTCCAGCGCGATGAGCTTCTGGATATAGGCGCGCTTCTCCGCCAGCTCCGGATAGGCATCTTGGGAGACGCGGATGACGGCCTCCGACAGCGGGGCGAGGAATGCCCCCCGGATGCCGAGCAGACGGCCATGACGGACCGCGCGCCGCAGAAGACGCCTGAGCACATAGCCCCTGCCCTCGTTGCTCGGCACGATGCCGTCCGCCATCATGAAGGTGATGGAGCGCAGATGATCCGTGATGATGCGGATGGATACATCCGTCTTGGCCTTTCCGTCCTCGTAGGGCACGCCGCTTACGCGCACCACCTCGTCGAGGATGTGTCGAATCGTATCCACATCAAAGATGGAGTCCACTCCCTGCATGATGCAGGCTATGCGCTCCAGGCCCATCCCCGTGTCGATGTTCGGATGGGCGAGATCGCTGTAGGACCCGTCCTCCTCCCGGGAGAACTGGGTGAACACGTGATTCCAAAATTCGATGTAGCGGTCACAGTCGCAGCCCGGCTTGCAGTCCGGTTTGCCGCAGCCGTACGCCTCTCCCCTGTCGTAAAAGATCTCCGAGCAGGGGCCGCACGGCCCGAGACCGATCTCCCAGAAGTTATCCGCACGGCCGAGCGGTACGATGTGCGAGGCCGGCATGCCGAGCCGCTTCCATATCTCGACCGTCTCAGCATCCTCCTCGTAGACGGTGGCCCAGATCCGCTCCATCGGCATGTGCAGCACGTCGCGGATGAACTCCAGTCCCCAGGTCAGGGATTCCTCCTTGAAGTAATCGCCAAAGGAGAAGCTGCCCAGCATCTCGAAGAAGGTCCCGTGGCGCGCCGTCAGGCCGACATTGTCGATATCCCCCGTGCGGATGCACTTTTGGCAGGTCGTCATGCGCCTGGCGGGCGGCGTCTCGGCACCCGAGAAATATTTTTTGAGGGGCGCCATGCCGGAGTTGATGATCAACAGGCTCTTGTCATCCTGCGGGATGAGGGGAGCGCTCCTGGCCGCATAGTGCCCCTTGCTTTCATAAAAATCCAAAAACAGCCGGCGTATTTCGTTCAGCCCTAATTTTTCCATACCTGCATTTCCTCCCGGGCGCGTGACCCGGATTCAGATCTTAAGCCTCCGCCTCGTCCGCTTCCTCATCATCGGCGTTCGGATCGTACCCTTCCAGGGCCGCATACGTCTTGCCGTTCTTCGTGGCATAGTCGTAGATGGCGTTCTTGATCGCGCGGTCGGCCAGCACGGAGCAGTGAATCTTCAGCGCCGGCAGCCCGCCTAACTGGTCGATGATCTGCTTGTTGGTGATGGTGAGCGCCTCCTCCACCGTCTTGCCGATGATCATGGTGGTCGCCATGCTGGAGGATGCGATGGCGGAACCGCAGCCGAAGGTCTTGAACTTCGCATCGGTGATGATCTCATTTTCCACCTTGATCTGGACCTGCATCATGTCCCCGCATACGGGGCTGCCGTAGATGCCTGTACCGTCGGCGTCGTCCATCTCTCCCACGTTTCTGGGATTCAGAAAATGCTCCATCACGGTATCGTTATACAGTGCCATGTTCTACCATCCTTTCTCCACGCTCACGGAGGAAATCTCCCGGAGCCTCTTTACCACCTGTTTGAGCGTATCCACCGTGTAGTCGATATCCTCCATCGTGGTCATATCGCCCACCGTGAACCGTACCGTGCCGTGAATGCGCTCCACGGGAATCCCCAGGGCCACCAGGACATGGGACGGTTCCAGCGAGGAGGAGGAACAGGCCGAGCCGGTGGACACGCTGATGCCCGCCTGATTCAGGAGCAGGAGAATCGACTCCCCTTCGATGTATTCAAAGGTGATGTTGGCGTTGCCGGGGTGCCGCTGGGCCATGGTGCCGTTGACATAGGTGTTGGGAATCTCCCGTAGGATGCGGTCGACCAAATGATCCCGGAGCGCCGCGCTGTGCGCCCGGTGCTCCTCCAGGTGCAGACGCGCCAGTTCGGCAGCCTTGCCGAAGCCGACGATGCCGGCCAGATTCTCAGTGCCTGCCCGTTTGTTATTTTCCTGGGCGCCGCCGTGCATGTAGGTGGACAGCCGGACGCCCCGCCGCATATACAGAGCCCCCACACCCTTCGGGCCGTATATCTTATGCGCCGATGCGGAGAGGAGGTCTATGCCCATGTCCTTCACATCGATGGGTACGTTGCCCACGGCCTGCACCGCATCGGTGTGGAACAGGATGCCGTGCGCCTTGGCGATGGCCGCCAGTTCCTTGATGGGTTCGATGGTGCCGATCTCGTTGTTGACCATCATGATGCTGATGAGAATCGTCCGGTCGGTGATGGCCGCCTCCAGGTCCTCCGGATGCACCAACCCGTCGCTGTCGACATCGAGATATGTCACATCGTAGCCGTGCTTTTCCAGGAACATGCACGAATGGAGCATCGCGTGGTGCTCGATCTTCGTCGTGATGATGTGATTGCCCTTCTCCTTCAGCCTGTCGGCGACGCCGAAGACGACCCAGTTGTCCGACTCGGTGCCGCAGGCGGTAAAGGTGATCTCCGCCGGCTTCGCGCCGATGAGGGCTGCCACCTGCTGTCTGGCTGTCTCGACGGCATCTTTGGCCTCCAGGCCGAGGTCGTACAGGCTGGAGGGGTTGCCGTAATGCTGTGTAAAATATGGGACCATCGCCTGTAGGACCTCGTCCTTTACCGGCGTGGTCGCAGAGTAATCCAAGTATACCTGTCTCATATCAGTCTCCTGTCTGTCTCAGGCATCCTGTATGCGATGCCCGCTGACATGATACATATACCAAAATTCCCCGCTTTTCAAACAGCCGCGGCGAAAAAAACGGGCCGCGGCCCGCTCTCATCCGCGCCAAGGCAAGCCCG
>CAZDUM010000031.1:4766-7237 GCA_964508645.1 uncultured Oscillospiraceae bacterium | reverse complement strand
CCCCGGCGCATCGACGATCTCGATGCGTTCGAGCTGCGCCTTGAAATTGGCACGAAAGGCCGTGAGATAGGCCGCATACAGGCGTTTCTGCTCCGCCGCCTCCTTTTCCGTCAGACCGATGGTCCGCTTCTTGCGCGCCAGCACATTGATGCGGTCAATCATCTCCTTCGTGATACCGGCCACGCGCCGCACACCTCCTTATCCCTGCCTGCGCTCCATGCGCAGTTTATCGGCCAGCACGGCGATGAACTCACCGTTGCTCGGCTTCTCCTTTTCTCTCTCCGCGCCGAAACCGAACCAGGGCTTCAGCGTCTCCTCGAAGCCCCGTTCCCAGGCCATCTCGATGGCGTGGCGGATGGCTCTCTCCACGCGGCTCGGCGTCGTCCCGTTCTTCAGGGCCACCGCCGGGTACAACCCCTTGGTGATGGCGTGTATCATCTCCGGGTCGTTCACCGTGAGCATGATGGCATCCCGCAGGTACTGATAGCCCCTGACGTGGGCCGGCACGCCGACCCTGTGTATCAGATTCGTAACATCGATCTCCAGCGCATCGCCGGACGTTGCATCTTTTACCATGAAAAGACCGTCCGCATCGCGCGTCTCCGCACGCCGCACATAGGGGTCCTGCATCTCCTCCTCCACCTGCCGAATCCGCTTGACGAGCATGGACAGGTTCACCGGTTTGACCAGGTAGTAGGTGGCACCCATGCGCATCGCCTTGCCGATGATGCTGTCCTGTGCCACCGCCGAGGTCACGATGATGCGCGGAGGACGAATCTGCGGCGTGGCGCGCAGCCTTTCCATCACCCCGAAGCCGTCGAGGTGCGGCATGATCATGTCTAAAAGCAGGACATCCGGTTCGATCTGCTCGATGGATTCGAGCGCCTCCACACCGTCGTGCGCCACGAAGGCCACCTCCAGCGTGCTCATCTTTCTGAGGTAGGACGCGACGGTATCGCAAAACTCGCGGTTGTCGTCCGCGATCCCGACCTTGATCCGCGCATCCGCCCGCGATGCGCCGCCTGCCGTCGCCCGCGTCGGATGCCGGGGTGCCTCTGCCGTCTCCCTGTCCATCCGCCTTTCGCCTCCCCTTTCTGTTGCCCCGCGATACGTCCCTTGCCCGCATGTGGCGCGCTGCTCCCTGCACGATCCAGGGTGTGGCTATGGCGCTGTCACGCAGCGGTATCCCGCGAACATCTGCAGAATTGCGCGGCCGCATGTGCCCATCGCCGCACTTCACCGCACTTCACCCCGTGATGCCGCACCGGCCCTCAGACCTCCAGCATGTCTGCCATGGCCGCGAAGGTCTTCTCCCCGATCCCGCTGACATGCATCAGGTCCTCCTTCCTCGCAAAGGACCCGTGCTCCGTGCGATAGTCGACGATCTTCTTGGCCGTGGCCGGTCCGACGCCGGGAATCTGCTGCAGTTCCTCCTCCGTGGCGAGATTGATGTTCACGATGGGGTTGCCGTCCGCGTCCATGCGCACAGCCCCCTGCGCCGCGCCGGCTGTGCCGCCCGCGATGGCCAGCCCGCCGCCCTCTCCGCTGTAGTAGGGACTGTCGGCGTCCCGGCTGGCGACGAGAATCTTCTGCCCGTCCGTCACGGCTTCCGCCTGGTTGATCCCGTCCGTATCGGCGCTTTCGAGAAGGCCGCCCGCCCGCTCTATCACCTGGAAAAGCCTCGTTCCGGCGGGCACCTCATAGACGCCGGGGTTTCGCACGTCGCCGCCGATATCCACGAAGATGCTCTGTCCGCCTTCGCTCTCCACCTGCCCATCGCCGGCCCCCGCCCCGCCCTGCGCCATGCCGCTCTGTCCGCCCGCGCCGCCATCCGCGTCCTCGCCGCCGACACCGGACTGCGCGACGCTCTGCTCGGCGCCCGGCACGTTTTCCTCCGTCACCGTGACGGGTTCCTCGCGCCCGTATACCCAGAAGACGAGCAGGGCCAGGATGGCCACGACCGGCAGGGCCGCTTTCTTAATAAAAGGTTTGCAGTCGGCCGCGCGGTTCTTCACCTTCAGCACGATCTCGCCTATATCGACCTTCTTTTCCCCCATAGAAACGCCCTCCCCGATTGCCGTTATGGTATAGCATCTGGGAGAGTCTGTCAATACGAAAATGCAAAATTTTTTAATTTTAGTAAAAATATCCAGTTATAGGATAAAACCGCTGCGAAATGTCATCCTCTCGCGTTCTACATCCATCTCATAGCGTGGAACAGACAGATCGGTAAACGCGCAGTAGCTCTCGATGACCAGCTCCGGGCTGAGGTTGGAGGTGCTGCCGCAGTCGAGCTCCATCACGAGAACGAGCCTTCCGCTCTCCGCATGAGCCGTCAGGTAGCGGATCATGGGGCGGATATCCACCTCCGCGGGCGTTCTTCCCTTCTTTCGGGGTTTTGTCACCATGATGGCGGGCTGGGCCATATAGGCGGCGGTCAGATCGGTAAAGGAGGTGGACGGTGCGGACGG
>CAZDUM010000031.1:1899-4666 GCA_964508645.1 uncultured Oscillospiraceae bacterium | reverse complement strand
GTGGATGCCGTAGGCTGTGCAGATGGTACGGAGGCTGTGGATGTCGGGGAAGGTGTGTCCGGTGCGGGCGGAGATGGCAGCGGTATGGTGACGCGGTAGGTCGCACTCTCGGCATCGCCGGCGAGGGACGGCAGCCCCGGCGCATACGCGCAGCAGGCCAGCGCCTCCATCCCGGCGGGCAGGACCTTCTGCATCCGCGCGAGGATGTCCGCCGGCGCATAGCTGTCCACCGTTTCAAAGAGGGCCAGTTCGCAGCAGCTCCCATAGCCGAGCGAAAGCGGCTGCGCGAAGCTCAGCTTGGGATGCGGGTTGAAACCCTGCGAGTAGGCCAACGACAGGCCGCTGCGCTGAAAGGCGCGCTTAAAGAGGCGCAGCGTATCGAGGTGTGACAGGTAGCGCATATAGCCCTGTTTCTGGAACTTCAAGACATAGCGTTCCATCAGTCCGCCTCCTTCACACGCGCCGCGGGACAGGCGGCAAAGCGGCGGACGCCGCAGCCCGTGCAGCCACCCGTTCGGCAGTCCGGCGTCGTCACGGCGGACTGCGCCTTTTCCATCTCCTCCATCAGGAAGGACTTCGAGACGCCGCAGTCGATGAGGTCCCAGGGCAGGACTTCGTCCATGGCGCGCGTGCGCGTCGCGTAGAAATCCGTCGTCAGCCCGCTCTCCGCGAAGGCGCGCTCCCACAGGTCGGCGCGGAAGTGCTCGCTCCAGCTGTCGAGGCGGCAGCCCAGGCGGTAAGCGCGCAGGAGGACCTCGCCCAGGCGGCGGTCGCCGCGCGCCAATACGGCCTCATAGAGACTGGTCTTGCTGTCATGGTAGCGGAATGTCACGCCCTTGACCTTCGCGAGGCGCTGGTGCAGGTAGGCATGCTTCTCGGCAAAGGTCTGCGCGCTGTCCTGCCCGACCCACTGAAAGGGCGTGTGGGGTTTAGGGACGAAGTTCGAGACGCTGACATTGACATGGAACGAGCGGCTGAGCGCCGCGATGCGTCCGGCCAGATCGGCGATGCCGTCGAGGTCCTCCTGGCCTTCCGTGGGCAGACCGATCATGAAGTACAGCTTGACATGCCGCCAGCCGAGAGCCACCGCCTCGCTGAGGGAGCTGAAGATGTCCGCCTCGGTCACACCCTTGTTGATCACATCGCGAAGGCGCTGGGTGCCGGCCTCCGGCGCGTAGGTCAGACCCGACTTTTTAAAGCTCTGCATCCGTTCGAGCACGTGGACCGTGGAACGGTCGACCCGAAGGGACGGCAGGGACAGGGCGACATGGCGTGCGCTGCACTGCTCCATCAGCCCGAGTGCGAGCGGCTCGAACTGCGTGTGATCGCTGCTCGACAGGGACAGAAGCGAGAGCTCGTCGTTTCCCGTATTCTCAAGCTGCTCCATGGCTAGAGAGATGATCTGGGCCGCAGGACGCTCGCGCACGGGCCGATAGATCATACCGGCCTGGCAGAAGCGGCAGCCGCGGGTACAGCCGCGGAATATCTCCACCACCGAGCGGTCATGCACGGCGGCCACGAGTGGCACCACGGGGTCCGTGGGAAAGGTCTGCGCCGCGAGGTCCTCGGCGATGGCACGCCGGACGGGCAGCGGTGCCTCCTCGACAAGTTTACAGAATTTCCTTACGGTTCCATCCTCGTGATAGTCCACCGCATACAGGGCGGGAATGTAGACCCCCGGCAGCCGGCATGCCTGCCGGTAAAAGGTCTGCCGCGACCACCCCTTTTGCCGGGCCTCCCGATACAGGCGCATCACCTGCGGGAGCAGCTCCTCGCCGTCGCCGATGAAGAACATATCGATGAAGTCCGCCAGCGGTTCCGGATTGCAGGCGCAGGGGCCGCCGGCCACGACGAGAGGCCAGCGCCATTCGTCCGCGGGATCGCAGGCGCCCCCATCGGCTCCTTCACGACCGTCTGTATAGCATGCCGTGCCATCCGCTCCGTCCTGCCGGCCGTCGCCTCCGCTATCTGCGCGGTCCACCCCGCCGGTCCTGGTTCCCGCTCCATCAGCTTTGCCAACCGTCCCATCTGTCCCGCCATCATCTCCGCGAACTGCACGGTCCGCTGCGCCTATCCTATCGTCCACTCCGTCGGCTGTGCCGCCTTTCACCTGTCTCCTTCCTGACGCAGCCTCTCGCTCCGTGCGCAGCAGCGGGATACCGGCGAGATCGAGCATGCTGAGAACCTCGGTGTAGCTCATCTCGTATTGCAGGGTGAAGCCGACGAAATCCATGAGGCTGAGCGGTGTCTTGCTCTCCAGGGTATAGAGGGGCAGGCCTTCCTGCCGAAGGAGCTTCTCCATATCGGCGGCCGGCGCAAAAGCCCTCTCGCAGGACACGTTCTCGCAGTCGTTCAGGATCTTGTAGAGGATTTGGAGGCCGAGGTAGGACATACCGATCTCATATAGGTCCGGAAAGCAGAAGGCGAAGCGCGTCATGCCCGTCTCGGGCGCCTTGACGATGGACCCCATCTCGCCGCCTATGTAGCGGCCCGGCTTCTCGACCTGCCGGAGCAGAGGGTCCAGTCTGTCCCCCACCAAGAGCGCATCGATGGAGAGGCCGATGCGGGCTTCCATGGCCCGGAGGACGGCCCGCATGTTCTCCCGGTAGCCGATGAGACTGTCACGGGCCTCCTGTGTGTCCGGGCTCTTGTCCATGATGTACTGGAAGCGGGCATCGAGCCCCACATAGCGGTCCTCCCGGACCAGTCTGTCGCCGAGGCAGACCATATCCGTCTCCGTCAGGGCGGCGAGAAGGCGATCCTCTGG
>CAZDUM010000031.1:0-1799 GCA_964508645.1 uncultured Oscillospiraceae bacterium | reverse complement strand
CCCGCAGCCTTCCGTCACCTGATCCACCTGCGCCCCTGCCGCGGGAAAATCGTGGAACATGTGAACCTCCACGATGGCGGCCTCCGCCGCATACCCACGTGCGCGCAGCGCCTCTGCGGCCCGTGCCCCGTGCGCCTCCTCCACGCGCGCCGCATCGTGACAGAGCGCAGCGCCCCGGATCAGTCCCAGATCAAACGACGCGCCCCGCCGGTTCAGTGCCTCGGCGATGCGAAGCGCGACCCGGCATACCGCCCGGCAGTGCGCGATGACATGGGACGGCGTCCCGAACGCGTCGTACAGCGCCTCCACATCCGCGTCCGTCATTCGCTTTTCCTGCGGCGCCGCGATGGGCGCCTCGCCGCCTCTCTCAGTACTCATCCCAGTACTCCAGGTCATAGTCCATGATGCGGATGATATCCCCTTCCTCCAGCCCCATCTTCTTCAGCTCGCGGATGGCGCCCCGCTTTTCGAGGTACTTGTACAGATAGCGCAGGGAGCCGAGGTCGTGGAAATTGGTGGAGTTGAATATCTTCGTCAGCTGCTTGCCGGCGAGCGTATAGACCCCCGCCTCCTCATCGTAACCGGCGTGGATGGTCCGGTAGTCCGGATCGGGCGCATCCGGCTCGAAGCTGAAGTTTTCCTCCTCCGTCTCCGCCTGCGCCGCAGCCTCCGCCTCCTGCCGGCTCAGAACCGCCAGCGTCTCAAGGAGCAGCGGCTCCACGCCCACCCCAAGGGGCGCGCAGATGGGAAAGACCCGGTACCCCTGCGCCGTGACATGCGCCACGAACGCCTGATAGGCCGGATCCGCCTCGTCGATCAGGTCAGTCTTGTTCGCCGCCACGAGCTGGGGTTTCTGGAGGATGCGCGGGCTGTATGCCGCGAGCTCCGCGTTGATCTTCTCAAAATCCTCGATCGGGTCCCGTCCCTCGCTGCCGGAGACATCGACGACGTGGATCAAAACCTTCGTCCGCTCTATGTGCTTGAGAAATCGGAATCCCAGTCCCAGGCCCTGGCTGGCCCCTTCGATGAGACCCGCGATATCCGCCATGACGAAGCTGGTATCCCGAAGTTCGACGACACCCAGATTGGGATCGATGGTCGTAAAGGGGTAGTCGGCGATCTTGGGACGTGCGCCTGTCGCCGCCGCGAGGAGCGAGGATTTTCCCGCGTTCGGAAACCCCACCAGGCCCACATCCGCGAGCATCTTCATCTCCAGGATGACGGTGCGCGCCCGCCCCTCCTCGCCGGCCTCCGCGAAGTTCGGCGCCTGGCGCCTGGAGTTCTTGAAGCGGACATTGCCGCGCCCGCCCCGGCCTCCCTTCGCGGCCACGAGGGTCTGCCCGTCCTCCTTCAGGTCCTTCATCGTCAGACCGCTCTCCTCGTCGATGATCAGCGTGCCCGGCGGTACCTTGATGACGAGATCCTCGCCGGCCTTGCCGAAACGGTTGCGCTTCATGCCGTTTTGCCCGTCCTGCGCCTGATACTTCGTCTTATAGCGAAAATCCGCCAGCGTGCGGATGTTGTGATCGGCCTGAAAGATGACGCTGCCGCCCCGCCCGCCGTCGCCGCCGTCCGGGCCGCCTTCCGGCACATAGGGTTCCCGCCTGAACGTGACGGCCCCGTTGCCGCCCTTGCCGGACTGTATGAAAATGCGCGCTCTATCGACTAACATACCCATCCCCCGCGGCGGGATTTGCCGCCCCGCCTGTCTGACTCGTCCGCGTTCGCCGTACGACCAGCCCCGTATCGCCCGCCTCGCAGGCACCTACACGACCAGCCCCGGCGCGGCCGCCCAGCAG
>CAZDUM010000030.1:10322-14115 GCA_964508645.1 uncultured Oscillospiraceae bacterium | reverse complement strand
TTGAAATCAAAGGTGGAGGCGCGGGGCGACCGCGAAGCACCTTTTGGACACTCTCCCGTCAGACCTCCCGCCATCAGACCGTCAGACCTTTTCGGCCGGCTGCGCCGCCTCGCCCTGCGGCCTTTCCTCGCCGCCTTGCTCTGCGCCGCCCGCCTCGGCCGCGCCGTCCTTGGCCAGCTCCACATAGCGCTTGATCTTCATCGTGCTGGTCTTCTCGAAGGCATCGTGCTTGATCTCCAGCTTGCGGATCACCTTGTAGTTCGACAGCTTGCGATTGACCTGCCGAATCTGCTCCCAGATGATATCCTGTATCTCCTTCTCGCTCTTGCCCGGCCCGTAGAGCTCCGCGATCTTCTCCTCGTTCGGGATGACGCGCGCCGTGATGATCAGTTCCTTCTCCCCGGCCACCTCCTTGCCGTAGACCATGCAGTCGCTGATCTCCTCCACCTTGGCGAGCAGGCCCTCGATCTCCTCCGGGTAGATGTTCTTCCCGTTCTGCGTGACGATGACATTCTTGCTGCGGCCCGTCACATAGATATACCCATCCGCATCCATGTAGCCGATGTCACCGGAGTGGAACCAGCCGTCCACCACCGAGCGGGCCGTCTCCAGCGGGTCCTGGTAATAGCCCAGCATGAGGGTATCGCCGCGAATCAGGATTTCACCCTCCCCCTTCTCGTTGGGGTTTTCGATGCGGCACTCGTCGCACACGACGACCTTGCCGGCAGAGCCGAGACGCCTGTCATAGTCCGGCGTCACGCCCGTGATCGGCGCCGTCTCCGTCAGCCCGTAGCCCTGCAGAAACATGATGCCGATGTCCTCCACCCACCTGCCGACCTCCGGGTCGATGGGCGCGGCGGCGGACACGATGATGCGGAGCCGGCCGCCCAGATTGTCGTAGATCTCCTTGAAGGCGCGGCGCTTGACATCGACGCCCACGGACCTGAGCGCATTGGTCACATGGATCATGGACCGCACCAGCCCCGCCTTCCCGCTCTTCTCGATGGTCTTGTTGATGCGCTTGTACAGCGTCTCGATGAGCAGCGGCACGGCGAGCAGGCAGGTCGGATGCGTCTCCTGCAGATTCGGGACGATGTGCTTGAGTCCCTGGCAGACGGCGACGGACGCGCCGACCGCCATGGGCAGCAGGAAGCCGATGGTCGATTCATAGGTATGGTGCAGGGGCAGGACGGAGAAAAAGCGATCCTCCGGCGTGAGCAGCACATAGGGCGTGACCCCGTTGATGTTCGCCGCCAGGTTGCGGTTGCAGAGCATGACGCCCTTGGACTTCGATGTCGTGCCGGATGTGAACAGCAGGACCGCGAACGCATCCGGATCGACCTCGATCTGCAGGAAGCTGTTGTCCCCGTACTCCGTCAGCACGGCGCCCTCGTTCTTCACATACTCCAGCCCCACGTGCCGCCCCTCGACCGGCTCATCGGAATACATCTCGATGAAATACCGAACCCCCGGGCATTTGTTGGCAACCCGCTTGATCTGATCCTTTTTACGGGGTGTAAAGATGACGGCCGCGGCGTCCGCGCGCTGGATGATGTTTTCCAGCTCGTTGTCGGGCAGCTCCCTGTCCGTCGGCACGGCGATGCCGGCCCCCATCAGGAGCGCCATGTAGGACAGATACCACTCGTATGTCGTCTCCCCGATGATGATGATCTTCTCCCCGTTCAGGCGAAACGCCCGCGTCAGGCCCGTGCCCAGGTCGATGACATCCCGGCGAAAGTGGCTGAATGTGATATCCTGGTATCCGACCTTGGCATCGAATTTCTCCACGATAAAAGGTCTGTCGCCGTACAGTTCGGCAGAGCGGAGGAACATCTCCTTGACCGTCGTATAGTTCGTGCCCGGATGCGGCTCATTCGAGTGTCGGGACCGCGGAGCCTCCTCCTGCGCGATGCGCGCCTCCTCTAACTGCATTTCGTCTATGGATTCCATGCCCTCGCCCCGGTATTTGGGGAACTTCAGCTTCGGCATGTTGTGGATGATTCGTGGCATGTTGCGCTCCTCTCAGGGGGTCTCGGATTGCTTCAAACGGATTCGGGCGACCGCGTATGTTCGCCTCTCTCTTCGCAAAAGATCGACTTCTCGAAGGTCGACAGGCGGGCGCGGACGCGTTCTTCGCCCAGGATTTGCTGGATTTCCCAGACATCCGGCGACTGGCTGCGGCCCACGAGGGCGATGCGGATCACCGTGCTGACATGGCCCACATGGCCCTTGTAGCGCGTCGGGTCCTTCTTGTAGTCCTTCGGCTTGGCCGCATAGCCCAGGTCCGTCGCGATGGCGCGAATCTTGTCGAACCAGACGGTCTGGTCATCGGCGTGGTCGTAGGCGGCCATGTAACGGTCCAGTATCTCTCGAGCATCCGCAGCCGCCTCCGGCGGCAGCGGATCCCGCACGGTGAAGAAGTCATCGAAGAAATAGTCGATGTTCTCCAGCATCTGCCGCGCGTAGATGTGGTCCTTTCGCGGTTTCGGGCCGTGGCGCCCGATGTCGAGCACGGTCTCCAGATAGGTCCTGTCGGCGAACATGGGCGCGTACTGCGGCGCATGGTCGGCGGACCAGGCGGCGAGGAAGTCGAACAGCGCCGATGCCGGGATGCCCAGCAGGACATCCTTGCTGATATCGTTGAGCTTGTTCAGATCGAAGAGCGCCCCCGACGTGCTCATCTTTTCCGTCGTGAAGGGGAAGCTCTCCGCCGGTTCTTCCGGATGCGCCTGCCTCCACTCCTCGTAGTTGGAATTGAGGATGGTGAGGAGGTACTCCCGCACGGCCGCCGGATGGTACCCCTCCTGCCGGTAGTAGTCCAGCGACAGCTCCGGGTCCTCGCGCTTCGACAGCTTGCGCTTGTTGCCCGCCTCGTCCAGCTTCATCAGCTGCGCCGTATGGCAGTAGACGGGCGGCTGCCAGCCGAGCTTCTCGAACAGTTCGATGTGGATGGGCAGGGAGGAGAGCCACTCCGCGCCGCGCACCACATGGGTCGTGCGCATGAGATGGTCGTCCACCACATGCGCAAAATGGTAGGTGGGGATGCCGTTCGCCTTGAGCAGGACCGTGTCCTGGTCGTTCTCCGGCATGACGAGCGTGCCGCGGATCGCATCCTCCACCTGGATGCGGCGCACCCTGGCGGGGTCGGACAGATCGCCGCCCGAACGCAGGCGGATGACATAGGGCTGGCCGGCCGACAGGCGCGCCCGTACTTCTTCGAGCGGCAGATCGCGGCAGACCGCCCACGGCCCGTAGATGCCCGGATTGGCCTTGGCCGCCTCTTGACGCGCGCGGATGGAGGCGATCTCAGCCTCGGTCAGAAAACAGGGATAGGCCTTGCCCTCCGCCACGAGCTTCTTCGCGAAGCAGCGGTATATCCGGCCCCGATGGCTCTGCGTGTAATCCCCATAGGCGCCGATATCGCCCTCCATGGTCGCGCCCTCGTCGAAGCGGATGCCGAAGAAGGCCAGGGATCGGATGATCGTCTCGACCGCGCCCTCCACATAGCGCTTGTCATCGGTGTCCTCGATGCGCAGGAAAAACACGCCGCCGGACTGGTGGGCGAGGCGCTCGTCTATGAAGGCGCCGTACAGGTTGCCGAGGTGGATGAACCCCGTGGGGCTCGGACCCAGGCGGGTGACCTTGGCACCGGGCGGCAGATCGCGGGGCGGATAGAGCGCCTCATAGTCCGCCGGGCTCTCCGTGACATCCGGAAACAGCAGGTCCGCCAGCGCCTGCGAATCGCTCATCCCTTCGGTATGCTGCTCCATGCCCATGCTCCTGTCCCTCTCCT
>CAZDUM010000030.1:8704-10222 GCA_964508645.1 uncultured Oscillospiraceae bacterium | reverse complement strand
GCCGCCTACTCGATGCCGGCGATGGCCTTCGCCAGCGCCTTCTTTCCTTCGATATTTCCCTGCCGCGCGATCATGATGCGCTGCGCCTGCGGCGACCCTGCGCCGTGCATGGACTCGGTCCGGTAGCCGACCGCCGAACTGCCCAGACAGATATTCTCCAGAAAACGCATGACGCGCATCCTTTCCTCCGTCGTGCACGTCCCGTTGCCCGCGAAGAACTTGTTGCAGAAGTCGCCAATCGTCTCGCCGTTCCGGCCGACCACGGTCTCGGACTTGAAATCCTTTTCCGCCGGCATGGTGACCATCAGGCCGCCCGCGATGTCCTCCGCCAGCCGCACGATCTCGTACGGGAACCGCGTCACATTCTGCTTGCAGACATTGGCCAGAAGCAGGTCGATGATGTAGCCGCCCGACGGCGTCGCATGCCCCTCGGACGAGCAGGCGATCCCGCAGCAGTACAGGGTCTCGTTCAGGTGCGTCATCTCGATGAGCTTGTCCTTGACCGCGGATGCCTTCTCCACGCCGTTGTACTCGGCCGCCAGCGCCGCCGCCCCGATGACCACATCGCCCACGCCGACCTTGCAGCCGCCGTAGCTCTGGCGATGGAAGCCCGCGAAGCGCTCCACCAGCATGCCGGCGAAATCATACTCTCCGGCCATGAAGATGTACTCGTTCGGGATGAACACATCGTCGAAGACGACCAGCGCCTCCTGTCCGCCGAACCGCTTGTTTCCGAGGTCCACATCCGCGCCTTCCTCCAGCTTGCGCGTATCGCAGGACTGGCGGCCGTAGATCATGAACAGGCCCTCGGCATCGCTGGGGCAGGCGAAGGCCACGGCGTAGTCCTTATCCTCCGGGCCCATGGCGATGGTCGGCATGACGATGTGCCAGTGCGAATTGATGGAACCGGTCTGGTGGCACTTGGCACCCCGCACGACGATGCCGTCCGGCCTGCGCTCCTTGATGCGGACATACAGATCTGCGTCATCCTGCGCGTGCGGCGCCCGGCCCCGGTCCCCCTTCGGATCGGTCATCGCGCCATCCACTACCAGGTCGTTGTCCTGCACATAGGTCAGGAATTTCTTGAAATTCTCATGGTAGCATGTGCCGTACTTCTGGTCGATCTCGTAGGTGGTGGAATACACCGCGTTGAAGGCGTCCATGCCCACGCATCTCTGGAAGCAGGAGGCCGTCTTCTGCCCCAGCAGGCGCTGCATCTTCACCTTCCTGCGCAGGTCGTCCGTGCTCTGGTGGATGTGGGTGAAGCGGTTGATCTTCCGGCCGGTCAGGTGCGAGGTCGCCGTCATCAGGTCCTCGTACTGCGGGTCCTGCGCCAGTTCATAGGTCATGGCGACGCAGTTGATGGAGGGGCGGATGATGGGATGATCCACCCAGTTGTCGATCTTCTCGCCGAACATGTATACGCGCGTGTTCAGCTTGCGCAGGCTCTCAATATACTCTGCTGCAGTCATCAGTGCCATGGGAATCCTCTCTCTTTCTCGCGCTCTCGCGCTGTAG
>CAZDUM010000030.1:6780-8604 GCA_964508645.1 uncultured Oscillospiraceae bacterium | reverse complement strand
GGCGTGCAAAGCATTTCTATTTTGCCATACGGGAAAGGGCTTTGCAAGCCTTAATTTTCCCGCGGAGCGGGTGCGGGAAGGTCGATATCCTCCACGTCCTCCCAGACCTTTTTGAGCCCGGCATAGGTGAACTGCTCGTAGGCGGCGCAGCAGCAGGGGCAGCCGCCGACGACCAGAAGCCAGTCGTAAGGGACGCCCTCGGCCGCGATGCGCACCTGCCAGTCGGGATGAAGCGCCGTCAGCCGCCTGACCAGTGCGCCCCGGTCATAGTGCGGGTTGCAGCCCCCGCAGTAGCGGATGCCCACCCGCAGTGCGGGGGAGGACGCGCTCACGGACGCTCTCCCCGCAGAATCTGCCGCGCCATGTCGAGCATGTCCTCGCTGACGCCGACATCCTGCTGCACGTCGCGCACATCCGGCACCGCCTCCATGATCGCCTGCCTGACCACCAGGTCCAGGGTGTCGGAGACGGACATGCAGCCGGCACAGGCGCCGGTGAAGCGCACCCAGGCCACGCCGTCCTCATAGTCCGTCAGCACCACGCTGCCGCCATGCATGGCCAGCTGGACATTGACCACCTGATCCAGCACATTCTGTATCCGTTCCCGTATCGATGCCATACGCCGTCCGTCCCTCTACTCGATCTGGTTCAGCTCGCTGAAAATCTTCTGCATCCGCCGGTCGAGCGTCGCGCTGACCTCGGCGCAGGCCTTGAGTTCGATGTCGATCTTGGGCGGAATCTGCTTCGTCTTCTTGTAGCGGAGCTGGTGCTCCAGGCTCGCCCAGAAATCCATGGCGACCGTGCGAATCTGGACTTCCACGGGCACATCCTCGCATCCGTCCAGCAGGAAGACCGGCACGGAGATGACCATGTGCAGGCTCCTGTAGCCGTTGGTCTTGGGATTTGCGATATAGTCCTTCTTCACCAGCAGCGTCACATCGTTCTGCGCGATCAGCATGTCCGCCAGCGTATAGACATCCTCCACAAAATTGCAGACCACCCGGATGCCGGCGATGTCGAAGATATTCGCCTTCGCCGACTCGATGGAGATTTCCTTCCCCAGGCGCCGCAGCTTTTCCTCCGTGCTCTCCGCGGTCTTCAGGCGCCGCTCCATGTGGTGGATCGGATTGTAGTCGTGGTGCACCGCAAAATCCTCGCTGAGGATTTCGATCTTGGTCCGCACCTCCTTGATGGCGGCGCGATAGGCGTGCTGAAACACCTCAAACCCCGCCTGCTCCTCTATATGTACATCCGGCCCTGTCGTCTCGCCTGCCGTCTCGCCGTGTGCGGCAGCCACGGGGGCCGCATCCGCCTGCGCCGCATCGGCGGAGGCGGCATCGCTATGAACCATATCGCCGTGGGACGTGTCGGCGGGCATCGTCTCATCCGCACCGGACACATGGGTCTCGTGATTCGCTGTATCCGCCTGGGCCATGCCGTCCGCACCGGACGCACGTGTCTCAGGCATCGGGGTGGACGCATGCGCTGCATCGTCCGCATCAGCCGCATTCTTCCGGGCTTTTCCCTGCGCCGCGTCGCCCGATGCCCCGCCGGAACGCGCAGCTCTCCCCGATCCGCTGCGGCCCGCCACACCGCCGGATGCCGCAGCCTCGTCTCGCATCGTCTCAGACGCCGTATCCCCCTCGTCGCGCCGTATCTCTGTCACCTGTTTACCTCACACAAGTCTATGTATATGCCAAAGGAAACCAAAAGGAATTTTACAATTCCATTATAACCGATTATAATGAGGTTGAAAAGTGCTTTCCCCAAAGAGATTTTGTGACGGCACGGTGAAGGGAGCAGGGTGCGGGGCGTATGGCGGAG
>CAZDUM010000030.1:0-6680 GCA_964508645.1 uncultured Oscillospiraceae bacterium | reverse complement strand
TATGTGCGGCTGGGGCAGACGGGACTTCTCGTCAGCCGGGCCGGGTTCGGCCTGCTCCCCATGGGGCCCGCGCAGCTGGACCTGCCGGTGCAGGCGGGCGCCGCCCTCCTGACCTACGCCCTGGAAAGGGGCTTCAACTTCTTCGACACGGCGCAGTACTACCATAGCTACGCCCCCCTGCGACGGGCGCTCACCGCCTGGGAGGCGGCCGCACATCCGGGATTCTGCGGGCCGCCGCCCGTCGTCTGTTCCAAGTCCCTGGCAACGGATGCGGCCGGGATGGAGGGGGCGATCGAGGAGGCGCGGCAGGCGCTGGACCGGGATGTGATCGACATCTTCCTGCTGCACGAGGTCCGCAGCGGCCAGCTGCCCCTGCGCGCCGGCGCCCTGCAGGCCCTCGTCCGCGCCCGCGCCCTGGGGCGTGTCCGGGCCATCGGCCTGTCCACCCACCACGTGGACGTGACGCTGGCCGCCGCGAGCCTGCCCGAGCTGGATGTGGTCTTCCCGCTGCTGAACTACGCGGGCCTCGGCATCCGGCAGGGGGGCGGTGAGGACGCCTCGGCCGGCTCCGCCGTAAACCCCGCCACCGGCGACAGCCCGGCAGACGTCGCCGCCATGCTCGCCGCCATCCGCGCCTGCCGCGCCGCCGGCAAGGGTGTCTTCACGATGAAGGCGCTGGGCGGCGGCTGCCTGACAGGCGCCTATCGGCGCGCCCTCGATTTCGTCTTCGGGCAGCCGGATGTGCAGGCCGTGATGCTGGGTTTCGGCCGCCGCGCGGAGATCGACGACCTCCTCCGCTACCTGCAGGGCCGCATGCCGCCGAACTACCGGCCCGACATCGCCCACAAACGCATCCACATCGAGCAGGATGACTGCCTGGGCTGCGGCGCCTGCCGGCAAGCCTGCCCGGCGGGCGCCATCTACTGGAACCGGGCGGGCCTGGCCGAGGTGGACCCGGCCCGCTGCCTGACCTGCGGCTACTGCGCGCCGGCCTGTCCCGTGCGGGCCATCGTGCTGTACTGAGGCGCTGCCGAGAGCAGAGCGAGGGGCCATGCGAATCGAGCATGGTGGGTTGCCACGTTACCGCCGACAGAAACTCCCTGCCATGCGCCCTCGCGCCCCTCAGTCCGCATAGCGGCTGCTCAGGCCGAAGTAATGCTCGATGGTCAGCCAGTCTCCGCCGTTATACAGCGTCTCGGCCAGGGGCAGGCCCACGTACCGGAAGTGCCACGGCTCGTACTTGTAGCCGGTCTCCTCGCTCTTTCCCTTCGGATAGCGCAGGATGAAGCCGAACCGCCAGCTGTTGGCATCCATCCACGCGGCCTCCGGCGTCCCCGCGAAGGCATCGCTGACGATGTTCACATCGAAGGAAAGGCCGGACTGGTGCTCGGAATGACCGGGGCGGGCCGAATAGGTGTCGGCCTTCTCTACGCCGTCACGCTCCACGTATTTCGCGTACAGCTTCTCCTGGTACGCATAGGAACGAAACCCGCTGGAGATGTAGATGTCCAGTCCGTCCTTCCTGGCGGCCGCCGCCAGGGCGTCAAAGGCGGCCTGTGTCTCGGCCGTGAGGCCATCCCCATAGGTGGGCGGCAGCGCATAGGTCTTGTTGACGATCAGGCATCCGTCGGCGTAGGTCACGCCGTCCACGGTGCGGATGCGCGGGCTGGCCGCAGCCGAAGATCCGTCCGGACCCCCCTCGGTGCCGGGTACGAACCCCGGAAAAGATGAAAAAAGCATGCTCGTTCTCCTTTCTCGCGCCTTTGGCTTCTGCCGTTTCATCGCGCGATCTTCCGCAGTCCATTATACAGGCGGGCGCTGCGGCCGGCAAGAGGCAGACGGGATGCGCCAGGAAAAAGGGATTGTCGGGGAGCCGCCATCCGTGGTATACTTAGAGATAGCCCGGCGGAGAAAACTTTTGCGACGTGCCGGATCAAGCCCGGCGCGATGATCTTTTGCGGGGCGCGAAAGGGGTACGGGGTATGGGTCTTTTCAAGAAAACCTCGCCGTGGCAGGTCGAGTGGGACAACCTGCTGAAGAAAGAAGAAAAGTTCACCGAGAAAAGGATGGAGGGTCCGGCGTTCGTTCTCCTAAACAAGCTGGAGCGGTTCATTCCGGAAAAGCTGTCGGCTACGTTGAACGAGGCCTACTATCAGGCGTTTAAGATCATCTTTGAAAAGGGTACCTTCCTCATCGAGAAGACATATAACAAGGCAAAGCGGGAGAAGAATTATCAGCTCAATGTCTATGCGACGCAGCTCAGCACCGACAAGCGGACGGTGCGCAGTTTCACGCGGCAGGCGCGGTCGGCCAAGAAGCTCAACCTGTTGGTCTCCTCCGTCGAGGGGGTGGGGCTGGGCCTGATCGGGCTGGGGATACCGGACATCCCGCTGTTCATCGCCATGGTGCTGAAGAGCGTCTACGAGATCGCCCTGAGTTACGGGTACCGCTATGATACGGAGGAGGAAAAGGTATTCATCCTCAAGCTCATCGAGACGGCCATGCTGGACGGGGAGGATTTCGTAGCGGCGGATCGCGAGTTTAACGCCCTGATCGACCAGATCGTGGCGGACGGCGACACGATGGAGGGGTACCGTGTCAACAAGGAGCAGCAGATGCGGGCAACCTCCGCGGTCCTGGCTTCCACGATGTTGTACACGAAATTCCTGCAGGGGCAGTTCATCATCGGGGTCGCTGGCGGGGTCTTCGATCCGATATTCGTGGGGCGCATCAGCGACTACGCCGCGCTGAAGTACCGGCGCCGATTCCTGCTGCACCGGATTTGACGGCGGGTCCTTGGCGGTTTCCACCGCCGCGGACGGCCGTGTGGGGCTGCCGGACGGCACCTCGCATGACCGGCGAGACGTGAGTTCGAAACCATCCTCACGTAAAACAAAACTATGGAGACGACGGATGAAACACAGAACGTTTTCGGCGAAGGACTTGGCGACGGCCGGGCTGGTGGCGGCACTGTATGTGCTGCTTACTTTTTTTGCGAACATGCTCGGGCTGGCCAGCGGCGTCATCCAGGTCCGCTTCTCGGAGGCGCTCACCATCCTGCCCCTCTTCACGCCGGCAGCCGTCCCCGGTCTGTTTGCCGGCTGCCTCCTCGCGAACCTTCTCACGGGCAGTGCGCCGTGGGATGTGCTGTTCGGGTCTTTGGCCACGCTGCTCGGTGCGCTCGGTACCCTGTGGGCGGGCCGCCATCTGCCGCCGCGCGTGGCGCCGATTGCGGGCGTGCTCTCCCCCATCCTCTGCAACTGCCTCATCGTACCGCTCATCCTCAAGTTCGTCTACGGCTTCTCGGACGCCTACCCGTTTCTGCTCCTGACCGTGGGGATCGGGGAGGCCATCTCCTGCGGGCTGCTGGGCGGGCTCCTCTACCGGGTTCTGAGGAAAAGGCGGATTCTATAGGAGCAGCGGTTCCCATCGCGTACGAACCATCGCATTTCGTTTTTCGTTTTTCGCTTTTCGCTTTTCGCTACTTATGGTACGCCTCGTTGTGCAGGATCTTGTAGCTTCGATAGAGCTGCTCCAGCAGGATCACGCGCATCATCTGGTGCGGAAATGTCAGACGCGAGAAGGACAGATGCATGTCGGCCCGCGCTGTGACGGCGGGCGAAAGCCCCAGGCTACCGCCGATGAGGAAGGCCAGATCGCTTCGACCCTCCTGCCCCAGTCTGTCTATCATATCGGCCAGCCCCGGAGAATCCATCTGCTTCCCCTCGATCTCCAGTCCGATGACATAATCGCTCGGCGAGAGTTTGGCGAGGATGGCCTGACCCTCCGCGGCCTTCACCGCCTCCTCATCGGCCCTGGATGCCTTTTCCGGCAGACGGGCCTCCTTCAGCTCCACGATCGTCAATCGGCAGAAGCGGGAAAGCCGCTTGCTGTACTCCGCCACCGCGTCCCGCCAGTACGCTTCCTTCAGTTTGCCGATGCAGATGATGCGAATGTTCATGCGCTCCTCCTGTGAGGCGGCTCTGTGCGGAGCCTGCGAAGATGTAAGTCTTATTTCTCCCGCTTCCTGCGGGTTCTTCCTGTCCCCTCCGGCGTGCCACACTGCGCGTTCTCCAGCCTGAATACGTATACGTTGCCGCCGACGAGGAATGCGATGCGGTCCTTAGCGGTTGCGCTGCGCACCTCACCGCTTTCCTGGATCTGCAGGGGAGGAACGAGCGCCCTAGGATCGCCATATTGCCCTTCCTGTCTGGTCAGCGTATAAAACCTGCCCTTATCCTCCGCCCCCTCGCATTCGCAATACATCATGCTGCCGTCCTCGCTGCGTGCCAGGCCCAGACAGCGCGACAGAGGGAAACCCTGCCCCGCAGAGCAAACCCAGCCGTCCTCGCCGGGCGTGATTTTATGCAGAGACAGAATCGGTTCCGACAGATACCAGACGTCCTCATCCTCATCCAGCAAAAGTTCCGCGCACCGGTAATTTCTCTCGTCGGAGAATGCCGTCTGCCGGACGCCATCCACATCATACACGGATACCAGCTCACTGGTGTTTCCCAGGCCCTCCCTGTACCAGGCCTGATTCCTTCCGACAAAGATGTTGCCGCGGGAATCCGTAATCAGGCGCACAATATCCCTTCCCAGGGCGTGAACAGGGTGGGAGGTGGTGGCATCATCCATATCCATCACGAACTCCTCGTCATCCAGGATGGAGTAAAACACGATATGCAGGTGATCCCTGTCGTCATAGTGGGCGGAGGTGACGCTCCCGCCGATCAATCTGGTGCGGCGCGCCTCCGTCAATGTCCCGTTTTGATCGAACCGCAGGAAGCGATAGTAGTATACCGATGTTTCCTCGAAGACGTCCCCCGCCTCACTCTCATTCTGCATGATGAGCAGGACGCCCTTGTCCGGCATCACAGGACTTGCGGTGAGTTCCCAGCCGTCAATAGGCTCATCCGCT
Organism: uncultured Oscillospiraceae bacterium; assembly: GCA_964508645.1. GTDB lineage: Bacteria > Bacillota > Clostridia > Peptostreptococcales > Anaerovoracaceae > RGIG7179. Next base: position 1,759 of record CAZDUM010000030.1, on the reverse strand, counting down.
ACATCGTCCTGAAAGTTTATGGAGGCAAAATCGTCCATGAGGGCCTTCACATCCAGCGAAAAGAGCGGGGTCAGGCAGGCGTCACCCTCCGTGGGAAACAGCCTCGCTGTGAGATCGAAGATGCCATGTATATATCCGCCTGCAACGGGTTCGGTCTGCACATCCCCCGCTGGCAGCAGCACATCGAATTTCAGCCCGTTACATTCGGCGCCGAGGTGATAATAGTCGCCGCCCGTGTAGGCGTTTGTAAGCCGTCTGGCGCTTCTGATCACGCCGCTCATGATCGCACGGGCGCTGGGCTCCCAGTCCTCATCCTCGGCCACCTGAAAGGCGCCCATCGGGATGCAGACCTCAGGTGCGTACCCCGTGCCGGCGGCTTCATAGGCCGCCAGGTCCGGAAACAGTTTGCACCTGTATCCGAAGGCCGCCACCTGCGCGGTGAACTCGCCGCTTTCATACTCGGCGAAAAGGCCCGCATCGACGATCTCGATATTCATAGGGAACGCCGTATCGCCCGCCTCATTCCACATATGGGCCACGCCGGTCAATCCGCCGTCATCCTGCCTCGTCCACCCATCCAGCCGCAATCTTGTCCGCATGGCCGATTTGAAATGCACCTTGAAGCCCAGAACGCGGCCTTCCTCCTCCGCATCCATCGGATACCAAATCTGCATCCCGTCCTCGGTCTCTGCGGTCAGATACTCGCCGCAGGCCGTACAGACCCTGTTTATGTGACTGTGCTTGGCGGAATTGTCGTGCTTGATGGAATTGTTCAGGAAATCTATGATCGCCTTCACATCGAAATCAGCGCCCACATTCGGCAGTCTATGGTCGACCGCTTTCCCCTTCGTCATTTTCTTCTCCCTCCGTGCATCTGTTTCCGCATCGAGGCCGCCTCACCGGCCGGCGATGCTGATTCTGACATTCCCTGTATCCGTTTCGATTTCACACCATCCGCCGGCGGTGGTTCGCGGCACATCGACATCACCCGTCGAAGTCTCGACGAGAAACACCTTGTTCGAGAACATCGTTTCCGTAACATCACCGGCGTCCGTCCTGATGAAGATCGCGCCATCGCACCGCCTGCCTAAGATTATACCATGGATGTGCGAACGCCACCACCAAATTATGCAGCTGCGTTCTCCGTTCACTCGTTCCCATCTTCCCATTTTTCTGCTATACTCTGCCCAGAGGCACCGTGGCAGAGCATCGGCGGTCCGCAGGTAAGGGCTCCGCGGCGAGAGCCATGGAATCGTTAAGGGAAAGGGCGGGTACAGAGCGCATGGGTCATGCAGCGCGAGAGGAAAAAGTTCGGCGGTGGTTCGATATGTGGCTGCTAAGAGATGACACCGGCATTGAGGATATCTTTGCGGATGCCATCATCTATATCGAGAGCTGGGGGCCGAGATACGACGGGCTTGCGACCGTGAAGCACTGGTTTGCGGAATGGAACAACCGCGGGAGGGTCGTGACCTGGGATATCCGGCAATTCTTTCACGCGGGAAACCGGACGGTTGCAGCGTGGTATTTCAAGAGCAGCATGGATGACGGCGGCAGCGATGAATTTGACGGATTATCGCTCATCGAATGGGATGCGGACGACAAAATCAGGTTCTTGCAGGAATACGGCTGCAACCGGAACAACTACAATCCCTACCAGGACAGCGAAGCACCGAGATTTCGCGACGAAAAGCCCAGATGGTTTTAGGCGGCGGGGTGCCTCAGAGCCATCCCGTATGAAGAAATCCGTCGTCGTGTA
>CAZDUM010000029.1:13583-14810 GCA_964508645.1 uncultured Oscillospiraceae bacterium | reverse complement strand
ACGGGCGGGCCTGCGCCGCGCTGATCTGCACGACCTCGCTCGCGGCGACGGCCGCCGCCACCAGCCCTTCCGTGTCGAGCGCCTCCTCGGAGGCCAGGATGCGGGCAAGCTTCGGCTTCGTGGTCGGATGCCGGGGCAGGAAGACCGTGCAGCAGTCCTCATAGGGCTGGATGGAGGTCTCGTAGGTGCCGATCTCCTGGGCCTTTTCGATGATATCCACCTTGTCCATGGCGATGAGGGGCCGCATGACGGGCATGGAGACCGCCGCATCGGTCACCACCAGCGCCTCTGCCGTCTGGCTGGCCACCTGTCCCAGGTTCTCGCCGGTGATGAGCATCATGCAGTCCGATTCCCTGGCGATGCGCTCGGCGATGCGCATCATAAACATGCGCACATGGATCGTGGTCTCGGGTTCCGGGCAGTGCGCCACGATCTCCTCCTGGATGGGCAGGAGATTCACGACGTGCAGCCGGATGTCGCCGCAGTAGCCGGCAACGATCGAAGCCAGCTCCTCCACCTTTTGCTGGGCGCGCTGGCTGGTATACGGGTAGGAATGAAAATGCACCGCCTCGATGCGCATGCCGCGCTTGGCCATCATCCAGGCCGCCACCGGGCTGTCGATGCCGCCGGACAGGAGGACGAGCCCCTTGCCGTTCGTGCCGAGGGGCAGGCCGCCGAAGCCCTGCAATTTGGCATCGTAGATGTAGGCGCGATCGCTGCGCACATCGACATGAAGCAGGATATCCGGATGGTGCACATCGACCTTCAGGACCTTGCAGCCGATGAGGACCTTGGCGCCGATGATCCGGCCGATCTCCGGGGATTTGACGGGAAAATTCTTGTCGGCGCGTTTGGCTTCCACCTTGAAGGTCTTGACGTTGCGGGTCTGGATGCGATCGAGCATGAAGCGCACGGCCTCCTCGCCGATGGCGTCAAGGTCGGGCGGCGCCTCCACGGCCTGGCTGACGGAGGCCACACCGAAGACGCGGCTCACGCGCCGCATGATGCTCTCGATGTCCAGTGCCTTGTCGGCGCGCAGAAAGATGAGGCCCTCCTGCCGGCGCAGCTCGATGCCCGTGAGGTCATCGAGACTGCGGCGGATGCGCTCCACCAGCATGCGCTCAAAGTACGGCTTGTTCATGCCTTTGAGGGCCGTCTCGCCGCAGCGCACGATGAGAATGTTCTGTTCGTTCATGCTCTTTTCCTATCCTTCGCGCCGCCATCTGC
>CAZDUM010000029.1:0-13483 GCA_964508645.1 uncultured Oscillospiraceae bacterium | reverse complement strand
CCGCAGGGCGTACCAGTCCCTAACGGCCGCCGCCCAGCCGGCGCAGCTTCGCGACCGCCTGCTTCAGCCTTTCCAGCACGAAGTCGATGTCGTCCTCGCCGATGAATGTGCTGAAGCTGAAGCGGATCGCGCCCTCGATATCCCTCTCCGCCAGCCCCATGGCTCTCAGCACATGGCTGCCGCCCTTCTTGCGGGAGGTGCAGGCAGAACCGGTGGAGACGAAAATCTCATCTTGCTCCAGCATGTGCAGCAGCACCTCGCCGCGCACCCCCTCGAAGGAGACATTGAGCAGGGACGGTGAACACTGCCCGGGTGCATGCCCGCTCGCCAGCGGGCTGTTGACGCGCACATCCGGGATCGCATCGAGTATGCCGCTGAGGAGCCTCTGGCGTACAGTCGTCAGCGCTTCCGTATGCGGTGCCAGGCAGGACGCCGCATCGCGCGCAGCGATGCCCAGGCCGACTATGGCCGGCAGGTTCTCCGTGCCGGAGCGCAGGCCCCGCTCCTGTCCGCCGCCGTAGATGTACGGCGCGATGTGCGTGCCCTTGCGGATGAACAGCCCGCCGATGCCCTTCGGTCCATGAATCTTGTGGCCGCTGACGGAGAGGAGATCCACATCGCGCCAGGGTTCCTCCTGCATGTGCATCGGCATCTTCCCGAACGCCTGCACGGCATCGCAGTGCAGCAGGATGGGATGCCCGTACCGCGCCTCCGCTTCCCTTTTCATGCGGCCGATCTCGCCGATCGGCATCACGGTGCCCGTCTCGTTGTTGACGGCCATGACGGAGATCAGGATGGTGTCCGGGGTCAGGGCCGCGCGCAGCGCCTCCGGATCGAGCCTGCAGCGATCATCGACGGGCAGGTACTGCACATCGAAACCCCGCTGCGCCAGCTGTTTAGCCGGTTCCAGGATGGCCGGATGCTCGACGCTCGTCGTGATGATGCGCCGGCCCCGGCGGTGCAGCGCCTGCGCACCCCCGAACAGGGCCGTGTTGTCCGATTCCGTGCCGCCCGATGTGAAGAAAAATTCATCCTCATGGCAGCCGAGGGCCTCCGCGCAGGCTCGGCGCGATCCCCGCAGGCGGCCCTCCGCGTCCAGGCCCAGGGCATGCAGGGAGGACGGGTTGCCGAAGCTCTCGCGGCACACCTGCACCATGGCCTCGGTGACGGCATCATACTGCCTGGTCGTAGCGCTGTTATCCAAATAGATCATGGCCCCTCGCACCTTTCCACATCCCGCAGCCCGCGCGCTGGCACCTGCTCACGGTCAGGTCATCTACCTCATAGCGGCCGCAGCCCGCGCGCTCGCCGCATCCCGCCGATATGGGCAGTACCGGCAATCCCGCGTTTCAAAAAGGGCCCGCACCCGCGCTCCCTGCGTCTCAGTGCCAGGCCCTTCCCCATATCCTTTTCGTCGCACGCGCCGCACATCCCGGCGGCCCGCGCTTACTTCGCGTAGTCTATCGCCCTGGTCTCCCGCACCACATTGACCTTGATCTGGCCGGGATACTCCAGCTCGGACTCGATCTTCTTGGAGATCTCGCGCGCCAGGAACACGATGCCCTCGTCGTTGACATCCTCCGGTTTGACGATGATGCGAATCTCGCGACCCGCCTGGATGGCGAAGGACTTCTCCACGCCGGGCGTCGTATTGGCGATCTCCTCCAGCTTTTCGAGTCGCTTGATATACGCGTCGAGCGTCTCCCTGCGAGCACCCGGGCGCGCAGCGCTCAGCGCATCGGCGGCCGCCACGAGTACAGCCTCCATGCTCTTCGGCTCGTAATCCCCGTGGTGCGCGGCCATGCCGTTGATGACGGCCTCCGACTCCTTGTACCGCCGCAAAACCTCGATGCCGATATCCACATGCGTGCCCTCGACCTCGTGATCCAGGGCCTTGCCGATATCGTGGAGCAGACCGGCCCGCTTGGCCAGCTTCACATCCAGACCCAGCTCGCCCGCCATCAGACCGGCGAGATGCGCCACCTCGATCGAATGCTTGAGCACATTCTGCCCGTAGGAGGTCCGGAAGCGCAGGCGTCCCAGCAGTTTGACCAGTTCCGGATGCAGGTTGTGGATGCCCACCTCGAAGGTGGCCTGTTCGCCCTCCTCCTTGATGGTGGCGTTGACCTCGCGCTGCGCCTTCTCCACCATCTCCTCGATGCGTGCCGGATGGATGCGGCCGTCCACGATCAGCTTCTCCAGGGCGATCCTCGCCACCTCCCGGCGCACCGGATCGAAGGAGGAAAGGATGACAGCCTCGGGCGTATCGTCGATGATGAGGTCGACGCCGGTCAGGGTTTCGATCGTGCGGATATTGCGTCCTTCACGGCCGATGATGCGTCCTTTCATCTCATCGCTGGGCAGATTGACCACCGATACCGTGGCCTCCGCCACATGGTCGGCGGCGCACCGCTGGATCGCGCCGGTGATGATGTTCTTGGCTCTCTTGTCCGCCTCCTCCTTGGCCTTCGCCTCGATCTCCTTGATCATGACGGAGGCGTCGTGGCGGACCTCCTTCTCCGTATTGGCCAGGAGGATGGCCTTGGCCTCCTCGGTGGTATAGCCGGAGATGCGCTCCAGTTCCGCCGTCTGCCTGTCGATGAAGCTGTCCAGTTCCTTCTGCTTGTCGAGCAGGGACTGCTCCTTTTGCGCGATCCCCTCTTCCTTCCTCTCGATGTTCTCTATCTTGCGGTCGAGGGCTTCCTCCTTCTGAATGAGCCTTCTTTCGGACCGCTGTATCTCGTTGCGCCGCTCCCGGCTGTCCCGCTCGGCCTCGCTTCTGATGCGGCGGGCCTCCTCCTTGGCCTCCCGGAGCGTCTCCTTTCGCATGCTTTCGGACTTGTTCTCAGCGTCGAGGATCAGATTTCTGGCCTTCTGCTCCGCGCTGCCTATTTCCTTCTCTCCGACATTCTTTCGATATATGTATCCGATCAACGCACCGACGATCAGTGCGATAATGGCGACAATCACATATCTCCACACATTGCAGCACCTCCCCGTGTTGTATAATTAAGGCTTGCTATGGCCATACGATATATATTATAATGTTGTGGCAAGCTGTATGTCAAGGCAAGAAGGGTAAGAAATGAGCAAATTTTTGCACGCTCTGCGCAGCATCGACTATCTCACCATCCTGATCACGCTGGCGCTGGGTACCGTCAGCCTGCTGATGCTGGAGAGCACCATCTACGATGACGGTTTCGTCTGGGGACGGCCCGTCATCATCCAGGCACTGGCATACGGCCTGGGGTTTGCGTGCATCCCGCTCGCCGTAGCGGTCGACTACCACTTCTTTTACGGGTTGGAAAAGCTGCTGTACGTCATCTCGATCCTCTTTCTGCTCACCCCCTACATCCCGGGCCTGGGGGTGGAGATGTACAACTCCACCGCCTGGATCAAACTGGGGCCGCTGACCCTGCAGCCCTCGGAGTTCGTGAAGATCACCTTCGTCATGATCATGGCGGGGTACTTCGACTCGCACCGTGCGGAACTTCACTCGTTCAAGGGCGTCATCAAATCCATCCTCGTCGCGGCGCCGATCATCGCCATCGTCCTCAAGGAGGACCTCGGCAGCGCGCTGGTGTATGTGGTCATCTGGATCTTCATGATCTTCTTCGCGGGCATCGATTCCAAGGTCTTCCTGGAGTCCGCCCTGCTGTGCGTCCTCCTCGTGCCCGTCGCCTACCGGTTTCTGGACGATTATCAAAAGCAGCGCATCGAGGCGTTCCTGCATCCGGACAATCTGCGGCTGCCGGGGAACTATCAGGTCTGGCAGTCCAAGGTGGCCATCGGGTCTGGCGGATTTTCCGGCACGGGGCTGTTTCAGGGTACGCAGAAGACGCTGGATTTCATTCCGGTCCAGCAGTCCGACTTCATCTTCTCGGTCGTGGTGGAGGAACTCGGCTTTCTGGGCGGGTTCGGCGTCATCCTCCTCTACGGCCTCCTCACCTGGCGTTTCATCCGCATCCTGCGCGGCAGCGAGGACCTGTACGGGGCCCTCATCGTGGTGGGCATCATCGGCATGTTTCTCTTTCAAATCTTTGAAAACATCGCCATGACCATGGGCCTCATGCCGGTCACGGGGATCACACTCCCGTTTCTGAGCGGCGGCGGCACCTCGGTCATCGCCTGCATGCTGGCCGTCGGCGTCGTCCTGAACATAGGGATTCACAGCAAAGGAATGCGCTTTTAGGGTCTGCGGTGCTTGCACTTTTACACACTTTGCACACTTTTTGTACATAAATTCTACACACAAAATTTACAATTCCCTTGACTAATCCGGCGCCACCACATAAAATGGGGGTACAAACGCGCGAAATACATGGAAAAAGCGCATCTCAAGGAGTCAATCTAAGGAGGATGACAACCCATGAAAGCGAAGAAAGTTATCTCTCTGTTGCTGGTCGCAGCGATGCTTGTCATGGCATTCGCCGGCTGTAGCAACAACGACAACAACGGCAACAATGAGGAGCCGGGGGGTGTCGACACCCCGGCCGAGCCGACAGGAACGACGGGTCCTGACGGCCGCGAGTACGCCGATGAGCAGGTGATCTACGGCCTGTACTCCAGCGAAGTGACCACGATGAACTATCTGGTCAGCGGCACCACCTGGGAACTCGAGGTCGGCGCGAACACCATCGACTCCCTCGTGGAGAACGACCCGTACGGCAACATCATTCCCTGTGCCGCTGAGAGCTGGGAGACCAGCGATGACGGTCTCGTCTGGACATTCCATCTGCGCGAAGGCCAGTACTGGTATGACGCCGATGGCAACCAGAAGGACCCCGTGACGGCCAACGACTATGTCGCGGCTGCCCGCTATGTCTGCGATTCCGCGAATGAATGCGGCAACTCCTACCTGATGGACGGTTGGATCGTGAACGCGACGGAAGCCCTGCGCTACACCGCCGATCAGCTCTCCGCTGTGCCGAAGGGAAGCGAGACCGAGGACGACACCGTGGTCATCGATGACGCCGGCGTCATCTCTGAACTCACGACGGACGAAGCCGGTAATGAGACCTGGGAAGAGGTTCCTGCCGTCACGCCGGATCAGATCGGCGTCGTCGCGGTGGACGACTACACCCTGGAGTATCACCTCGTCAAGCCGCGTCCGTACTTCCTGACCGTACTGCAGTTCGGTACCTACTGGCCTGCCCCCGCCTCTCTGCTCGAGGAGCTCGGCACCAACTACGGTATCGACAACTACAGCATGTGGTTTAACGGTGCCTACCTGCTCTCCACGTTCTCACCGCAGGATAAGCACATCTTCACCAAGAACGCGAACAACTGGGATGCCGAGCACATCTACATCGAGCGCATCGAGTTGACCTACAACACAGAGTCCGCCAACCTGTCGCCGGAGCTCTTCCTGCGCGGCGAGGTCACCTCCACCAGCATCGGCGCCGACATCCTGCAGGATTGGCTGGCTGACCCCGAACGCAGTCAGATGGTCTCCACCACGCGCGTGACGGGCGACTACTCCTACTTCATGGGCTTCAACTTCGAGCCGAAATTCGACGAGGAGTTCGAGCCTGAAAACTGGATCATCGCTGTCAATAACGAGAACTTCCGCAAGGCCATCTGGCACGGCATCAACCGTCAGGAGTATGTGCAGGCGGAGTATCCCGGTGCCGACATTACGCAGAACATCATCAATACGGTCACGCCGAGAGGCTTCGCCATCAACCCGGATACCGGGAAGGATTTCGTGATGTACGGCGATCTCGCCAAGTACACGACGACCGAGAGCTTCGACGAGGATCTGGCGCTGCAATATAAGGAAGCGGCCCTGCCTGAGCTGACCGAAGCCGGCTGCAAGTTCCCGATCAAGATGCCCATCAACGTGCCTGCCAACAGCAACAACTGGATGAGCGCCACCGTCGTCATGGAGCAGCAGCTCGAGAATCTGCTCGGCGCGGACTTCATCGATGTCATTCCGCAGACCTACGCCGGCACCAGCTTCCTGAACGAGACCCGCCGCAACGGCAACTACGCGATCCAGGAGCTCAACTGGGGCGCCGACTACATGGATCCTGAGACATGGACCGATCCGTTCGGCGACGAGAACACCTACAACTTCCTCAACGATCAGACCGCCAACTACGGTGTGAATCAGAACACCAAGACCGAGGAGACCCTGGCCATCTACGACGAGTACAGAGACCTGGTCAACAAGGCCAAAGAGGAGATCGATGACATGGATGCGCGCTACGAGGCGTTTGCAGCCGCGGAGGCCTTCTACCTCGACCATGCGATCGTCCTGCCGATGTTCATCAGCGGCGGTTCCTACCAGGCGACGAAGCTGAATGGCTTCGAGAGCCAGTACGCCGTGATGGGCCAGGCCTCCAGCCGCTACAAGGGCATGCATGTCTACAAGACGGCCATGAGCCAGGCGATGTGGGACGAGCAGTACGCGAAATGGCAGAGCGTCATGAACGGCGAGGGCTAAACACCCCGGCGTTCGATTCGTCCGATCCGGTATGCGATGCGAGCGCAAAGCTCGTCTGATCGGATAAGACGGATCTGATAAAACAGAAACACCATTATACGGGATTTGCTCCGCGTCTTCGCGGAGCAAATCCTGCCCCATGTACGATCCTTTTTCATTTGGAATTTTTTCTGCGGCCGGATGGCTGCGCACCCCTTTACCCGGCGAAACATGCACGGCGAGCGCCATGTTTTGCGTGATGCATGACTTCCTTTAACCGAGAAGCCCGGCAGGAGCTAAGCCCCATCGAGGCGTCGCCTCGGCTACCCGGGGGAGCCATTCCTGAGAGGGAGAAACCGATATGTTAAAGTACATATTAAGCCGGCTGGCAAAGTCACTGCTGACGATCGTGCTCCTCGTGACGATCGTGATTGCCTTGCTGCGGTTCATGCCTGAAGAAGGCTATTTTAATAATTACGAAAAATTATCGCCCATCCAGATCGAAACCGGCCTGCGGCAGATGGGCCTGAAGGACCCGCTCATCGTACAGGTCGGCAGATTCTTCGGCAATCTGTTTCGCGGAGATCTCGGCATTTCCCGCCGCTATCGTGTCAATGCACCGATTTCGGATATCATAGCCCCGAAGATGCTCGTCTCGATGAAATTCGGGCTCATCTCCCTGGCCGTCAGCCTGCCGCTGGGCATGGGGCTGGGGGTGCTCATGGCGCGAGGTAAGGGGCGGCTCATAGACAAGCTCGGCAACGCCTACATCGTGTTCATACAGGCCGTCCCGAACGCGGTATATTTCATCTTCATACAGCTCTACGGCTCCAGCTGGTTCCACCTGGATGTCCTGTATCAGGCGGACGACTGGACCAGCATGATCCTGCCCGTCATCTCGCTGGCGCTTCCCTCCATCTCCAGTTACGCGATGTGGCTGAGGCGCTACATGGTCGATGAAACCAACAAGGATTACATCAAACTCGCCCGGGCTAAGGGCGTGCCGAACGGCACCATCTGGTTCCGCCACGTGTTCCGCAACTCCGTGGTGCCCATGGTGAATTTCATCCCCGGTTCCATCCTCCTCACCATCTCAGGCTCCATCTATGTCGAATCCCTTTACTCCATCCCCGGCATGGGCGGTCTGCTCGTGGATGTCATCAAACGACAGGATAACAACATGGTGCTCGCCATCGTCGTCATCTTCGCGATCCTGAGCATCCTCGGCCTGCTGCTGGGCGATATTCTCATGAGCATTGTTGACCCGCGGATCAGCTTTTCCAAGAAAGGGGAGACGAGATGAGCAGCAAGTATTCCATCAAGGAAAACGTAAGCCGGAACCTGGAGAAGAAGCTGGATGACCGGCTCAGGAACATGCCCCTCGAGGGCATATCCGTCGATAACATCCCCGCCGGCGAAAAGGACGATCTCTCCCAGGCGGAAATGGAAAAGATCGAACCGGCGAAGTTTGCTCTCGCGCATCACAGCGAGGAGGAGGCCGAGCGTACCGGGTATTCCAACTACTCCTATTGGGGCAGCACGGTGCGCATGTTCTTTAAGAACAAGGTGGCCGTCACGATGCTGATCATCATGCTCTCCCTGCTGCTGTTTACATTCATACAGCCGTTGCTGCCGAACCAGTTTGACCCCTATGTGGTGAACTACTACGACGACTCCGGGGTCTGGATCACCGTCTCGGAGGACGGCGTCGTGTCGATGGAAGGCATCAAGTATACCAAGGGTGACTATGCCGTCCAGCCCGGCGCCGGGGAGACGATCGCCTACGCGAAGATCCCGAAATCCTGGGGGACGCCCAAGTTCTACGCGCAGTCGAAGGAAGGCGGGGACACGGAGCTTCTGACATCCGCGAAGGACCCGAAGAATCCGAAGTGGTACTACGCCCTCGTTTCCGATCAGAAACCCTACGTGTATATCACCTCCGAGGACGGTTCGCAGACCACCTACTACCAGGCCATCTGGGTCACGGTGGATGATGAGACGAACGGTGTGACCTCCTCCAGCGCCAAGCAGACGAGCGGGGACCTGATCGCGGATGTGCCGACCGGCAAGACGCTCACCTATGTGCAGGTGCCGGCATCCTGGGGCACGCCGCAGGTCAAGGCCAATCCGCTGGCGAACGGCGGGGCGGGCAATGCCGTCTCCGTGACACCGGTCCCGGATAACGACGGCTGGTTCTATGCCCTCGTGCCCGAGACCGACATCAAGCTGACCATCTCCTCCGAAGATGGAACCATCACCGGTGCGAACAACGGCATCGCCCAGGTGGGCACGCCGCTCGAGGTCAAACCGTTCTCCGGGTTCGTCACGAACCAGCGGCCGAACAAGGTGTTCTGGTTCGGCACCAACGACATCGGGCAGGACCTCTGGGCAAACATCTGGGGCGGTACCCGCACATCTCTGTTCATCGGCGTCGTGGTCGCCCTGATCGAGGCGGTCGCCGGCATTCTGGCGGGCCTTTTGTGGGGCTATGTCCGGAAGCTGGACCCCATCTTCACGGAGATATACAACCTCATCGATAACATTCCGTCCACGATCGTCCTGATCCTCGCCTCCTACGTCATGCGGCCCGGCATCTCGACGATCATCATCGCCATGTCCATCACGGGCTGGATCGGGCTCGCGCGCTTTATCCGCAACCAGGTGCTCATCATCCGTGACAGAGACTTCAACCTGGCATCCCGGTGCCTCGGCACACCGACCTATCGCATCATCCTGAAGAACCTGCTGCCGCACATGGTGTCCGTCATCATGCTGCGCATGGCGCTGGCGATTCCGGGCGCCATCGGTTCCGAGGTATTCCTCTGCTACATCGGTCTCGGTCTGCCGATCAGCATCCCTTCGCTGGGCAACCTGGTCAACAAGGGCCGCGGCCTTATGATGGCACCGAGCCTGCGGTACCAGCTCATCATTCCGGCCGTCATACTTTCCGTCATCACGATCTGTTTCTACCTGATAGGCAACGCATTCTCAGACGCGGCAGATCCTAAGAACCACGTGTAAGGAGGAGACGCTATGAATACAAACGATGCGAAAAACGATACACAGAAGGAGATCCTTCTCTCCGTTCGTGACCTGCATGTGAAATTCAGTCTCCGTGGGCAGCAGCTCCACGCCCTGCGTGGCATTTCGTTGGATGTCTACAAGGGTGAAAGCCTTGCCATCGTCGGTGAGTCCGGCTCCGGCAAGAGCGTGCTCGTGAAGAATTTTAACGGCCTGCTCGACAAGAACGGCTGGATCGACAGCGGCCACATCTTCTACCTGCCGAAGGAAGGCGCCGTCGTCTCCGAGGACGACACGCTCGAGGAGGCCGCCGGGAAATACACCTGGGACCTCTCCACGCTCAAGACCAACGCGGAGTGGGAGAGAATCCGCGGCAAGGAGATCGCCATGGTCATGCAGGATCCCATGACGTCACTGAACCCGCTCAAGACGGTGGGCTGGCAGATCGAGGAGGCGCTGCGCCTCCATCAGAATCTGCACGGCGAGGAAGCCCATCAAAAGATGATCGACATCATGAACGATGTGGGCATACAGGACTCTGAGAAGCGCTGCAAGCAGTATCCGCACGAGTTCTCCGGCGGTATGCGGCAGCGCGTGGTCATCGCGATCGCCATCGCCTGCAATCCCCGCATTTTGATCTGCGACGAGCCGACCACGGCCCTGGATGTGACCATTCAGGCCCAGATCCTCCAGCTCATCAAGGATATGAAGGAAAAGTACAACCTGACCACCATCTACATCACCCATGACCTCGGCGTCGTCGCGAATGTCGCCGATCGGATCGCGGTCCTGTACGCGGGGGACATCGTGGAGGTCGGTACCTGCAACGAGGTGTTCTACAATCCGCAGCACCCCTATACCTGGGCACTTCTCAGCTCCCTGCCGCAGCTGGGCATCAAGGGCGAGGCGCTCTACTCCATCAAGGGTACACCGCCGAACCTGTTCCAGACCATCCGCGGGGATGCCTTCGCGCCCCGGAATCCGAACGCGCTCGAGATCGACTTTGAGCATCGGCCGCCGTACTTCTCGGTGTCCCCTACGCACATGGCCAGAACCTGGCTTCTGGACCCGCGGGCGCCCAAGATCGAACCGCCGGAGCAGATCAGGAATATCCGCGGTATGCGCGAGTCCGACAGGAGGACCACCGTGCAGACGGTCGACAAACAGGTCGGGGAGCCGCTCGTCAGCGTGCGTGACATGCAGGTCACCTTCGGCAGCAAGAGAAAACCCTTCGTCGCGGTGAACGATGTGTCCTTCGACATCTACAAGGGCGAAACCTTCGGGCTGGTGGGCGAATCCGGCTCCGGCAAGACCACCATCGGCCGCGCCATCATCCGGATCAATCCCATGAGCGCCGGAGAGGTCTACTTCAAGGGAGAACGGATCAGCGGCAAGATATCATCGGAACTCGATAAGATGGTGACGCAGAAGATTCAGATGATCTTCCAGGACCCGATGGCCTCTCTGAACGAGCGGGCCAAGGTGGACTACATCGTCTCCGAGGGCCTCATCAATGTCCAGAAGGGCATCAAGACGGAAGAGCGGCAGAGCAAGGTCTCCAAGGCGCTCGCGGATGTGGGACTTTTGCCGGAATTCGCCTCCCGCTTTCCACACGAGTTCTCGGGCGGGCAGCGGCAGCGGATCGGCATCGCGCGCAGCCTGATCATGGAGCCGGAATTCATCATCGCCGACGAACCGATCTCCGCGCTCGACGTGTCGATCCGTGCCCAGGTGCTCAACCTTTTGAGTGATCTGCAAAAGGAGCACGGTCTGACATACCTGTTCATCGCGCACGATCTCTCCGTCATGCGGTTTATCTGTGACAGGATCGCCGTCATCCACAAGGGTGTCATCGTGGAGCTCGCCAAGACGGAAAAGCTGTTCGAACATCCGCTGCACCCGTACACGCGTGCCCTGCTCTCGGCGATACCGATGCCGGACCCGGAGGCCGAAAAGGCGAAGGTGCTGGAAATCTACGATCCCTCGATGCACGATTACAGCGTGGATAAACCCAGCTGGAGCGAGATCGAGGAAGGACACTATATCATGGCCAACCAGGCCGAACTGGCGCAATACAGACAGACGCTATCCTGCTGAGCGGGGTAGCGCCTGCTATCATACCATCGCAAGATGATCGCAGAAGGAATGGAGGCACTCATGAGGAAAATACGCGCGGGCATCCGAAGGATTCTGCCCGTGATTCTGACAGCAGCCCTCGTGTTCTCGTTTACGAGTACCGCCCTCGCCGCGCCCGATGAGGCGGGAGAGTCGGTCGAAGGCAATCTCATCCTCGTTCGCACCCAGGAGGAGTTCGAGAAGGGTGAGCTGACCAATGTGGAGGTATCGACCTCCGATGTGAGCGACGGGGCGATCCGCCTGACCGCCGGGCAGGCGGATGGCGAATATGTCTCCCAGATTTTCGAGGTGGAGCCCTTCGAGTACATGGTCGCATCCTGGAATGCGCAGGTGCCCGACGGCACTTCCATCGAAATCAAGGCCCGCGCCTATGCGGATATGGCCGACAGCTGGACGGACTGGCTCTCCTGGGGCACCTGGACGCGAGACATCGCCAAGCGGGGCAGCGCCAATGATGAGACCGACCTCGCCGGCGTGGACACGGATGTGTTCACCATCTACGGCTCCGACGGGCAGACCGCCAGCCGCGTGCAGCTCAAGGCGGAGCTGCACACGGAGGACACAGCCGTCACCCCCGTGGTGGAGCAGGTGGCCGTCACCTACCGCAATACGCTGGAGGGACAGGCCATCACCCCCACCCTCACCGAATCGCTCTATGACGGGACCCTGCCGGAAAAGGTGGAGCCGACCGCCCCTGCCATCTCGCAGATGGTCCGCGAACCGAATTTCGGCAATGTCATGTGCAGCGCGACCACGATCTGCACCCTGCTCAACGCGCACGGCGAGGACCTGCTGCCGGAGCAGGTGGCACTCCTCTGCTACGACAGCGTGTATGAGGGTTTCGGCAACTGGGCCTTCAGCACATCCACGGCGGGTGCCTTCGGCTATGAAGCCTATGTGCAGTATGCGGACTTCGATGTGCTGCGCAATGAGATCGCAAACGGCAACCCAGTCGGCATCAGCGTCCGGTATTCCGATACGCCCGACGGCAACTACCCCTATGTGGAGGGCGCGCCGACCAGCACCTCCGGTCATCTGATCTGCATCACCGGCTATGAAACCGTCGACGGCGTGGACTACTTCTACTCCAGCGATCCGGCCGCCGGTTCGGATGCCGGATGCCTGCGCCGCTATCGCGCGGACCAGCTGGATGAGGCCTGGAGCGGCCGGGTCGCCTATATCATCCACGACAAGCAGGACCCTTCCGTCACGCCGATCGAGACCATCGAAACCAATCTCGTCCCGGTGGAGGGGGAGGAGAACATGTATACGCTGGATACGGACCAGATCGCCTTCAACGCGGCCTTCCGCTCCGGCCAGCTCAGGACCAAGGGCGGCGGGGCTGTCGCCTACACCATCGACGGACAGGATGCGGTCGCGGATGCGGATACGCTGCCCGTCGTGCTCAAGGCGAACCACATGTTCAAGTACACCCTGCTTCCCGACAAGGACGGTAAGCTGAACCTGAGCCCGAACCGGGTGATGGCCTCGGCGAATCCGGGGGATACCTGGACCGTCCGCTTCTACATCATGACCAACGACGGCAAGTATGCGGAGACATCGGTGGAGCTCACCAAGCCCGCCGAGGGCGAGGAAGCCGCGCCGCCGGCCGACTCGACCGAACCGCCGGCTGATACAGCCGATTCCTCCGAAGGCGGCGTAAACGGCGTCGTGATCGGCGTCATCTGCGCGATCGCAGCGCTCGTCGTCGTATTGCTCATCGTCATCTTCCTGCGCAGGAAGAAGAGCTCTGCGCCGCCGGATGACAAGGCATGACGGAGGCGCGCATGCCGGACGCGAGACAGCGTGACATGCGCGGATACAGGCTTTGCCCGTTAGTCCCGGGGTGCGCCTGGCGCACCCCGCGAAAGAACCCACCGCCTGCGGGCGGTGGGTTTT
>CAZDUM010000028.1:11800-15390 GCA_964508645.1 uncultured Oscillospiraceae bacterium | reverse complement strand
GGCTGGCGATGCGCTTGAATGAGGCATGGCGGATGGCAGACGATGTGCTGAAATGCGGCGGGACCGGCGTCCGTGGCCGCGTCGAACTGTACCGTAACGGAAGCCCAGCGCCGCGTCGGGATGTGGTTGAGATGTGACTGAACGGATGGCAGGCGGCATTTTGGAACGCAGAAAGGCGGATCTCCGGCATCCCCAGCATTGACGGCGCGCGGGGCCCGCACGAGCACAGATGAAGATGCGGGTCGGCGCATTGAAAAAGCCTGCAAGCGATACGCTCACAGGCTCTTTATGGCGGAGAGAGTGGGATTCGAACCCACGTGTGCTTGCGCACAAACTGATTTCGAGTCAGCCCCGTTATGACCGCTTCGATATCTCTCCAGGTGTTATAAAACAATAGCACAGTCGCCCCCAAAAAACAAGGGTGCAAAATTTTTTTCGCGGTGCGCCGCCGGCATCCGCTGCGGCCTCCCCGCCCGCCTACGGTTCCCCGTTCTCCCCTTCCGTTTCTACTTTTTCTTCCTCCTGCGCCCCCGCCGCGCCTTCGGGCCCGCCGCCCCGCCACATTCCCCGATGGCGCACGCACTCGTGCAACAGGTATTCGATCTGGCCATTCACCGAGCGAAAATCATCCGCTGCCCAGGCGGCGATGGCATCGTAGAGCTTGGCAGACAGGCGGAGCGGAATCTGCTTCCTGCGTTCGTCCGCCAAATCAGTACAGGCTCCCCGAATTTACGACGGGCTGGGCATCCCGATTGCCGCACAGCACGACCAAGAGGTTGGAAACCATGGCCGCCTTGCGCTCCTCGTCCAGGTTCACCACCTGCTTCTGGCTCAGCTGCTCGAGCGCCATCTCCACCATGCCGACCGCGCCGTCCACGATCATCTTGCGCGCGTCTACGATGGCGGAGGCCTGCTGCCGCTGCAGCATCACGGCGGCGATCTCAGGCGCATAGGCGAGATACGTGATGCGCGCCTCCAGAATCTCGATGCCGGCCACCTGCACCTTTCGCTGAATCTCGTCTCGGATGCGCGCAGCGACGAGGTCGCTGGACCCGCGCAGGCTGCCCTCATCGGCTATGCCGTCTCCGGTGGTATCCACATTCGGCGCCACGTCATACGGGTAAATGCGCACGATGTCGCGCAGGGCGCTGTCGCACTGCAGCGACAGATACTCCTTGTAGTTATCCACCTCAAAGACGGCCTTCGCCGTGTCCACCACCCGCCACATGACCGCGATGCCGATCTCGATCGGATTCCCCAGGCAGTCGTTGATCTTTTGCCGGTTGTTATTCAGCGTCATCACCTTGAGCGAGATCCGCTTGCCCTTGAGCTCGTCCGATGCCGCAGCGCCGCCCACGACGGCGCCATTTCTCCGATTGTCCCCCACGTCGCCGCTCTGCCTGAGCTTCGTGCCGGCCGCCGGATTGACCGCGCTGCAGAAGGGATTGACGAAGTAAAATCCCTCCCCGCGAAGCGTGCCGATGTATTTTCCGAACAGCGTCAGGACCAACGCTTCCTGCGGCTTGATCACCTTGAGGCCGTTGAAGGGAATCCAGCCGACCGCGCACCAGATGATGCCAAATGTCACGAGCGCGATGCACACGACCCTCTGAAACATGGGCAGCGGCCCCTCGATGATGGATATGGGGCCCGTCAGATTCTGCACGCCCACTATGAGCGCCAGGACGGCCAGCACATACAGCCAGATGAAAAGAATCATCATCACCATGCCGTTCTTCTTGCGATCCAGCACGATCTCCTGCGTGACCGCGTTACCCCGGCCCTCCCCCTGCGCGCCGCTTTCCCGCTCACTGTTCACCTGTCCATTCGTCTCCTGCCCTTTTCTCTCCTGCCTTCTGAATGCCATCATTCGTCCTCCCTTCCCTACGCGGAAATCCTTCCGCATCGCCCAGTAAAAGATTTCTGGCCCAGGTTCGTCTCTCGCCCCGGCACGGTTCCCACCGTCGAACTTCGCTCACGTCGCCCAGTAAAAGGTTTCGTTCCCAGTTTCCTCTCACGTCCCGGCACGATTCCCGCCGCCGAACCTCGCTCACGTCGCCCGGTAAAAGATTTCTGGCCCAGGTTCGTCTCTCGTCGCGGCACGGTTCCCACCGCCGAACTTCACTCGCCCCACCCGGTAAAAGATCCGCGCGCCGGCTCCGATATCGTCATCATATCATTTTGATATCAGTCTGTCAACTCCCCTCCGCCGATTTACCCAAAAAAACACCCTGCGGCGCAGGTGGTCGGCAGGGTGTGAGGATGTCGTGAAATAGGATGGGCCGCGCGGTGCAGGCGGCCCGTAACATCTAAGCCGATTCAGCGAGAGGCATTCCGACGCTACGCTGGTACTCCGGCAGCCGCGGGGTCTCAGCGGGCCGGCGTGATGGCGTCTAAAAAGCTCTCGCCGACGCCGCAGCCGGGAAGCCCCAGAAAATCCGTCACCGTGGCGCCCACATCGCCGAAGGTCGTCCGGACCCCCAGGTCGACGCCGGCGCGGCAGGCCGGCCCGTAGGCCAGAAGCGGTACGTACTCCCGCGTGTGGTCCGTACCGGGCATGGTCGGGTCGTTGCCGTGGTCCGCCGTCAGCAGCAGCAGGTCCTCCGGCCCCATCGCCTCCATCACCTCCGGCAGGCGGCGGTCCAGCTCCTCGATGCAGGCCCCGTAGCCGGCCGGGTCCCGGCGATGGCCGTACTTGCTGTCGAAGTCCACGAGGTTCGTGAAGATGAGGCCGCTGAAGTCCATCTCCATCGCCCGGATGGTCTCGTCCACCCCGTGCATGTTGCTGACGGTGTGGACGCTGACATCGACGCCCTTCATGTTGAAGATGTCGCCGATCTTGCCGACGCCGTACATGGTCAGGTGCGGTGCCTCCGACACGCGGTCCAGCACCGTATCTTCCGGCGGCGTGACGGAATAGTCCCGCCGATCCGGCGTCCGCTCCCTGGTGCCGTCCGCCTTGAGGATGTAGGGGCGCGCGATCACGCGGCCGCAGGCCCACTCGCCCACCAGCAGACGGCGGGCGGTCTCGCAGATTTCGTACAGCTTTTCGAGCGGGATGACATCCACATTGGCGGCGATCTGCAGTACGCTGTCCGCCGAGGTATAGACGATGGGACTGCCCGTCGCCTCATGTTCAGGGCCCAGCTTCTGGATGATCTCCGTGCCGGAGGCGGGATAGTTGCCGAGAAACGATAGTCCCGTCTCCCGGCTGAACGCCTCCATGAACGCCTTCGGGAACCCGTTCGGATATGTCTTGAAGGGGACATCCGTCTTGAGCCCCATCAGCTCCCAGTGGCCGGTGGTGGTATCCTTGCCGCGGGAGAGCTCCGCCATCTTGCCGAAGCAGCCGATGGGTCCCTCCGTCCCCGGCGCGTCCGCCGGGCGGGCGGCCGCGACGGTGGTATCCGGGATGTGCCCTATGCCGAGCCGCAGGAGATTCGGAATCCTGAGGCCCCCGGCGTGCTGCCAGATGTGCCCGAGCGTGTCCGCGCCCGCGTCGCCGTAGGCGGCCGCATCCGGCATGGCGCCGACACCCAGGCTGTCCATGACCATGACGATGATCTTCTTACCGCGCGTTTGCATCTTCA
>CAZDUM010000028.1:5166-11700 GCA_964508645.1 uncultured Oscillospiraceae bacterium | reverse complement strand
CGCCCGCAGGCTCAGGCGCTCTCCTCCGTCCGGGCCGGCAACTCCCACAGCGTCGCGCGCAGGTAGTCCAGCGACACCAGGCGGTACCGCACCCCGCTGCGCAGCCCCGACAGGCCGCGGGTGAATTTATCCCTGCCGTGCAGGTGCCCGTACACGCAGGTCTCGACCCCGTACTCCGTCAAAAGCGCGGTGAACCCGCTTTCCTGCTTGTATTCGTTCGTCGGCGGATAGTGCAGCATGGCCACGATGCGGGCCGCACCGGCGGCCCGTCCCGCCTCCAGGGACATGCGCAGCCTGATGCACTCGCGCTCATAGAGCTTCCTGTCGTGGTCCGTGAAGCCCTCCGCCCCCGGACAGATCCAGCCGCGGCTCCCGCAGACGGCCGTAGAGGCGCCATCCGCCTCCGTCAAAAGGACCGCGTCGTTCTGCAGGAACCGCATGCTGCCATCCGGATACAGCGCCCGCAGCCTGCCGATGCTCTGCCACCAGAGATCGTGATTGCCCCGCACGAGGACCTTTTGTCCGGGGAGCGCGTGAATCCAGGCGAGGTCCGCCAGCGCCTCCGCCGGCCTGAGCGCCCAGGAGATGTCCCCGCAGAGCAGTACGGCATCCTCCGGCGTCACGCGCGCCAGCCAGTCCGCCCGCAGGCGCGCCGCGTGGTCCTCCCACTCCGGGCCGAAGATGTCCATGGGCTTCTCCTGCGGCAGGCCGAAGGACAGATGCAGGTCCCCGACGGCGAACAGCCTCATGCCGCATCCCCCGCTTCGCGCTCCGTCTCCCGGAGGACCTTGCGCTGCTGACGCCGCCTGCTGAGCGCCATGTAGACCAGCATCAGCACCGTCGCCGCATAGGGAATGGCGGTGGTCAGGTCCGCCGGCACCCCCACGCTCTGCAGCCGCAGCCCCAGCGCCTGCAGGAAACCGAAGAGGAGCGCCGCCAGGAAGACGCGCGGCGGATTGGCCATCCCGAACAGCACGCAGGCGAACGCGATGAAACCGCGGTCGTTGCTCATGCCCTCCGTGAACATGGTCAGGTACCCCAGCGACAGGTGCGCGCCGGCCAGCGCGCAGAACACCCCGCAAAGGACGCTCGCCAGGCATTTCATGCGCATCGGGCTGACGCCGGCCGTCTCCAGCGATTCCGGATGCTCCCCCGCCGCCCTGAGCCAGAAGCCGTACGGCGTGCGGTACAGGAAGACCCAGGTAAGCGCCACCAGGATCCAGGTGATGTAGACGAAAAGCGAGTTGTCGTTCAGGAGCTGTCCCAGCACCGGGATATGGTCCAGCCAGTCGATGTGGACGGTGGGCAGCGGCACGATGCCCTCATCCGAGAACGTCCCCTTGACGCCGAAGACGGAGCGCAGCAGGTAGACCGTCAGGCCCCCCGCAAAGGTATTCAGCGCCATGCCGATGATGAACTCGTCGCTGCGGAATTTGACGACGAACAGGGCGAAGAACAGGCCGGTGAGGATGCCGACGAGCAGCGCAGCCAGAACGCCGAGCGCCGCGCTGGACATGGTGTAGCTGACGGCGACGGCCGCGAAGGCGCTCATCAGCATCATGCCGTCCATACCGATATTCATGATGCCGGCATGCTCCGTCAACAGGCCCCCCATGGCCGCCAGGACCACCGGGGTGGCCGAGCGCAGCGTATTTTGCAAAAGACCGATGTTGAAGACCTCTGCGATGCCGTTCATGGCTGCACCTCCCCGCCCCGCCGGGCGCTCCTCTTTTGCTGCATGCGGCGGATCGCCTGGCTGAGGCTGCCCTGCGCGGCCATGAAGAAGACGATGATCGCGAAGATGATGTCCGACAGCTCCCCGGAAATCCCCACCGAGAGCTCCATGGCGCTCGCGCCGATGTCGATGACGGCGAAGAAGAAGCTCATCAGGATGATGCCCACGGGATTGTAGTTCATGATCATGGCCACCAGCATCCCGTCAAAATAGAAGTCGCTGCTGATGCTGCTCATGAAGCGGTGCTGGTACCCGTAGACCTCGAACATCCCGACCAGCCCGCAGATGGCGCCGGAGGCCACCATGGCGAGCAGCATGATCTTGTCCCGCTTCAGGCCGGCGAAGAAGGCGAAGCGGGGATTCTCTCCGGTCAGCTTCATCTCCAGGCCCACGCTCGTCTTCTCCATCAGGTACCAGCAAAGGAAGGCGATGACGGCGCTGTATATGAGCGCGGTGCTCAGATTCGAGCGCGGGATCAGCGCCCCGAAGGCGAGGTGATCGGGCACGGCGTCCGTGCCGGAGACGATGCCCCTGTCGTGCGTGACCAGGGGGCCGTTCGCCAGCCAGGTGCTGACCGAGATGGCGATGGAGTTGAACATGATGGTGGTGATGACCTCGCTGATCCCCAGCTTGACCTTCAGCAGGGCCGGCACCAGCGCGTACAGGCCGCCGGCCGCGATCGCGGCCAGAAAGGCCAGCGGCAATCCGACGATCGTCGGCAGGTCCGCCAGCCAGATGCCCGTCATCGTGGCGGCCAGCGCCCCCAGATACAGCTGCCCCTCGCCGCCGACATTGAACAGTCCTGCCCTGGCGCCGACGGCCGTCGCCAGGCCGGTGAGGCACAGCGTCAGCATCTTCGCCAGCGTATTGCCGAACACGCGCGCCGAACCGAAGGCGCCGCGCAGCATGGCGGCATAGCCCGCCGCAGGGCTGTAGCCCGTGACGGCCATGAGGATCGCGCCGATGCCGAGCGCCGCCAGAATGCTGAGCACCAGCGCGGCCAGATAGGCGCTGTTCTTCCTGCACGCCGTCCTAAATGTCTGCCAGACGCTACGCATCCGTTCCACCTCCCTCTCTCGCACGGCCGTCCCAGGTCCCGCCCGGGTCGTCCGCCGCCTCGCGACTGCCGGACGTCGCCGCCCCGGCACCGGAGGCGCCAGATATGGCACCAGTCTCCGCCTCGTCCCGGTGGCCGGTCATATAGTAGCCGACCTGCATCTTGTCCACGCTGCCCGCCTCGAACATGCCGGTCACGCGCCCCTCATACAGCGTCATCACCCGGTCGGACAGCCGCAGCACCTCATCCAGGTCGGCGCTGACGAGGAGGATGGCGCAGCCCTGGTTTCGTCGCTCGATGATCTGGTCGTGGATGAACTCCGTGGCGCCGATATCCACCCCGCGCGTGGGCTGCGCGATGATGAGGATGGGCGTGTCGAAGGAAAACTCGCGCGCCACCACGACCTTCTGCATGTTGCCGCCGGACAGGGAGCCGGCCGGCGTGTCCACGCCCGCGCCGCGCAGGTCGAAGCGCGCGAACAGGTCCTCGGCATAGCGGCGGATCGTCGAACGCCGCAGGTGCAGGCCGCCCTTCGCGAACGCCGGGTCCCGCTCCTTTCCCACGATCAGATTGTCCGTCACGGAGGAGGCGGCCGACAGGCCGGTCGACAGGCGGTTCTCCGGGATATGCGCCAGACCGAGGGCGCGGATTTCGCCGGGCGTCATGCCGTTAATGACCTGCCCCGCGACCCGCACCTGGCCGCCCTGTATGGGCCTGAGACCGGTGATGGCCTCGACCAGCTCGCTCTGTCCGTTTCCCTCGATGGCGGCGATGCCGAGTATCTCGCCCGCCCGCAGGGAGAAGGAGACGCCGTTGACGGCCGGCAGCGCGCGATTGTCCGCCACGTGCAGATTCTCGACCTGCACGAGAACATCCCCCGGCGTGCCGGTCTTTTGCAGAGAATCGAAAAGGACCTCCCGCCCCACCATCATCGAGGCCAGCATCCGCTCATTCACCTCGCGCGTCGGGCGAACGCCGATGAGACGGCCCTGCCGCATGACGCCCACGCGGTCCGAGACGGCCATGACCTCGTACAGCTTATGCGTGATGATGATGACGGTCATCCCCTGCTCCCGCACGATGCGGCGAATGACGGCGAACAGCTCCTCCGTCTCCTTCGGCGTCAGCACGGCCGTCGGCTCATCCAGAATCAGGATATCCGCGCCGCGGTACAGGGTCTTGAGGATTTCCACCCGCTGCTGCAGGCCGACGCTCAGCTCCCCCACCACGGCATCCGGGTCCACATGCAGCCCGTAGGTATCCATCAGCGCGACGACCTCCCGCCGCGCCTTCTTCAGGTCGTAGAGGAAGCCGCCCTTGCGCGGTTCGCGGTTTAAGACGATGTTCTGCATCACGCTGAACGAGGGCACCAGCATGAAGTGCTGGTGGACCATGCCTACGCCGAGCCGGATGGCCTCGCGCGGGCTGAAATGCGTGACGGGCTGTCCCTTGATGAAGACCTCGCCCGACGTGGGCGCCTGCAGGCCGTACAGGATGTTCATCAGCGTACTCTTGCCGGCACCGTTCTCCCCGACCAGCGCGAAAATCTCTCCCCGGGCGATGCCGAGCGACACATCGTCGTTGGCGAGCACGCCGGGAAACTGCATGTTGATATGGGAAAAGCGCACGATGTCAGCCGTGCTCTCTCCCGCGCTCTCCTGCCCTTCCCCGGGGTTTTCCCGGGGGTCCTTTCCCCCGGTCCCCTCCGGCCGCCCATCGGTCTCCCGTCCGGTCATCTGGGCGGCCGCAGCCTCTTTGGTCATCGCCTCTCCGGTCCTTTCGCCCACGGCCTTTTTCGAGCTGGCATCTTCTCTTTTTCCGTCCGTCTGCCCGGTCCCGTCGCTCTGCGCCCGGCGCTCCTCCACTGCTTCTTCCTCCCGTCTGCTCCTGCCTTCGTGTAAACCGCTGCGACCGAAATCGGCGGCGCGGCGTCTTGCCCGCCTCCGCTCACCGGCAAGGATGTGGCTGTCCGCAATCTTCGCGATGCCGGCGCCGCACACTCCATCCTGTATATTGCACCTGCCCGATTGCCCGCTCGGTATCCGCCTGCCCTGCTGCCGCACGCATCTGCGCCATGCCGCCGGCGCCGTATCTGCCCGCCTGCCTATGCACCGTGCGATATGCGCGGGCACACGCCTGCGAGCAGCAGCCACCAGCACCTTGGCGCACCTTTTCCACGCGAGAGAGTCGCCCACCTGTTGGCAGCGCGCGCCGCCACCTGCCGACACCGCCCTGCGCGCCGTCCCTCCATAGAAAAGAAGGCGTAGCGCATGATGGAAAAACGCTACGCCTCTATGTCCGGGCACGCCGGCTGGTCGTCCTACTTGATGGCCGTATCGACCTCGATCTCGCCGGAAATGATCTGCTGCGCCAGCTCCTCCGTCTGCTCCTTCAGCGCCTCGCTGATCTGCTGCGTGGACGATTCGTCGCCATAGGCGATGGAGATATAGCCGGACGCCATGTTCGTCCGCAGCACCTGGCCGCCCTCCCAGGAGCCGTCGTCTATGTAGGCGGCTACGGTATCGTAGATGGACTGGCCGACCTCCTTCTTCATGGAGCAGATGATCACATCGTCATACTCCGGGCTGGAGAGCTTCTGGTCCGTATCCACGCCGATGGCATAGAAGCTGCGCTCCTGCGCCGCCGCGAAGATGCCGTTGCCCGTATTGCCCGCCACATTGAAGATCACATCGGCGCCCTTGTCCGCCAGGGACAAGGCGCACTCCTTGCCCAGCGCCGGGTCCTCATAGTCGCCCGCATACACCGTTTCCACCTGGATATCCGGGTTGACATAGCGGGCACCCTGCTCGTAGCCGACGATGAAGTCGTTGATGGTGTCGATGTCCTCGCCGCCGACCGCGCCGATGACACCCGTCTTCGTCATGTTCGCGGCGATGTAGCCGGCCAGGAAGGAGCCTTCATTCTGCGCATACGTGATGCACAGAAGATTGGGGATATCCTCGATCCCGTCCACGGGATTATCCACGAAGATGAACTTGGTATCGGGATACTCGGGGGCGACCTCGGCCACCTCGTAGCACTCCCAGCCCACGGCGACGACGAAATCGGATGTCTCCGCCGCATTCATCAGCTGCTGCTTGATACCCTCGTAGTTACATTCAATGGTGGAGACTGAGACGCCCTTCTCGGCGGCCAGCCGATCCGCCCCTTCTTTCGCGGAATCATTAAAAGACTTGTCACCAAAACCAGCAGACACAACGACCGCAACTTTTACAGCCTCATCCGCGGGCGCGTCGCCCACATTGCCTGGGTTTTCATCATCGCTGGAACAACCTACGAATGCCACAAAAGCGCCAAGGACCACGATGACAACGAGTAAAAGTGAAATGGCTTTTTTCATATTTTCCTCCGTATGACTGTGGTTCTCAAGTCCAAATTATACCCGTTGTCCATTATACCACCGTCTAAGCCCGAAGGCAAGGTTTTTTGTTCGTACATGGCAGGATATGTAATTCAGCGTAATTAAAGGGAAAAACGGGACACGCTCATCTGTCGGCAGAGCGTCCGAGTCTTCAGACGCGCTCACGCAGGCGGCCCGCAAAGATGAGGCGCGCAGAGGCGGGAGATGGCGCACGGCGACGCATGGAGGTGAGCTACGCAGGCGGCCCGCAAAGAAGATGAAGATGAGGCGCGCAGATGCTAAAGATGGCGCATAAAAGAAAAGCCCCGGGCAGCCGGGACATCTTTTCTTCGTATCATTCGTATTAGGTATCCGTTCGTT
>CAZDUM010000028.1:0-5066 GCA_964508645.1 uncultured Oscillospiraceae bacterium | reverse complement strand
ACGGAAACCCTCAGGGCCGGCCCGTACGCCGCGCGCCGCCCCGCATCTACCGCAGCCGCAGCACGCAGCGCCCGTAGCGCCATCAGACGGCGCGGTTTACCTTGCCGGAGCGGATGCAACGCGTGCAGACATTGGCACGCCGGACGGTTCCGTTCTCATCCTGGATCCGCACGGACTGGATATTGGCGTTCCACTTTCTCCTCGTATGCCTGTTGGAGTGGGATACGTTGTTCCCGGAGACCTGTCCCTTTCCGCAAATTTCGCATTTCTTTGACATCTACCGCACCTCCTTCTCTATGGTCAAGCCGCCGGCCGCGGGCCAGCCGCTCTGATTTTCAAGCGATTTTGCTCGGACACTTAGGCATTATACCACGGGCGGTGGGGGTGTTCAAGCACTTTTTTTATGAAATACCGCGAAAGGGTAAGCACCGCTTTAGAATTTTTTGAGGGATTTTTCGTTTTTTTTGAGGAGCGCCGTCGCGTTCTCCGCAAAAGATGTTCGGGGTTCGGGATAAAAGATGTCGGGGTCAGGCAAATTCGCGCCGTCCATCTTTCGTCTCTCTCCCCTTTTCCTCTCCCCGCCTAATCGTAAAAGCGCCCGCAGAGCACGGCTTCTCCGGCCGCCAGGCTGGCCGGCACATCGAGGATGCGCTGGTTGCCGCTCCCGCGAAAGAGCAGGGTCAGATCCCGCCGGGCCGCCACATAGGGGCCGTCCACCAGCATATCCGTCAAGCGCAAAAGGTCGTCCACCGCCGGGTCCTCCGCCGCCATCCCGAGGAGCTGTTCGAAGGTATAGCCGCTGTAGGTGAAGATAGTCAGCTTCGGGAATCGCCGCCGGATGGCATGGCCGAGCGCGCTGCAGGCCGCGGCCTGGCTGAACGGCTCCCCGCCGGAGAATGTCACGCCATCGAGCAGCGGGTCCTCCTCGATGGCGCCGAGTATCTTCTCGAAGGCGCAGTCGTAGCCGCCGTGAAAATCGTGGGTGTCCGGATTGTGGCAGCCGGGGCAGTCGTGCGGGCAGCCCTGGCAGAAGATGACGAAGCGCAGGCCGGGGCCGTCGACGATGGACTCCCGCACCACGCCGGCGAGCCGCAGCGTGTCCGGCGCCTCCGCGCCGGCACGCGGGATGGCCGCATCCTCCGCCTCGCCGTGCAAGCCGGGACGGTCATCTTTTGCGCAGAAATCCTCCTGCCCCTCCGCCGTCATCAGAGCGCCTCCATGCCGGCGAGGTCATGCTTGACCCGGTCGGCCTCCTCCGCGCGCTTGGCGGAATTCCACTGATCCATGGTGCCGACCAGGTAGCCGGTGATGCGGCGAATCCGTTCGAAACCCACGTCCCCTTCGCCCTCCTTGCGGTGGCACTGCGGGCACTCGTTGTCGATGATGCCGGTGTAGCCGCAGCAGGGGTCGCGGTCCACCGGATGGTTGATGGAGCCGTAGCCGATGCCCTGGTCCTTCATGAAGTGGACGATCTTCTCGAAGGCGTCGAGGTTCTTCAGCGGGTCGCCGTCCAGCTCGATGTAGGAGATGTGACCGCCGTTGGTCAGGGCGTGATAGGGCGCCTCCAGGCGAATCTTATCGAAGGCGTTGATATTGTAATACACCGGGATGTGGAAGCTGTTGGTGTAGTAGTCCCGGTCGGTGACGCCGGGGATGATGCCGTACTTCTCCTTGTCGATGCGCACGAAGCGTCCGGACAGACCCTCCGCCGGGGTGGCGATGAGGGACCAGTTGAGGCCCGTCTTTTGCGACTGCTCATCCATGCGCTTGCGCATATACCCGACGATCTCCAGGCCCAGCGCCTGCGCCTCCCGGCTCTCGCCGTGGTGCTTGCCGATGAGCGCCTTCAGACATTCCGCCAGGCCGATGAAGCCGACCGTCAGCGTGCCGTGCTTGATGACCTCTCCGATGGTGTCGTCCGGGCCGAGTTTGTCCGAATCCAGCCAGATGCCCTGCCCCATGAGGAACGGGAAGTTGCGGACCTTCTTCTGGGACTGAATCCTGAAGCGCTCCATCAGCTGCCCGATGCACAGGTCGATCATGTGATCCAGGCCCTCGAAGAACATGTCGATGTCGCCCTTGGCCTTGATGGCCAGGCGCGGCAGGTTGATGGAGGTGAAGGACAGGTTGCCGCGGCCCGTGACGATCTGGCGGGTGGGATCGTAGACATTGGCGATGACGCGCGTCCGGCAGCCCATGTAGGCACACTCCGTATTGGGATCGCCCTCCACCAGGTACTGCTTGTTGAAGGGGGCGTCGAGGAAGGAAAAGTTCGGGAAAAGGCGTTTGGCGGAGACGCGGCAGGCCAGCTTGAAGAGGTCGTAGTTCGGGTCTCCCGGATCGCAGCTGACGCCTTCTTTTACCTTGAAAATCTGGATCGGAAAGATCGGCGTCTCCCCGTGGCCGAGGCCCGCCTCGGTGGCCAGAAGGACGCTCTCCATCACCAGGCGGCCCTCCGGCGAGGTGTCGGTCCCGTAGTTGATGGAGCTGAACGGCACCTGCGCGCCGGCCCTGGAGTGCATGGTATTGAGGTTATGGATCAGCGCCTCCATGGCCTGATAGGTCTTGCGGCGGATTTCCTTATCGGCGAACTTGGTGGCCCGCTCCTGCACTTTATCGATCTCCGCCTCGTCCGGGACCAGGGCCCTGAGCTCCTCCTTTTCGTAGAGCTTGTAGTCGTTATCCCAGGCCATGCAGGGCTCCACGCCGTGGGCGGCGACGATGGCCTCGCCGATCGCCTTGGCCCGCTCCTGCCCGTCCTCGATGTCGAACAGGAAATCCAGCATCTTGCCCAGGTTACTCCAGTACAGCTTCTTATATGTCTTGCGCACGCCGGGGGCCATGCCGTAGTCGAAGTTGGGCACAGACTGGCCGCCGTGCTGGTCGTTCTGGTCGGACTGGATGGCGATGCAGGCCAGCGCCGTGTAGCTCTCGATGTCGTTGGGCTCCCGCAGGTGGCCGTGGCCGGTGCTGAAGCCGCCCTTCAAAAGCTTCACCAGGTCGATCTGGCAGCAGGTCATGGTCAGGGTATAGAAATCCATGTCATGGATGTGGATGTCGCCTTCCTCATGCGCCTTGACATACTTGGGGTCGATGACATACATCTTGTAGAATTCCTTGGCGCCTTCGGAGCCGTACTTCAGCATGGTGCCCATGGCGGTGTTGCCGTCGATGTTGGCATTCTCGCGCTTGATCTCGTTGTCCTTGGCTTCCTTGAACGTCAGATCCTCATAGATGCGCATGAGCCTGGTATTCATCTCGCGCACGCGGGTCCGCTCCGCCCGGTACAGGATGAACTCCTTGGCCGTGCGCGCGTGGCCGTTCTCGATGAGAATCTTCTCCACGGCGTCCTGAATCTGCTCCACCGTCGGTTTTTGGTTGTGGCAGACCTCGAGCAGGTAGAGTTCAACCTGCCGGGCCAGATACATGGCCATGTCCCGGTCCTGGCCGCCCAGGACCTGCGCCGCCTTGAAGATGGCATCCGCAATCTTGTTGATGTCGAAAGGCACCACCCGGCCGTCACGCTTGATAATTTCCTGAATACTGCTTTCCATGAAGGATTCCCCTCTCCGTCGTCTCCGCTTCGTCTCCGTCGTTTTCGCTGCCTGCTGCTCTGTCTGACACGCATCTACCATATGTTGTGCGCGCATTTAGGATTATATACCACATGAGGCGGATGTCAAGGGGGCGCCTGGCAAAAAAGTTTGTATACATCTGCGCCCCTTCCGCGGGGCCGGACGCGGGGCCTGGTGGCGGGAATGCGGGGCCGGATGACAGAGCTGGATGACGGGGATGCGGGACTGAATGCAGGGCCGGATGGTGGGGGTGCGGGCCTCAAAGGCGTGCAAAATACTCGCTTCGCAGCATGGACATCAGGTTGAGATCGACATAGACGCCGTCCTTCTTGCCCGCGTGCCGCATGCAGCCTTCCGCCACAAAGCCCACCTTGTGATAGAGAGTTGACGCGATAGTGTTTCCGGTAAAGTAGTCCAGCGTGATGCGCTCCATGCCGAGCATTTCAAAGCCATACGCCAGGGCGAGCCGCAGCGCCTCCTCTCCGAATCCTTTGCCGCGAAGGGCGGGATCGGCGATGTAGATGCGGGTGATGTCGAGGCTGTCGTAATGCGGGTCGATGCGGGATAGCAGCAGGCGCCCGATGGGTGCTTCGTCCTCCCGCAGGCAGATCGTGAGCTGCTCGTAGGAGCTGTCCTGCCGACGCTGCACGAACTCCGTGACCACATCCTCGTAGGCGCGGTCCCGGTCGATCGTGAAGAAGCGCGTGACGGCGGGCATTTTTTCCCACTCGGCGAAGACCGCGCAGTCCGCGAAGGTGCTATCCCGCAGAAAGAGCCGCGCGCCTTCGACCAGAACCCTTTTATTGTCCGCACCCTGCCCTGCGGCACGGACGTCCCGATTCGTTTCCTTCATATTATATATACCTCTCTTATGATCCACACCTTCCTGGAGCCGGCGATGCGGAACGCGCTGTCACTTCACCCTTCCTGAAAACTTTCTTATACTTTCGGGTTGCAGCTGTATTTTTCCCGGCCCTTGTGGTATCATATCATAGGTTCGGCGGAATGAAAAGGAAAAAGGGGTAGCCGGACCGAAGGAGTATTTGGATATGCGAGATCGTGCAATCAGGCGCCCTCTGGTGCGGACCGTCATCGTCATCCTGCTGGCGGTTCTCCTGACGGTCGGCGCCTTAGGCGGCTTCCTTTTCTGGCGACACGTACATGCGCAGGGGACGGAGGAGCCGCCTCTGGATGAGAAGCTGACGGAGCGGCTTGCCGCCTATGAGACGGTCCTTCGAGATGCCCTGCGCTCTCTGGACACGGACGACGATGTGACCGATTATCTGCTCACCTGGGCGGAGAATCAGGAGATCGAGGCCGTCAGGGATGCGGCTGGGAATGTGCTGTACCGCCTGCCGGCTACGAAGGCGTGGCTCGACAGCCACCCGGCGGCCGCAGGAAGCGGAGGGGCGGACGCCGGCAAGGGCCGGGGCGCGGCGGATGCGGGGCCGGATGACGCTGGGAGTGCCGCCGCTACGTCCGCCTCCGATA
>CAZDUM010000027.1:12960-16536 GCA_964508645.1 uncultured Oscillospiraceae bacterium | reverse complement strand
AGACGGTGAGAATAGGATGGTGATCGGATGATAGACGCGGACGGCCTTTCCGAGGAAACGCTGCGCATCTGCAGGATCCTATGTGTCGATTCTGATCATTTCCGTGATAACCTTGTTTCGGTAGACAAGATCCTCCCGCGGGGTAAACCCGACGCTTTCCCAGAATGCGTTTCCACCCTCGTTTCTTTGGAAGACGACCAAGGCCACCTTGGCTATGCCGCAACGCCGCAGCGCGTCCATGACCGTTTCGACAAGGCGACTTGCGATGCCCCGCCCCCGGTGCGCCTCCGCCACCGCGGTATGATAGATATAGCCGCGTCTGCCGTCATTACCCGCGATGATGGCACCTATGATTTTCTCATCCTGCGTGGCGACAAAACAGGTGTCCGGATTCCGGGAGAGAAATCTCTCAATGCCGGCCCTGGAATCGTCCAGATCGTTTAGGCCCATGCCGCGGCACGATAGCCAGAGCGCATATACGGCCTCGTAATCTTCGATACGCATCGTTCGAATCGTCATTTGCTTTTACCCTCCTCGATGCTGTACAGTATATACCCCAAAGGCCCACGCGCGCAAGCGGAACCGGTCCCCCAAAAACTCCCCAAAAACTCCACAACTATTTTACACTAACCGGTCCGGAGGCGCCCAGGTCGGCCCCAGGTCCCCCCAGGCCGGCCCGCATTTTTCGATTGAAATCGCCCGGGGGAGATGATAAAATATCTAGATGCAATACGCGGGCGGGGTAGCCCGCACAGAGGGGAAATCAAATGCAGGAAAAGTACGGCAGGCAGCCAGAGAAACAGAAGATCATCAATATAGCGGTCATCGCCCATGTTGACGCGGGAAAATCCACGCTGGTAGACGCTTTTCTCAACCAGAGCGGCGTCTTCCGCGCCAACGAGGAAGTGGTGGACTGCGTCATGGACAGCGATGACATCGAGCGGGAGCGGGGCATCACCATCTATTCCAAGAACTGCTCCGTCATGCACAACGATGTGAAGATCAACATCGTCGACACGCCGGGCCACGCAGACTTCAGCTCCGAGGTGGAGCGGATTATGAAGACCGTGGATACGGTCATTCTGCTGGTGGACTCCAGCGAGGGCCCCATGCCGCAGACCCGCTTCGTCCTGAAAAAATCCCTGGAGCAGGGGCTGAATCCCATCCTTTTCATCAACAAGATCGACAAGAAGGATGCCCGCATCGACGAGGTGGTGGACGAGGTCTATGAGCTGTTCATGGACCTGGAAGCCACCGATGCGCAGCTGGATTTTCCCATCCTGTACGGCATCGCCCGGCAGGGTATCGCCGTGCGCGACCCCAAAGAGGTGGAGCATCTGGAGATCGGCGAGGGCGCCAACAAGATCAAGAAAAGTCCGGGCGGTCTGGGCGGTTTGGATATCACCCCGCTGTTCGACACCATCATCGAGCATTGCAAGCCATATCCGGATCTGAACGACGAGCCCCTGCAGTTTCAGGTCTCCACATTGGCCTATGACGACTATATCGGACGCCTGGGCATCGGCCGCATTACGAAGGGAACGATCCGGGAGGGACAGATGGTGGCTGTGGCCAAGGCGGACGGCTCCATCGTGCAGCGCAAGATCAACCAGGTGTTCGTCTACCGGGGACTGAAGCGCACGGTCGTGCCAGAGGCCGAGTGCGGTGACATCGTGGTGGTCTCCGGCATTCCAGACATCTCCATCGGTGAGACGATCTGCGATCCGGCCGCACCGGCGCCCATGGAGATGATCCACATCGAGGAGCCGACTCTATCCATGAACTTCATGGTCAACGCCTCGCCGTTCGCCGGCCAGGTGGGCAAATATGTCACCTCCCGCCACATTCGCGAGCGCCTTCGCAAGGAACTCGAGGTCAATGTGGGCCTTCTGGTGGAGGAGACGGATTCCACCGACTGCTTCAAGGTATCGGGCCGGGGCGAATTGCACCTGTCCATCCTCATCGAGAACATGCGTCGCGAGGGGTATGAGCTGGCCGTCTCCAAGCCGCAGGTTATCCTGCGCCGAGGCGACCACGGCCAGATTCAGGAGCCGATGGAGGAGGTCATCATCTCCGTGCCGGACGAGTACGCGGGGACGGTCATCAGCAAGTTGAACCTGCGAAAGGGCATGATGACCCAGATGGCCGGGGAGAACGGCTACACCCGCCTGGAATACATGGTGCCGACCCGCGGTCTTTTAGGGTACCGCAGCGAGTTCATCAACGATACCCGGGGCGAGGGTACCATGGTGCGCCGCTTCGCCTGCTTCGATGACTACAAGGGGGAGATTCCACAGCGCACGAACGGCGTGGCCATCGCGCAGGAGGAGGGCGTCTGCACGCCCTATGCGCTCTTCAATATCGGGGAGCGGGTGCAGATGTTCGTGGAACCCGGAACGAGGGTCTACGAAGGCATGATCGTGGGCATGAATTCCCGCGGTGATGATATGGTGGTCAACCCGTGCAAGGCCAAGCGCGTGAGCAATATGCGTGCCGCCGGCTCCGACGAGGCGATTAAGCTGAGCCCGGCCCGCAAGTTCACGCTGGAGGAGGCGCTGGAATTTATCAACGACGACGAGCTGGTGGAGATCACGCCGGACGACATCCGGCTCCGCAAAAGATTGTTGCACGAGCTGGAGAGACGTCGTTCAGGTCGGGTGGTGCAGGAGGACAGGCCGTAGGATGCCGCGCTGCGATCCGCGAAGACCACGGGAGACCGTATCGGGCGGCGGGCCGCAGCCTGAGGCCGGCCGGCGACAGACAGGAGGTGCGGAATGGAGTTGGTTACGGCGGACCTGCTCGCGCTTTTGAAGCGCGGACTCAGGGTGGCGCTGGTTCTGGTGATCGGCCTCTTGGCGGTCAAGGTGCTGCTGGTCCTGACGAAGAAGTTCCTGGAAAAGAGCCCGTTGGATGCGGCGGTTCACCGCTTCCTGTACAACATGGTACGGATCGCGCTGGTGGTGATCCTGGTCGTGGCGGTGCTGTCTGAGCTGGATGTGCCGACGGCGCCGCTGGTGACCGTCCTGGGCGCCTGCGGCGCGGCCATCGCGCTGGCGCTCAAGGACAGCCTCGGCAACATCGCCGGCGGCCTCCTGATCCTGGCCAACAAACCCTTCCGGAAGGGAGACCTGATCGATGCGGCCGGCATACAGGGCGTGGTGGAGAACATCGACCTGTTCGTGACCACGCTGAAGACCCTCGACAACAAGGTCATTACCGTGCCGAACGGCACCCTCAATACCTCCGTGATCACCAACTATTCCCGCGAGGAGATGCGGCGGGTGGATCTGCGCTTCGGCGTCAGCTACGATACGGACCTGACGCGTGCGAAGGATGTCCTCCTGGCCTGCGCCGCCGCCCACCCCGATGTCCGGGAGGACCCGGCACCCTTCGCCGGTGTCGCCTCACACGGGGACAGCGCCGTGTTCCTGGACCTTCGCGTGTGGTGCGACACGGAGCAGGTACTGACCGTGCAGTACGATCTGCAGGAGCAGGTGAAGGAGGCTTTCGATGCGGCGGGGATACGGATCCCCTTCCCGCAGATGGATGTGCATGTGGACAGGTAGCCTCTGCGAG
>CAZDUM010000027.1:3676-12860 GCA_964508645.1 uncultured Oscillospiraceae bacterium | reverse complement strand
GGAGAGAGACTATGGGAGAGATTAAAAAATTCAAGAGGGTCCTGGTCGCCAACCGGGGGGAAATCGCCATCCGCGTCTTCCGGGCCTGCCGGGAGCTCGGCATCCGGACCGTGGCCATCTACTCGGAGGAGGACAGGAACAGCCTCTTCAGGACCAAGGCGGACGAAGCCTACCGCGTCGGCAAGGGCAAGACGCCCGTCGGCGCCTATCTGGGCATCGACGAGATCATCGCGCTGGCCCGTTCCAAGGGCGTCGACGCGATCCATCCCGGCTACGGCTTTCTGGCGGAAAATGTGGAGTTTGCACAGGCCTGCGCCGATGCCGGCATCGAGTTCATCGGCCCCACGGCTGAGATGATGGACAGGCTGGGAGATAAGATTAAATCCAAGATCGTGGCGCACTCCGTCGGCGTGCCGACCATTCCGGGTGTCGAAAAGGCGATCCAGACGGAGGAGGAGGCGGTGCGCTTCGCGGAGAGCTGCGGCTACCCGATCATGCTCAAAGCGGCGGCGGGCGGCGGCGGTCGCGGCATGCGAATCGTGAATACCCCCGACGAACTTTTACCGCAGTTCCGCAGCGCCAGAAGCGAGGCGGCCAAGGCCTTCGGCATCGACGATATCTTCATCGAGAAATACCTGGAAAACCCCAAGCACATCGAGGTGCAGGTGCTGGGCGATAAGGAGGGCAACCTCGTCCACCTGTATGAGCGCGACTGCTCCATCCAGCGCCGCCACCAAAAGGTCATCGAATTTACGCCGGCTCTGTGCCTGACGGAGGCGCAGCGGCAGGCCATCTGCGCGGATGCCCTGAAGATCGCGCGGGCGGTCGATTATCGCAGCGCCGGGACCATCGAATTTCTGGTGGACAAGCAGGGGCAGCACTATTTTATCGAGATGAACCCCCGCATCCAGGTGGAGCATACGGTCACGGAGCTCGTCACAGGCGTGGACATCGTGCAGGCGCAGATTCTCATCGCGGAGGGCTACACCCTGGATTCGCCGGAGATCGCCATCCCCGATCAGAGCGCCATCCATGTGAGCGGCCACGCCATCCAGTGCCGCATCACCACCGAGGATCCGGCCAACAACTTCATGCCGGATACCGGCGTCATCGAATACTACCGCAGTCCGGGCGGTCTGGGCGTGCGGCTGGACGGCGGCAACGGGTTTACGGGCGCGGAGGTCACGCCGTATTACGACAGCCTGCTGGTGAAGGTCACGGCTTCCGGCCGCACCTTTGAGGACACCCGCCGGAAGGCCGTGCGCGCGTTGAGCGAGACCATCATCAAGGGCGTGAAGACCAACATCGCCTTCATGCTCAATGTGCTCAACCATCCCACCTTCAAGGCCGGTATGTGCGACACCGGCTTCATCGCCAACACGCCGGAGCTTCTGGACATCGCCAAGGTGGAGGACCGCGAGCTGAAGGTCATCGAGTATCTCGGGAAGAAATACGTCAACGAGACCAAGGGACAGAAACCGCAGTTCAACGTACCCGTCTTTCCCCGCTTCCCGGAGGGCGCTCTCGACGGCCTGCGCGGAACCAAGCAGATTCTGGACGAACAGGGCCCGGAGGCTCTCTCCAAGTGGGTTCTAAATCAAAAGAAGCTCCTCATCACCGACACCACCATGCGCGATGCGCAGCAATCCCTGATGGCGACACGCGTGCGGACGGTGGATATGGAAAAGATCGCGCCCGCCATGGCCCTATACGCCGGCGACCTCTTCTCCATGGAGATGTGGGGCGGCGCGACGTTCGACACGGCCTACCGCTTCCTGAAGGAATCCCCCTGGGAGCGGCTGGATACGCTGCGCGCCAAGATGCCCAACCTGCTGATGCAGATGCTGATCCGCGGCGCGAACGCCGTGGGATACAAGAACTATCCGGACAATGTCATCCGCGAGTTCGTCAGGCTGGCGGCGAAGGGCGGCATCGATGTCTTCCGCATCTTTGACTCCCTCAACTGGATTCAGGGCATGGAGATCGCGCTGGACGAGGTCCTGAACCAGGGCAAGGTGGCCGAGGCCTGTATCTGCTATACCGGCGACATCCTCGACGAATCCCGGACCAAATACAATCTGGCCTACTATGTGCGCATGGCCAAGGAGCTGGAGCGGCGCGGGGCGCACATCCTGGGCATCAAGGACATGTCCGGCCTGTTGAAGCCCATGGCTGCCGCCAAACTCGTCAAGACGCTGAAGGACGAAATCGGCATTCCCATCCATCTGCACACCCACGACACCTCCGGCAACGGCGTGGCCACCGTGCTGATGGCGGCGCAGGCCGGCGTGGATATCGTGGACGCCGCCTTCAACTCCATGAGCGGCCTCACCTCCCAGCCGGCGCTGAACTCCATCGTGGCGGCCCTGCAGCACAGCGAGCGCGACACGGGGCTGGACCTGGACAAGCTGCAGGTCATCTCCGAGTACTGGAAGGATGTCCGCCCGGTCTATGCGCACTTTGAGTCCGAGCTGATGACATCCACGGCCGAGATCTACAAGTATGAGATCCCCGGCGGCCAGTATTCCAATCTGAAGCCACAGGTGGAGAGCTTCGGCCTCGGGCACAAGTTTGAAGAGGTGAAGGACATGTACCGGACGGTCAACCAGATGCTGGGCGACATCGTCAAGGTGACCCCGTCCTCCAAGGCGGTGGGCGACATGGCCATCTTCATGGTGCAGAACGATCTCACCCCCGAGAACATCTGCGAAAAGGCGGCCAACATGGACTTTCCCGACTCCATCGTCTCCTACTTCGAGGGCATGATGGGGCAGCCGGAGGGCGGATTTCCCGCCGATCTGCAAAAGGTCGTGCTCAAGGGCAGGAAACCCATCACCTGCCGACCGGGTGAACTTTTGCCGCCTGAAGACTTCGACGGCATCCGCAGACATCTGCAGGACGACCTGGCCTTAGAGGGCACGGAGCGGGAGGTCATCAGCTACGCGCTCTACCCGAAGGTCTTCGAGGATTACATCAAGAGCATCCGCCGCGACGGCAATTTCCGCTACATGGGCTCCGACATCTTCTTCCACAGCCTGGAGGAAGGGGAGACCTGCGAGGTGAAGCTGGAGGAGGGCAATATCCTCATCGTCAAGCTGACCGAGGTGCGGCCGGTGGACGCCGAGGGCTTCCGCGAGGCCATCTTCGAGGTCAACGGCAACCGGCGCATCATCAAGATCAAAGATACCGATATCACGGTCAACGCGCACAACGCGGTGCTCTACGCCGACGAGGAGGATCCGCTGCAGATCGGTTCCAACATCCCCGGCAACATCATCAAGGTCCTGGTGAAGGAGGGCGAGGTCGTGGAGGCCAATCAGCCGATCGCCACCATCGAGGCCATGAAGATGGAAACGAATATCCTGGCTGCGGTCCCCGGTACGGTGGAAAAGATCTACGTGTCGGAGGGGCAGCAGGTCAAGGCGGGCGAAATGGTCGCGCGTCTGAAGGAAGTCAAGTAAAATCCAACCCCGCGAAACTGTCGCACCGGTCCGCCGTTACGACACCGGCATGGCATCCGCATCCGCCACAGGGACGGGCCGGCATGGGCTGTTCTGCGAGAGAAGACGAGGGAGACTGCGGGTGACTGTAAGCGGGAGGTAGGAAAGGAATCGGCCATGGAGTATGAGAGCACGAGAGGAAGCCGGACGCGCGTGAACGGGATGCAGGCCATCATCCGCGGCCTTGCGGACGACAAGGGCCTGTATGTACCGGCTGCCATGCCGCAACCCGCGTGGCGCCTTGACGATCTGACGGGAAAATCCTACAGGTCGGTGGCCCGCGCGGTCATCGGGACGTTCTTCGATGAGCTGACGGAGGAGGAGCTCACCGCCTGCATCCGGGGCGCTTATGAGGAAAAGTTCGACGCGTCGGACGTGGTGCCCCTGCGGGCGGCGGGCGGTGCCTACTTTCTGGAGCTCTATCACGGCAAAACGGCCGCCTTCAAGGATATCGCCCTCTCCATCCTCCCCTATCTGATGACCACCGCGCTAAAAAAGGAAGGCGTGACCGACCGAATCTGCATCCTCACGGCCACCTCCGGCGACACGGGCAAGGCGGCGCTGGAAGGCTTCAGAGATGTGCCGGGGACGGAGATCATCGTGTTCTTCCCCAACCACGCGGTCAGCGCCGTGCAGGAGCGGCAGATGGTCAGCCAGACGGGGCACAACACCCATGTGTATGCCCTGAACGGGAATTTCGACGAGGCCCAGAGCGGCGTCAAGGCCATCTTCCACGATGCGGCCTTCGCGGCCGAACTGGCGAGGTGCGGCGTGCGGCTTTCCTCGGCCAACTCCATCAATATCGGCCGGCTGGTGCCGCAGATCGCCTACTATGTCTACGGCTATGCCAAGCTCGTGGAGCGAGGGGTGCGCCAGCCGGGGGAGCCGGTGAACATCGCCGTGCCCACCGGCAATTTCGGTAACATCCTGGCCGCATATTTTGCACGGGCGTTAGGCGTGCCGGTCGGACGATTCATCTGCGCCTCCAACGAGAACCGCGTGCTGACCGACTTTTTCCGGACGGGCGTCTACGATGCGCGGCGCACCTTCTTCGTCACCAATTCACCCTCGATGGACATCCTCATCTCCAGCAACCTCGAACGGCTTTTGTATCTGATGGCTGGACGGGATGACGGCTTGATCCGCGACCTGATGCAGCGGCTGGAGCGGGATAGGGTCTACGAGGTGCCTGCCGCCATGCGCCGCGCGATGGACTGCTTCTATGCCGGCTGGTGCGACCAGGCGCAGACGGAGGAGACCATCGGGAAACTGTATGGGGAGGAGGGCTACCTGCTCGACACGCACACGGCCGTCGCCTACCGCGTGTACCGGGACTATGTGACGGAGAGCGGAGATCGGACCCCCACCCTCATCGCGGCGACGGCGAGTCCCTACAAGTTCGCGGAGAGCGTGGGCAGGGCGCTGGGCCTTCCCGAGGCGGCGGACGGGTTCGCGGCGGTGCGGGCGCTGGAGCGCTTCACCGGCCTCGCGGTGCCGGCCTGCCTGCGGGATCTGGACAGGCTGCCGATTCGGCACAGGGATGTCTGTGAGGTCGGCGGCCAGGCGGCGGCGGTGCGGCAGGCGCTGGGGCTTGCCTGCGGCGGCTGATCGGGCAGGATGGCTGACCGGGCATCATCTGGTTTGGAGGGAGTGGGCATCATCGGCCTTGCGTCTCCAGCCTTGAGGCCCCATGACCCACGCCACCGCTTTATCACCTTTTTAGAGCACCTGCGGGCTTGACATGGATTCCCAGAAATGGTATGCTGTGCACGTCGAAGTGGACGGCCGTACACCTGCAGGTGCGGATCTATGGAACAGAAGAGGAGAGAAGCTGGCGGCGTGCGAAGCGCCGGCCTTTGGACGGGCGCGCCGCGGGACCGCGGCGCGGAGGCGGAGACGAGGACAACATATAGGCCCAGGCGGCCCGGCAGGGTGGCCGTGACGGGCATAAGCCGGGGCTGCGGTGCCACCTTCATCGCGATGTCGCTGGCTTTTTTATTGTCGAAACAGGTCGAATCGCAAATAGGCGATGAGACGGGAACGACGAAAGGCACTGCGCCGACGTCCGCGTCGACACCCGCATCCATGCCGCTTTGCGCGGCCTATGTGGAGATGGAACGCCCGGCAGCCGATTGCGCGCAGGCGTATTTCATCGCGGGGCTCGATCAGCGCTTCCGCCGCCGTCGATTCACGGATTTCTTCGCGCTGGCCGCGGCGGGAGAGCCGCTGGCCGGGCGCATCAACCTGCACAGGGGCGTCAACTGGGTCGTATGGCCGCCGCAGGCGCCCCTCGCAGGCTATGAGGGGATGGCGCTCACGCAGGAACACCTGGCGGAGCTCCCGGCGAGCTGGATCGTCGCGGACCGGCCGCCCCTGTCGGACCTGCGTGGATACGATCTCGTCATCGCGATCATCGACCCAGCCCCGGCGGCCCTGTATGCAGGGGCTGAAACCTTTGAAATTCTAAGGAATACAGAGGATGAGGGACAGCGGACGATCTGGATTGTCAACCATGACGATATGGCCGTCAACCATGCGGATATGCGCCGATTTCTCCGTCTCAGGCCGGAGATCAGCATACCCGCTCTGCCGGCCGCCCGCTTCTATGAGGCGGCGTATGCGGACAGGTTGACGGTGGAGCTTTTCTCGGAGGCGGAGCGAGAACCGCTGGAGCAGCTGGCCGCTGCGGTGCGCCAGACAGTGCCGCCTTCCATTTTAATGTGAAGATTTTGTGCAGGGAGAAATTTTCTTTTCAAATATCCGGCGAAGTATAGTATAATGGAAATGGCGCATGTGCGCGCATCCTTTGCCGAGGCGACCGCAGCAAATCTTCCCGGACAGCCTCCCCGGCGTGTCAGAATACCTGGGCGCTGCCGGCAAGTGGGCGGCAACCCCAGGTGACTCTCTGACTGCGGCCCTACGTGGAGACAGGATATATTGCCGGCGCCCCCGGCGCCCCTTTGCTATCAAACGTGGAGGCGCGGGGCGGCCGCGATGCGCCGTGCTATGCACAGATGCACATAAGGGGTACAAAGTCTAAAAAGGGGAAACGGATGATACGATTCGATCATGTGACCAAGCGCTACAAATCCAACATCGGCCTGGACGATGTGAGCGTGCATATCAAGAAGGGCGATTTCGTCTTTCTGGTAGGCCCGAGCGGCGCCGGCAAATCGACGTTTATCAAATTGATCCTGAAGGAGATCAACGCGGACGAGGGCAGCATCGTGGTGGACGGGCAGGAGGTGACCCGCCTGTCGAACCGGCAGGTCTCCCTGTACAGGCGCAAGATCGGCACGGTCTTTCAGGATTTCCGCCTGCTGCCGAACAAGACCGTCTTTGAAAATGTCGCCTTCGCCATGGAGGTCCTGCACCGGACGCCCAGGCAGATCCGCAAGCAGGTACCCCAGATACTCTCCCTGGTGGGCATCAGCGACAAGGCGCACAAATTCCCGGAGGAGCTTTCGGCCGGCGAGCAGCAGCGCGTCGCCATCGCCAGAGCCATCGTCAACAACCCGTCGCTGCTCATCGCCGACGAGCCGACGGGCAACCTGGACCCGGATACGGCCTGGGAGATCATGGACCTGCTGGATCAGATCAACCTGCGCGGCACCACGGTCCTCATGGTGACGCACGCGAAGGACATCGTGGACCGGATGCAGCGCCGCGTCATCGCCATCCGCGCGGGGCGGGTCATCCGCGACGAGGAGGGAAACTACCGCTGGGACGGCGACATGGAGGACGGGCTCGAGGCGGAGACGGGCTATACCGCCCAGCAAAATCCGAACGATGCCGACTACGCGGACGGCGCGGCGTATGCGCAGGAGGCGGGGGATATTTCCCAGCAAAATCCGGACGAGCCGGCGTATGTGGACGATGCGGCGTTTGCGACGGCGCGGGGGTCTGTCACCCCGC
This sequence comes from uncultured Oscillospiraceae bacterium, assembly GCA_964508645.1. Taxonomy (GTDB): domain Bacteria; phylum Bacillota; class Clostridia; order Peptostreptococcales; family Anaerovoracaceae; genus RGIG7179. The sequence continues at coordinate 5,445 of CAZDUM010000027.1, read as the reverse complement.
TGTATGACGGAGCCGAGGATCCGGAGACGTTGGTCTACGGGCACAGCGCGGCAGCGCGCGCGGCGCTGGAGAACAGGGATACGGTCGCCTACGGCGCAGCAGAGGTTTCGGACGCGCAGACCGCGGAGGCGCAGGCGGTGCCGGCAGAAGCCGCCTCGACGGACGAGGCGCCGCCGGAGTGGGACCAGGCACTCGCGGAGGATGCCGTATCCTCTGCGGAGACGGCCTCGCCCGCGCAGGAAGCCGAGGCGCTGGAAGCCGAAGATGGGTCCCTCGCGGACGACCGATCTGCCGGGGAGACCGGAGAGATGGAGACGGATGCGGGCACGCAGGCGGCCGCACGAGCCGCCGACGAGGGCGAGGCGGAGAGGACGGCGGACGACGCTGAGATCGCGCCGCCGGGTGATGCCGCGATGCCGGACGCAGGCGGCGCGGCGAATGTGACGAGCATAGGCGAGGGGACGCCACCCGATGCCGCAGGGGCGGACGATGTGACCGCCGCCTGCACGCCGGACACATCGCCCGCCCAGGATGCCCCGCAGGCAGCGCCGGATGGGGCGGATACTATGCCGGATGTCGGTGGGGAGGTATCACCTGCGGACGATGCTGCGAAGTCCTATGCGGCAGCCGGCACATCCGATGCGGACGCGCCGGCGGAGGGCGGCAGTTCCGTGGAAACGGCCACTGCGGCGGATGCGATGTCGGACGATGTGACCGCCGAAGCCCCGAAGGGCGCCGACGTCACGGCTCCAGGTTCCACTGCGGGTGCCGCAGAAAAGGAGGCAGCCGATGCGTAGCCTCATATACAACATCAAGCAGAGCTTTCGGCAGATCATCCGCAACCGCGGCATGAGCCTCGCCTCCATCTTTTCCATCACCGCCATGCTCCTGATCCTCGGCCTGTTCTTCGTCATCACCGTCAACATCAACATGTTCACAGAGGCGGTGCAGCAGGACTACGACCAGATCGAGGTCTTTCTCCTGGACGAGACGAGCGAGGAGGATGCGCAGACCCTCATCGCCAAGCTCCAGAGGCAGGACGGCGTGGTGGATGTCCAGTACCGCACGAAGGACGACGCGCTGCAGGTGATGAAGGAGCGCTGGGGCGAGAGCAGCTACCTGCTCGATTCGCTGGGCGAAAATCCTTTCCCGGCCTCCATCCTCATCAGCGTGGACTCCCTCGACAGCGCCGGACCGGTGGCCGCCTACGCCAACACGCTCGATGGCATCGAGGATGTCCAGTACTACCAGGAGACCGTGGAAAAGCTCACCGACATCACGCATTTCCTGCAGATGACGGCCCTGGTCATCATGGCCTTCCTCGTGGTCGTCTCCGTGGTCGTGGTATCCAACACCATCAAGCTGACCGTCGACGCCCGCCGCGAGGAGATCGCCATCATGCGCTACATCGGTGCGACGAACTGGTTCATCCGCGGTCCCTTCCTGACGGAGGGTATCCTCATAGGGTTCCTGGCGGCGGTCGTCTCCACCGGCCTTGTGGCCCTGCTCTACACCAAGGTCGTCGACCTCATCGGTAACCAGGTGCTGGCCATCGTCTCCTGCCCACTCATTCCGGCGGACTTTCTGATCCGCAACATGGTCATCATCTTCCTGACGCTGGGCATGAGCATCGGGGCCTGGGGCAGCATCCTCTCCATGCGCCGCTTCCTCCACAAGTGATGAGGCGCCCGGGGCGTTGACCTGACAGGAGGCGCGGTCGCCGCAGGGATGTCCCGCCGAAGCGGCCCGACATGCGTCTTTTGCGGGGA
>CAZDUM010000027.1:0-3576 GCA_964508645.1 uncultured Oscillospiraceae bacterium | reverse complement strand
AGCATTAGAACGATGCGGGGTAGGACGGTATGAGAACAGGGGATCATGGGATGACGAGAGGCAGGCGGCCGGCCATGCGGCAGGCCGGAAGGCCGGATCTGTACGGCGCAAAAGATCGGGGTGCCGGGGTGCGCGATGCCTCCGGGGGGTGCGATGCCTCCGGGCTGCGCGGCGGAGCCGAAGCGGGCAGACGGGCCGGCAGAATCGGCGGCGCCGGGACATCCCGCAAAAGCCGGGGGTTAGCACTTTTACTCAGCGTCGCGCTGGCGCTGACGGTGACGGGGGCGGCTTACGCCCAGAGCATCGACGATGTGCAGGGGCAGCTCGATGACGTGGAGAGCCGCCAGGAAGAGGTCGAAAACGAGCTGGCGCAGGTGGAGCAGGACATCAAGTCCATGACGGCGCGGGTGGCGGCGCTGCAACAGGATATTCAGGTCACGACGCGTGAGATCGGCGACACGGAGGAGGATATCGAGCGCAAGGAAGCGGAGATGGCCGAGCGGGAGGACAACCTGTACAAACGGCTGCGGGTCATGTACAAGAACGGGTCCGTGGGCTTTCTGGATGTGCTGCTCGGGTCCAACAGCATTTCGGAGTTCGTCTCCAATCTCGAGATGGTGCAGCGCATCTACAAGAACGATGTCGATGTGATGGAGGTCCTGCAGGCGCAGCATGAGGAGCTCGAGGGCATCAAGGCCGACCTGGAGGCGAAGAAGACGAAGCTGAAGGAACAGCAGCAGACGCTGGCGAGCGAGCAGACGGCTCTGCAGGAAAAGAAGGAGGAGCTGAAGGCGGAGGAGGATCAGCTTCACGAGGATGCGGAGGCTCTGGCCGCTTCCCTGAAGGCGCTCATCGATGCCAGCAGCCAGTATGTGGGCGGCGTGTTCTGCTGGCCGTGCCCGAGCAGCCACTATATCACGTCTCCGGCCGGCTGGCGGGTGCATCCGGTGTACGGCGGTTGGCTCTGGCACGACGGGATGGATATCGGGGCCAACTACGGGGCGGATATCGTCGCCGCCGGCAACGGGAAGGTCATCAAGGCGGAGCCGTATGCGGGCTACGGCAACTGCGTCGTCATCGATCACGGCGGCGGCGTGACATCGCTGTATGGGCATGCGTCGCAGATCCTGGTCAGCGTCGGGCAGACGGTCGTGCAGGGCCAGGTCATCGCCAAGGTCGGGTCCACGGGCGTGTCCACCGGACCGCACCTGCACTTCGAGACGCGGCGAAACGGCGAGTGGGTCAACCCGGAGGAGTTCCTGAAGGGATAGAAGGGCGCGGAAGGCGCGCATGGGAAAGCGTGCATGGGAAGCGTGCGTGGAATGCGCGTGCAGGTGATGCGTGCGCGGGAAATGCGTGCGTGATGCGCGATGGGCGTGCGAAAGGCGTTGTGCGGAAGGCGTTGTGCGAAAGGCGCGCACGGGAAGCACGTGCCGAAGGAGGAGTTCGCTTGGAATGTAGCCAGCTGATACGGGATATTCTGCGAAAGCGCGGCGTGACGACGCCGGCGGATGTGGAGGAGTTTCTGTCCGACCATCCGCGCCGGACATACGACCCGTTCCTCTTAAAGGATATGGAGGCCGGCGTGTCTCTCCTCCTGTCGGAGGCGGCGGCCGGGCACCGCATCATGGTGTACGGCGACTACGACGCGGACGGGATCACCGCCACGACGCTGATGCTGAGCGTTCTCTCCCATATCACGAAGCCGGGGCAGGTGGACTACTACATCCCCTCGCGGTTCGGAGAGGGGTACGGGCTCAATGTGGAGGCGGTGGAGGAGATCGCGCATCGCGGATTCCACATGCTCCTGACGGTGGACTGCGGCTGCGTCTCCAAGAAAGAGGTGGAGAGGGCCAGGGAGCTGGGAATGTCCGTGCTGGTGACGGACCATCACAATGTGGACCTGGATACGCGGGCGGACTGCCTCCTGATCGATCCGAAGCAGCCGGATTGCCACTATCCGTTCCCGCACCTGGCCGGCGTGGGCGTGGCCTTCAAGCTGGCGCAGGCGCTGCAGCAGCGGGCCGGCCTGCCGAAGGCGGCACTGACGGAGGTACTGGACCTGGTGGCCATCGGCACGGTGGGCGACATCATGCCGCTGGTGGATGAAAACCGCACCATGGTCAAGTTCGGGCTGCGCCTGATCGCCCTGGGCAGGCGGGCGGGCCTCGCGGCGCTCATACGGGGCGTATCGCTCGATCCGGCGCACATCACCTCGGAGAACATCAGCTACATCATCGTCCCGCATCTGAACGCCTCGGGGCGCATACAGGACGCCACGACGGCCGTGGAGCTCTTGCGATGTGCGGCGCCGCCCGCCGATGCGGCCGGCGCCGCGGCCATGCAGGAAAAGGTGGAGACCCTCATCGAGCGCAACACCCGCCGCAAGGCCCTGCAGCAGGAGACATTTCACCTCTGTGCCGATATGGTGGACGCGCGCATCGCGGCGCAGGGAGAGCCGGATGACCTCATCCTGCTGGAGGTCCCGGATGCGCATGAAGGCATCGCGGGCATCGTGGCGGGCAAGGTGCGGGAGGCGTATGACCGCCCCACGATCCTGGTGACCCGTTCCGGCGAGAACGGGGACTGCTGGAAGGGCACGGGGCGCAGCGTACCGCGCGTGGACCTGCACCGCCTTCTGCAGGGTAGCGAGGACCTCTTTCTCAAGTTCGGCGGGCACGCCGCGGCCTGCGGTTTTCTGATACCGGACGCGAACCTGCCGGTGCTGCGCGAGCGGCTTCGGACGGAGATGCGCAACCTGCGGGCGGCGGACCCGAACCTCTTTGCGCGTGCCTACGATGTGGACCTGTCGGTGCGGGCCGCCGACCTGAGCCTGGCGCTCGCGGCGGAGATGGAAAAACTGGCGCCGTTTGGCAGAGACAATCCGGAGCCGCTTCTATCCCTCTCACCGGTGTGGATCGGCGATGTCCGCTACATGGGAGAGCAGGGGCAGCACGTGCGCTTTGCGGCCTGGGATGCCGGCGGGCAGGGCCCCTCGGACGGGAGATGGCAGGCGGGCGGTCGTATAGCCTGCGTTCTGTTCAATGAAGCGGCGCGGTACGAACAGGCCCTGCAGGCGGGCGGCCCGCTGACGGTCATCGGCAGCCTGCAGCGGCAGACCTGGCAGGGGCAGGAGAGATTGCAGTTTCTGGTCAAGACCATCGAGCCGGCCACATGAACGAGTCGCATGAACGAATGTATGACCACATCGCCGCTTTGATGCGTCACCACATGACAGCGTGGCCGCGCGCGCACATGCCGCGGGATAACGGAGGCAGCCATGGCATACGAATCCAAATTGCAGAGCCAGGATATGGATGAACTTTTCGACGCGGTCCTGACGCTGGAAGATCGCGAAGACTGCTATCGGTTCTTTGAAGACATCTGCACCGTCAACGAGCTGCAGGCCATCGCACAGCGCCTGCAGGTGGCGAAGCTCCTCTCCGAGAAGCGCACCTACGCGGAGATCGAGACGCTGACCACGGCCTCCACGGCGACCATCAGCCGCATCAACCGATGCCTCATGTACGGGGCTGACGGCTATCGCCGCGTGCTGGCCCGGCTGCGGGAAAAGGC
>CAZDUM010000026.1:10335-17723 GCA_964508645.1 uncultured Oscillospiraceae bacterium | reverse complement strand
GCTGGTTCGTGCGGGAAACGGGAGACTGCCCGGGAGACGGTTCCTGACCGCCTCGTGCCCGCCCTCGTTCTACAGGCACGCAGGCGATGGGCAGGCGATGCCTCTCCCGGGAGAGTGCCCAAATGGTGCTTCGCGGTCGCCCTGCGCCTCCACTTTTGCTTTCAAGGGCGCGCTGACGATATGGTTGCCTCCACTTCAGGGCCGCAACCGGGCACTTCTTCGAGGTTGTCACCCACCTGTCGGCAGCGCGCCCAGGTTTTCAGACGCTCTCCCGGCGGGGCAGGCGTCCGAACAAAAAAAACACCACCAAGCGAGCGGTGGCATTTTTCATGTCTCGCAGGAAGGATGGCAGTCGGGCCCCGCATCCCGAAAAGGGATGCGCACAAGGTCCTACAGGATGTTCACATTGACCGCCCTGAATTTGTCTGCATTCTTCGGATCCGGCTCGATATCGAAGGAGACCCTCTGCCCGTCGTTGAGCGTCTTGAAGCCGTCCACATTGATGGCGGAGAAATGCACGAACAAATCCGTGCCGCTCTCGTCATCCGTGATGAAGCCGTATCCCTTATCCGCGTTGAACCATTTGACCGTACCAGTGTTCACTTCAGGTACCTCCATATCTGATTTTTTGTACCCAAAGAAAGCATGCGCGCTTCCGAATACATCCACAGTATACCAGTAAAATCCCGATAAGGCAAGCGATTTCTTAGCGGTTGCGGCCGTTTTTACGCATTTTTGTGCAAAAAGATGGGTTTCGCCCCATTTTTCATCGGGTTTATCGCCTCTATCGCCGTCAGACGGTTGTTTTTTAGCAAAAAAAGAGGTATCCTGAGGATAAGAACGATGCCATATACATGTGGAGGCCCATCGAACGGGCCAGCGGTACCAGAGGCTGCTTCGATCGAGATGGGAGGAGGACAAAACCTTGCGCCTATACAGCTTTTTTCGGATGGGAATGAATAGCGGAAGCGTTTCGGGGTACTTTCTGCAAGCTCTTCCGATCGCCTGCGCCGTGGGCCTCGCATTTTTCATAGTGCGTCTTGTCCTTTTCAGGAAAAGGAAAATGCAAATCCCGTGGATGCGCTTGCTATTGCAGACCGTCTTCGCCTGCTATTTGACCGGCCTTATCAGCCTTGTCGTGTTACCCGCAAACTTCTGGCTGCATGTCTACGACGGGATATTTTTGGGCCGGTGGGAGGAAATGGGGAGAATCTTTCAATTCGGCGTGGTGAATCTCGTTCCTTCCCTCGTAAGATGTTTGACCGGAGAACTCTCCCTGGGCAACTGGGTCAGAACCATGCTGATCGGCAATGTTGCGATGTTCATTCCGTTCGGCCTTTTGTTTCCCCTCGTTACAGGATGCAGGCATACAAAGCAGATCCTGTTGACAGCCATCGCATTTCCGCTTTGTCTGGAGGTGGTACAGCTGTTCTTTGGCAGGAGCTTCGATGTGGATGATCTGATCTGCAATTTCATCGGCATACTCATCGGTGCCCTCATGGCCGTCGCCCTGCTGAAGGCAAAGTTTAGCAATGCACCAAAGGATGCATCCTGCCCGCCGGATAGATGACCCGATTACAGAGGGACCCGGCAGCCCTCCGCGAGATGTCCATCTATCCATCTTTTTCCGTGATACGATCTTTTGCCCCGATGCGAACACTCTCTTTTGAGAGCGTCTGCAAACCTGGGCGCGCTGCCGACAGGTGGGCGGCGACCTCGATGAAGTGCCCGGTTGCGGCCCGAAGTGGAGGCAAACCATATCGTCAGCGCGCCCTTGAAATCAAAGGTGGAGGCGCGGGGCGACCGCGAAGCACCTTTTGGACACCCTCTTTCGCCGGTCGGGTACATTCGCTGGCCGGCCACATTGTTAATTTTGTGCCAAAAGATTGCCGGCCCCGTCTCCCGTTTTCCTTGTTTTTTGATGGCGGGTATGCTATCATAGGTGGAAAGCGGGGGCTTTGTCTGGCCTTTTTCCTGCGGGAGGCGGCCCCTGTCATCCGAGGTTTCCGCTTCCCCGTCTGCGGGGCAGCGGGGGCCAGGGCCGTCGTGTCGGCGGCCGCGGGCCCGCGCGCTGCGGCCCGCGTCACCTACGTCACCTACCTAAAGGAAAGGAATCACCGTGCGCATTATACTGGACGGAATGGGCGGAGACAGAGCGCCCGGCGCCATCGTGGAGGGCGCCGTGCTGGCCGCCGCGAAGATGAAACACACCATCGTTCTGGTCGGACAGGAGGAGAAAATCCGCCCCGAACTCGAAAAGCATAAGGGCAAGTATGATCCCGCCCGCCTTCTCATCACCGATGCCCGCGAGGTCATCGGCAACGAGGAGGCGCCGGTGAGGGCGGTGCGCTCCAAGCGGGATTCATCCATCGTGCGCGGCATCACCATGATCCGCGAGGGGGAGGGAGATATCTTCATCTCCGCCGGCAGCACCGGCGCGCTGCTGGCCGGCGGCCTGTTCTTTCTGGGCCGCATCCAGGGCATCGACCGACCGGCCCTGGCCAGCGTCTACCCCATCGTGGATGGCAAGCCGTCGCTGCTGCTCGATGCGGGCGCCAACGCGGAGTGCAAGCCCAACAACCTGCTGGAGTTCGGCATCATGGGCAACATCTACATGGAGAAGGTGATCGGGCGCGTGAACCCGAAGGTGGGCCTCCTCAACATCGGCGACGAGGCGTCCAAGGGATCGACGTTGACGAAGGCCGCCTACGACCTGCTCGAGCAGAGCAAGATGAACTTCATCGGCAACGCGGAGGCCAGGGATGTCCCGCGGGGCATCTGCGATGTCATCGTCACCGACGGCTTTACCGGAAACATCTTCCTGAAGCTGACCGAGGGGCTGGCCTGGTGCCTCATGAAGAGCATCAAACGCCGTTTTACGGAGGGCCTGCGCGCCAAACTGGGCGCGGCACTTTTACTGGATAAAATCGAGGACATCAAGAAGGAGTTCGACTATTCCGAGTACGGCGGCGCGCCGATACTGGGCGTCAAAGGTCCCATCGTCAAGATGCACGGCTCCTCCGGCCCCACCGCCGTGTGCAACGCGATCCTGAAGGGGATTCCCTACGTGGCGGAAAACGTGGTCGGCGTCATACAAAATTCCGTCCTGGAGATCGAGGAGATTACGCTCAGTGACTAACGCGTGCATGGAGGCGGAACGGATCATCGGCTACACGTTCGCGAGGCCCGAGTATCTGGAGGACGCCCTGACCCACAGTTCCTATCACGAAGAAAAGCATACATGTCGGCAGGATAACGAGCGGCTGGAGTTTCTGGGAGATGCCATCCTGGACACCGTCGTCAGCGAGGCTCTGTTTCATCGCATGCAGGATGTCGCGGAGGGGAAGCTCACCAAGATGCGCGCGCGCATCGTCTGCGAACAGTCTCTGGCTTCCGTGGCCAGGGAGCTCAAGCTCGGGGCGTTCATCCGGCTGGGCAAGGGGGAGGACAGCGCGGGCGGCCGGGAAAAGGATTCCATCCTCGCCGATGCCATGGAGGCGGTCATCGCGGCTGTCTTTCTGGACGGCGGCTATGAGGCGGTGCGGGAGTTCGTGCTGCGCATCATGGCCGGGACCATAGAGAAAGCCTCGGCGGGACAGCTTTTCTCGGACTACAAGTCGCAGCTCCAGGAGCGCCTGCAGCAGAAGGGACGCCGCGTGGTGATCAGCTATACGGTGGACCGCGAGGAGGGCCCGCCCCACGACAGGACCTTCTATGTGCACGCCGCCTGCAACGGGCAGATCCTCGGCAGGGGCTGCGGCAAGAGCAAGAAGGAGGCCGAGCAGCGCGCAGCCTGCATGGCGCTGAGGAGGGGTGAGGGCGATGTACTTTAAGCGGCTGGACATGCAGGGTTTCAAGTCGTTCGCCGAACCCGTCTCCATCGAATTTCACGAGGGCATCACCTGCATCGTGGGGCCGAACGGCAGCGGGAAGAGCAACATCAGCGATGCCATCCGCTGGGTGCTGGGGGAGCAGAGCCCCAAGCTGCTGCGGGGCGGGAGGATGGAGGAGGTCATCTTCGCCGGCACCGCCAGCCGCAGGCCCAGGGGCATGGCGGAGGTGACGCTGGTCATCGACAACACGGCCGGCCTCCTGCCGATCGAGTATGACGAGGTCGCCATCACGCGCCGCATGTACCGCTCCGGCGAGAGCGAATATCTGCTCAACAATAACCAGTGCCGCCTGAAGGATATCCGCGAGCTGATCATGGACACGGGCATCGGCGTGGAGGGCTACTCCATCATCGGCCAGGGCAAGATCGCCGACATCGTCAGCAGCAAACCGGAAAGTCGCCGCGAGATATTCGAGGAGGCGGCCGGCATCGTCCTGTACAAGAGCCGCAAGGCGGAGGCGGAGCGGAAACTGAGCGCCGCTTCGGCCAACCTGGAGCGGGTGGGCGACGTCATCGGTGAGATCGAGGGACGGATAGATGGTCTGCGGGCCGACAGCGAGCGGGCGCAGACCTATGTGCGCCTGAGGGATCGCTATCGGGACCTGGAGGTCAACCTCACGCTGCGCACCATCGACCGCCTGACGCAGAGCGGGACGGCGCTGGCGGGCGATATCGAGGACCTGACGGCGCGGATCGAGGAGGCGCAGCGGCAGAGGACCGATGCGGAGGCGTCGCTCACCGAGGCGAGAAAGGAGAGCGAGACCCTGGAGCAGCGGCAGACGGCGGCGCAGGACGCACTGGTGGATCGGATCGACCGCATCCATCACCTGACGAGTCGTTCTCAGGTCAATGAGGAGCGTCTCGCCTCCATCGGGCGGGAGCAGGCGCGGCTGCTCGCGGAGGCGTCGGACCTGGAGGAGAAACGCCGGCGGGAGATGGAAAACGCCGATTCCCTCCGGGCGGACAGGGAGCAGCTTGCGCGCGATCTGGCGCAGGTGGAGGCGACCCTGCGGGAGAAGGGCGAGATGCATCGCCGGGCGGTGGAGGAGGCCGATGCGCTGACGGCGAAGGCCGATCAGGTCCGGCAGGAAATCTTCGATCTGCAGGGTGACGCCGCGGCCTCCGAGGTGGAGGTGCGCAGTCTGGAGAGCATGCGGGAGACCCTGTTACGGCGCAGGGAGCAGCTCACCACCGATCAGAAGCAGCTGGCGGAGAATGCCGCCAACTACACCGCGCTCATGGAAAAGGCCCAGAAGGAGCGGGATGACGCCGTGCGCCTCATGGAGACGCTGCGGGATGCGCTGGAGGAGGCGCGCACCGACCAGAAGACTTACGAGGCGTCCCTGAAGGCGCTGACGGGAAAGCGGGAGACGCTGCGCCTGGACGTGACCCGCTACACGGCCCGCAAGAAGACCATCGAGGAGATGGAGCACAACTATGAGGGCTACAACGGCGCGGTGCGCTTCGTCATGCGCGTAAAAAGACCCGGCATCCGCGGCGTGGTGGCGGACCTCATGCAGGTGCCGTCCGGCTACGAGGTGGCCATCGAGACGGCGCTCGGACCCGCTCTGCAAAACATCGTATGCGAGACGGATGCGGATGCCAAGACGGCCATCCAGGCGCTCAAGGAGAATCAAGCCGGCCGCTGCACCTTCCTGCCGCTCGGTTCCGTACACGGCCGGCGCGCCGCCGTGGAGCGGCGGGTGGAGCAGGTCGAGGGCTATCTGGGACTCGCCGTCGACTGCATCCGCTATGCACCGGCCTACGAGGGCATCTTCACCTATCTTCTGGGGCGCACCTCGGTGGTGGACACCATGGACAACGCCGTGCGGCTCTCGAAGATGCCGGGTACGGCCGGGGTCCGCTTCGTGACGCTGGAGGGGGAGGTCATCAACGCCTCCGGCGCCATCACCGGCGGCCGCTACAGGAATGCCACAGCCAACCTCCTCTCGCGCAAGCAGGAGATCCTCGCGCTGGAGGAGGCCATCGGCAAGGCGCACCAGGGCATCGCAGGCGCCGACAAAGAGGAGAGAGAGCTGACGGAGACGCTGCGGGAGATGACGGCCGTCATCGCGGATACGGAGCGCGATTTTCATCAGGCGGAGCTGACGGCCGGCACCATGCAGGCCAGGATGCAGACCCTGGCGGAGAGCAGCCGTGACGCCGATGCCGGTCGCGTGAAGGCGGACAGGGAGCTCACCACCATCGAGGCGGACCTCACGCGGATAGACGGCATGGCCGAGGCGGAGCGGGAAAAGGCGAGGCAGCTGAAGGCGGCGGCGACGGCCAAGGAGACGGCGCTGCAGGCTGCGCTGGCGGACGGGCAGACGGCCCGCGCCTCCGTCGAGGCGGCCTCCGAGGCCGTCACGAAGACCCGCATCGAGAAGAACGCCTGCGAGGAGAAGGTGAAGACGCTCGCGCAGCTTTTGGAGCGCGTGGAGGGGACGGCGGCGGACCTCGGCGCGCAGGCGCAGGAAAAGAGGGCGCAGAGGGACAAGCTGGAAGCGGAGAAGACGACCATCCTCTACGGACGCGCGGACGCGGCGGATACGGTCGAGGCGCTCGAGGGCGAGAAGGCCGCGCTGGAGGCGGAGATCACCTCCATCCGGGGCAGGCGCGCGGACCTGGCGCAGGAAATCTCTCGCTTGGAAGGAGAGGAGGGCGCGGCCCGGGAGACGCTGCAGGCGTGCAGCGATCAGCGGTATCAGTTTGAAATCCGCAAGACGAGGAACGACGCGCAGCTCGAGAGCAGCAAGGAGCGGCTCTGGACGGAGTTTGAACTCTCCTACGCGCAGGCCCTGACCATGCGCCGGGAGGATTTCTCGGCGGCCGCAGCGGGCAGGGAGAGCCGGGAGATCAGGGAGGCGCTCAGGGACCTGGGCACCGTCAACCTCGGCGCCATCCAGGAGTACGAGGAGGTGCGCGAGCGCTACGAATTTCTCACCGCGCAGCGCGACGATATCCGCAAGGCCGAGGGGGAGCTTCGAAGGATCATCGCCGATATGGATCAGACCATTCGCAGCCGCTTCCGCGAGACCTTCGATCAGGTGGCGGCGCACTTCGAGACGGTCTTTCGCGAGCTGTTCGGCGGCGGACACGCGCAGCTGAAGCTCGATCAGGCGGAGGACCCCTTGGAGGCGGGCATCGAGATCATCGCGCAGCCGCCGGGCAAGAGGCTGCAGAACATCAACCTCATGAGCGGCGGCGAGAAGACCATGACCGCCATCGCCCTCATGTTCGCCGTGCTGCGGACCAAGCCGACGCCGTTCTGCATTCTCGACGAGGTGGAGGCGGCGCTCGACGATGCGAACATCGACCGCTTCGCCACATACCTGCGCCGGTTCCACGATATACAGTTCGCGATCATCACCCACCAGAAGGCGACGATGGAGCATGCCGATGTCCTGTACGGCGTCACCATGCCGGAGCAGGGCATTTCCCGCGTCCTGTCCCTGAAGCTGGGCGATGCGGCGCAGCCCTGAGGAGACGGGCGGCA
>CAZDUM010000026.1:4809-10235 GCA_964508645.1 uncultured Oscillospiraceae bacterium | reverse complement strand
CTATCCGATGAGACGGCCAGGGACGATACGCACGATGTAAAGGAGAGCACATGTCTGTTTTCGGGGAGAAGAAATCCTTCTTCGGCAGGTTGTCCGAGAAGATCAGCAACGCGCTTTTCATGCGGGCCGAGGTGGATGAGGACCTCATGGATGAGCTGGAGGAGGCTCTCATCACCTCCGACGTGGGGATGGATACCACCATGCATGTCATGGAGGCGCTGCGCGAGCGGATCAAGAAGGACTATATCACCACACCGGAGGGCGTGCAGGATGCCCTGAAGGCCATCCTGATCGGTATGGTGGACAAGGGAGAGCGCATGGCGCTGACATCGGACCTGCCGCTGGTCATCCTGATGATCGGCATCAACGGCGGTGGCAAGACCACCACCATCGGCAAGCTGGCGCACCGTCTGCGGCAGGAGGGAAAGTCCGTCATGCTGGCGGCGGCGGATACGTTTCGCGCGGCGGCCGCGGAGCAGCTCGTCATCTGGGGCCAGAGAAACGATGTGAGCGTCATCCACCATCAGGAGGGTTCCGACCCGTCCGCCGTGATCTTCGACGCCATCCAGTCCGCACGCTCGAAGCGGACGGATGTCCTGCTCTGCGATACGGCCGGCCGCCTGCAGAACAAGAAGAATCTCATGCAGGAACTGGAAAAGATGCACAGGGTCATCGGGCGCGAGTATCCGGAGGCGGCCCTGGAGACCCTGCTCGTTCTCGATGCCACCACCGGCAAGAATGCCGTCTCGCAAGCCCGCCAGTTCGGCGAGGCGGCGATGCTGACCGGCATCATCCTGACCAAGCTCGACGGCACGGCCAAGGGCGGCATAGCCATCACCATCGCCGATGAGCTCGACATGCCCATCAAATTCATCGGCGTCGGGGAGGGCATAGAGGACCTGGAGGCCTTCGACCCGGCCGCCTTCATAGGAGGAATCTTCGATGCCTAAGCCCATCGTCGCCATCGTCGGCCGGCCGAACGTCGGCAAATCCACCCTCTTTAACCGCCTCGTGGGGCAGCGTATCTCCATCGTCGAGGACACGCCCGGCGTGACGCGGGATCGCATCTATGCCGAGACGGAATGGAACGGCGTGCGGTTCGGCCTCATCGACACCGGCGGCATCGATCCGTCCAGCAAGGACATCCTCCTCTCCCAGATGCGCGAGCAGGCGCAGATCGCCATGGATATGGCGGACGTCATCCTGCTGCTCTGCGACGGCAAGGACGGCGTCACCGCCTCCGACAGGGATGTCGCCGAGATGCTCAGGCGCAAGGAGAAGGAGGTGCTGCTCCTCGTCAACAAGATCGATGTGCCCACGCGCCTGCCGGAGAATTTCTACGATTTCTATGAGCTGGGCCTGGGGGAGCCCATTCCGGTCTCCGCCGCCAACATGCTGAACTTCGGGGATGTGCTCGATGCGGTCGTGGCGCATCTGCCGAAGGAGGAGGAAGCGGAGGCGGATGAGGCCATCCGCATCGCCGTCGTGGGGAAGCCGAATGTCGGCAAGTCCTCCCTCGTCAATCGCATTCTGGGGGAAAACCGCGTCATAGTCTCCCCGCTGGCCGGCACGACGCGGGACTCCATCGACACGCCCTTCGAGAAGGATGGCGTCTCCTACATCCTCATCGACACGGCGGGCATTCGCCGCCAGAGCAAGGTAAACGAGGCCATCGAGCGCTATGCCGTCATCCGCGCCACGGCCGCCATCGAACGGTGCGATGTCTGCATCCTCATGCTGGATGCGGCGGAGGGTCTGACGGAGCAGGATAAGCGGATCGCCGGCATCGCCCATGAGGCGGGCAAGGGGATCGTCCTCGTCGTCAACAAGTGGGACCTCATCGAGAAGGAGACCAATACCATGCGGGACTTCCGGCGGCTCCTGGAAGCGGACATGCAGTTCATCTCCTATGCGCCGTCCATCTTCATCTCCGTCAAAGACGGGGTGCGGGTCGGGGAGGTCATGGAGACGGCCAGGGCCGTGGCGGAGAACCGCGCCATGCGCGTTTCCACCGGCCGCCTCAACAGCCTCATCAGCGATGCGGTCATGATGCGCCAGCCGCCCGCCGACAAGGGCAAACGGCTGAAAATCTACTATGTGACGCAGGTGGGCGTCAAACCGCCGCTGTTCAGCTTCCAGGTCAACCGGCGCGAACTCGTGCACTTTTCCTACGCCCGCTACCTGGAGAACCGAATCCGCGAGAGCTTCGGGTTCGTCGGCACATCCATCAAGTTCGTATTTCGCGAGAAGGAAGACAAGGAGTGGGAATGAAGGCGGTCTTAGGGATTCTGGCCATCGTGGCGGCCTATTTTCTCGGCAACATCTCCCCCGCCATCGGGCTCGGCAGGCAGCACGGCGTGGATATCAAGAAGGAAGGCAGCGGGAACGCGGGCACGACCAACGTGCTGCGCGTGCTGGGCGGGAAGGCGGCCCTCGTGACCATGCTCATCGACATCGGCAAGGGTACGCTGGCCGTGGAACTGGGACGGCTCGTCGCCACATTCGTCCTCGCGGAGGGCAGCGGCGTCAGCTGGCTGGTCCTGGACAGCCGCAATCTGCCGGCTCTGTGCGCGCTGGCCGTCGTCTGCGGGCACATCTGGCCCTGTCTGCATCATTTTCACGGCGGAAAAGGGGTGGCGACGGCTTTCGGCGCGATCCTGGCCATGAACTGGCGGTTGGCGCTCCTGACGCTGGCGGTGGTGGCGGTGTTTCTCTTGCTGTCAAAGCGCATGTCCGTCGGTTCCCTGGCGGGCGCGGTCGCCTTTCCGATCCTCTGCTATCACATGTCGCCGGCCTTTTTTCCCGTGTCGCTGGTGATCGCCATCGTGATCATCTACAAGCATCTGCCCAACATCAGGCGCCTGCTGCACGGGGAGGAACCGAAGATGTCGTTTCACAGGTAAGGGCGTGCGGGGCCAGCCGGCCCACACGGCAGGCAGGAGAGCGGTATGCAGGAATGTATGGAGGAAGGAAACACCCATGACGGATAGGATACAGCGGGAAGGACCGGAAGCGGACCCGGCGCGCGAGCATGCCGCCGTTGGTGACCGCGGGAAAGGGATGCGGATCGCCGTCATCGGGGCCGGTTCCTTCGGCACGGCGCTGGCCATGCTGCTGGCCGGCAAGGGGTACGATGTATGCCTGTACGGGCGCAATGCCGCGCAGCTTGCGGCCATGCGCGATACGCGCGAGAATGCCCGCTACCTGCCGGGCGTGCAGCTGCCGTCCTCTCTCGAACTTACGGATGCGCTGGCGGAGGCGCTTCGGGATGCCGAGACGGTCGTCTACGCCGTGCCGGCACAGCAGTTTCGCAGCGTGCTTTCGGCCAGCGCGCCGGCTCTCGCGCGGGACGCCGTGCTCATCAACGCGGCGAAGGGGATCGAAAGGGATACGGGCCTCCTCCTGTCGCAGGTGGCCTCGGAGGTTCTGCCCGGCGCGCGCTACGGCGTCCTGACGGGCCCGTCTCACGCCGAGGAGGTGGCGCGGGGCTTGCCGACCACGGTGACGGCCGCCGCCTCTGATCCGCAGCTGGCGGCGGAGATACAGGCGCTCTTCCACACGGACAGGTTCCGCGTCTATCGGCATACGGACCTGACGGGGGCGGAACTGGGCGGCGCCCTCAAGAACATCATCGCCCTGGGGGCCGGCATCTCCGACGGCCTGGGCTTCGGTGACAACGCCAAGGCGGCTCTGATGACCCGCGGCATCGCCGAGATCACGCGCCTCGGCCTGGCCATGGGCGCGGAGGCGGACACCTTTGCGGGGCTGGCCGGCATCGGGGACCTGATCGTCACCTGCACGAGCCGGCACTCGCGCAATCTGCGGTGCGGACGCCTCATCGGACAGGGTGTGCCGGTGGAGGAGGCTAGGGCGCAGGTCGGCATGGCCGTGGAGGGGCTGGACACGACGCCGGCCGCCTACAGGCTGGCCGATCGCTACGGAATCGAGATGCCGATCACATCCTGCATGTATGCGATCATCAGCGGCAGGATGCAGGCGCGCGAGGCTGCCGCCTCCCTCATGGGACGCGACAGCAGGGCCGAGCGTGACGCCAGGGACCGGTAGGAGGGCGGGAAGCGGACAGGATGGGAAAGAGCTTTCACATCACCACATTTGGCTGCCAGATGAATGAGCACGATTCGGAGGTGCTGGCGGGACTCCTTCTGGCCGCGGGTTTCACGCAGGCGCCATCCCGCAGGGAGGCCGACATCGTCATCATCAACACGTGCAGCGTCCGGGACAATGCGGACAAGCGCTTCTTCGGGACGCTGGGCCAGCTGAAGCATCAGAAGGAGGCGCGCGGCGAGGCTTTCACGGTCTGCGTCTGCGGCTGCATGATGCAGCAGCCGTACATCGTCGACACCCTGCGGGCCAAATACCCCTGGGTGGATGTGATCTTCGGCACGCACAACCTGCACGAGCTTCCCCGGCTTCTCGACAATCTGTGGACGGAGAAGCAGAAGCAGCTCAGCGTGTGGCCGGAGGGCGGCCCGGTGCAGGAGGGACTGCCGGCGGCCCGGCCCCTGCGACACAAGGCGTATGTCAACATCACCTTCGGCTGCAACAACTTCTGCACCTACTGCATCGTGCCCTATACCAGGGGCAGGGAGCGGAGCCGCCGGGCCTCCGACATCCTGGCCGAGGTGCGGGCGCTGGTCGCGGACGGCGTGCGCGAGATCATGCTGCTCGGCCAGAATGTCAATTCGTATCTCGGCGTGGAGGAGGACGGCCGAAAAACCGATTTCCCCGCGCTGCTCCGTCTTTTGCAGGGGGTGAAGGGCCTGTCCAGAATCCGCTTTATGACCAGCCATCCCAAGGACCTTTCGGAGGACCTGATCCGCGCGTTTGTGGACTGCCCGAAGCTGGGAAGCTATCTGCACCTCCCCGTGCAGGCCGGCAGCAGCCGCGTCCTGCAGAGGATGAACCGGCGCTATACCAGGGAGCAATATCTCGCCCTCGTGGAGAGGCTGCGGCAAGCGGTGCCCGGCATCGCCATCAGCACGGATATCATCGTCGGGTTTCCGGGGGAGACGGAGGAGGATTTCGAGGAGACGCTCACGCTCTGCGAGGCGGTGCGGTATGACTCGGCCTTCACCTTCCTCTTCTCGAAGCGGCCGGGCACGCCGGCTGCGGAGGATCCGGACCAGGTGCCGGAGGCGGTCAAACATGAGAGGTTCAACCGCCTGGTCGAAGTCATCAACCGCATCGCGGCGGAGAAAAACGCCGCCTGCGTGGGCCGGGTGGAGGAGGTTCTGGTGGACGGACCGGGAAAATCCGGCCGCGGCATCCTGTGCGGCCGCACGCCCTCGTTCAAGCTGATCAATTTCCCCGGTTCGCCGGCGCTGATCGGACAGTTTGCGCGGGTGCGGGTGACCGGGTCCAACACGTTCAGCCTGACGGGGGAGCTCGCGGGCCCGTAGGCGGGA
>CAZDUM010000026.1:0-4709 GCA_964508645.1 uncultured Oscillospiraceae bacterium | reverse complement strand
TATAACATGGAAATGGACATGGCACGGACATGGTATGAGAATTGACATGGCATGGCGGTGCGTAGGGCATGGGAATGCGCAGGGTATGCCGGTTGGGCATGGTGCGCATGGTGCCGGTGAAGATGGTGTAGAGATGAATATGGCATGGCAATCTGCACGGTGAGCATGGTATGGAAACGAAGGTGGATAGGGATATGAATGTGGATAGGAAGCTGAGAATACTGGCATGTGCGGGCATGGATATGGGCCGTAGAGAGGCCGGCGTGACCGCAGGAAAAGGAGAGGGGGCCTGGCGGAGATGAACTTCTTTACGATCGTCAGCCTGCTGGGCGGGCTGGCCATGTTCCTCTATGGCATGGAGGTCATGGGGGCTGGCCTGAAGAACGCGTCCGGCTCGACGCTGAAGAATGTGCTGGGCAAGGCGACGCACAATGTGATCCTGGGTGTCATCACCGGCATGCTGGTGACGGCGGTCATCCAGAGCTCCACGGCCACCATCGTGCTGACGGTGGGTTTGATCAGCGCCGGCATTCTCAATCTCAAGCAGGCGGTGAGCATCGTCATGGGCGCCAACATCGGCACAACGATCACGGCGCAGATCATCCGCCTGATGGACCTGAATGCGGAGGGCAACTTCATCCTCAGCCTTTTCCAACCCTCCACGCTCGCGCCGCTCGCCATGATCCTGGGCATCATCCTGATCATGTTCGTCAAGTCGGCGCGCAGCAACACCATCGGCGAGATCGCCATGGGATTCGGCATCTTGTTCAGCGGTCTGCTCAACATGACGTCGGCCGTGGAGCCTCTGGCGGAGTCGGAGAGTTTTAAGCAGGCCCTGCAGTCCGTGGGCGACAGGCCGATGCTGGCGCTGCTGCTGGGACTGGCGGTGACGGTGGTCGTGCAGAGTTCCTCGGCCACGGTCGGCATGATCCAGGCTCTGTCCGTGACCGGCGTTATGACCTTTCGCATGGTGTACCCCATGATCATGGGGATCAATCTGGGCACCTGCGTCACGACGGCCATGGTCTGCTCCATCGGCTCCTCCAAGGACGCCAAGCGCACCGGCGTCGTGCATATCGCCTTCAACGTCATCGGCACGATCCTGTTCATGACGGTCATGACCATCATCCGACGCCTGGGATTCCTGCCAGATCTCTGGGACAGCGTCGTGCACAGCGGCGGCATCGCAAACTTCCAGACGCTCTTCAACCTGGTGACGGCCATCGTCCTGATCCCGTTTTCCCAGGCGCTGGTCAACCTCTCGATGCACATCGTCAAACCGGATGCCAAGGACGCGGAGAGTCAGGCGGACCTCATGGTACCGGACGAAAAGCTGTACGAGGTGCCGGCCATGGCGCTGGCCGAATCGGTCAAGGCCATCACCAAGATGGGCAGGGCGGCCCTGCGGAATTTGACGACGAGCTGCAAGCTCCTGACGGTTTACGATAAGTCGCGGCTGTCCGTCGTCTCCGATATCGAGGATCAGATCGACCAGTTTACGGACGCGATGGACAGCTACCTAGTGGACCTCGCGCCGCACGTCGAGACGGAGCAGGACAGCCAGACCATCAACATGCTCATGCAGAGCAGCACGAACTTCGAGCGGATCGGAGACCATGCCGTCAACATCATGGAGTCCGCCCAGATGATCGAAGCCGAGCACGTCAGCTTTTCTCAAGAGGCAAGGGAGGAACTGGACGTGATCCGCGAAGCGGTCACGGAGATCACGGAGATCACCTTGCAGGCCTTCGAGCGGCAGGATAACCAGGAGGCGCGGCGCATCGAGCCGCTGGAGGATGTCATCGACGATATGGTGCTGACGCTCAAGGACAGACATATCGAGCGTCTGAAGGCCGGCAGCTGCACCACGACCAGCGGTGTGGTCTTCGTCGACATCCTGACGAATCTGGAGCGCGTCGCGGACCAGTGTTCCAACGTGGCGCTGCTCATCCTCAGCCAGCAGGACAAGTCGATCATGGGCAATCATCACGGCTATGTGCGGGAGCTGCATAAGGGCGGCGATGTGGTCTATGAGACGGAGCTGGCGAAGCGGCAGGCGCAGTATCTGGCCCGCATCCTGCCGGACGGCGCGGGCGCGGACGGAACCGGCGACATGCAGATGGGCTTCATGGACAAGCTGGGGCAGTGAGGGCTGAAGCGGGTGCGCCTGCCTAGGTGTGACAGGGACGCGTCGCGGCCGGGCACTTCCTCGAGGCCGCCCGCTTGCCAGCTGCGCACCCGGGTATGCAGATACTCTCCCGGGGGCGAGTTCTGGGCTTCACGCGGCGCCGCGGCGATAGTTTACCATAATCATTTTACCGGAAATTTTTGTGAAAAAACTTTTCGCCACCCCTTGGCAGGGCCGGGAAAATATGCTATGATGCCTGTTGGAACCTTCGGTAAGGTGTTATACTTACAGAATGTGAATAATTCTATTCAAAAAGTGAAACCGTCCGGGAGGACGGTTTCGCTTTGTCGAAGGCATGCGGACAGGCGGGAGGGCGCAGATGACATTCGAGGAAAAGACGATCAGCAGCGAGAGACTTTACGAGGGCGCGATCCTCAACCTACGCCGGGACGAGGTGACGGTCAAAAACGGCATCTCCCACAGGGAGATCGTGGAGCATAGCGGCGGGGCGGTCATGGTGGCCGTGACGCCGGCGGGCCGCATCGTCATGGTGCGCCAGTATCGCAAGCCTGCGGGCCGCGTCGTCCTGGAGGTGCCTGCCGGCAAACTGGACCCCGGCGAGGACCCGCTCGAGGCGGCGAGGCGTGAGCTGCGGGAGGAGACGGGCTACACCGCCGGCCATGTGCAGTACCTCCTGCGCTGCTATCCGTCCGTCGGCTACTCGGAGGAGATCCTGTACCTCTACCTCTGCACGGACCTGAAGCCGGGCGAGACGGATTTCGACGAGAACGAGGCCATCGATGTGGAGGAGATGGACCCCGATACCCTGCAAAAGATGGTGATGGCCGGGGAGATCGAGGACGGCAAGACCGTCATCGCGCTGCTCTACTATTTCGCCCTCAAAGGGCTCGAAGCGCAGAGGGAGGCGGCGGATCGGCAGGCCGCCTGTGAAGCCGATGAGGCTGCCGACGGAAGGCGGGAAGGGATACTGTGAACGAGTTTGAGACCTATCTGCTCCAGGAAAAGAAGATGGCCCCCAATACCGTCCTGGCCTACATGCGGGATGTGCGGGAGTTTCAGACATTTGCGGCGGAACGCGGGCTGGAGACGCCGGCCGATGTGCACCATGCGGACCTGGTGGCCTACCTCCTCCTGCTGAAGCAGGAAGGCAGGGCCAAGGCGACGGTCAACCGCAAGCTGGCCTCCCTGCGCACCTGGTTCCACTACCTGCTCGAACGGGGTGAGATCGCGGAGAACCCCGCGGAGGGCATCCGCTCGCCCCGGATCGAGCACAAGGAGATCGCCTATCTTTCCGTGGAGGAGATGGCGCACCTCATGGAGATGCCGGATCGCAGCCTGAAGGGGATCCGCGACCGGGCGCTCCTGGAGATGATGTACGCCACCGGCATGCGGGCCAGCGAGATCATCTCCGCCGAGATCGACGACGTGAATGTGCGCATGGGCTATGTCACCTGCAGCGGGGAGCACGGGCGGGCGCGCATCATCCCGCTGGGACGTCCCTGCCGGGAGGCGATGGAGAACTACCTGTACGGCTGCCGGGAGGAGATTCTGCTGCGGCATCCGGATGAGCGCGCCCTGTTCGTCAACTACGCGGGGCGCCCGATCACGCGGCAGGGCCTCTGGAAAATATTGAAGGAATACGGGGAGATGGCGAACCTCTCTCAGCCGCTGACGCCGCAGATCATCCGCAACTCCTTCGCCGTGCACATGCTGGCGAACGGGGCCGATCTCAAGTCGCTGCAGGAGCTGATGGGGCACGAGGATATCACGGCGACGCAGGTCTACCTGTCCGCCATGAAAAACCGCATCAAGGACGTGTACGACCGCACCCATCCGCGGGCCTGAGCGCGGCGGATGCATGCGGGCGGAATCATCTTTGGGAGATGCCGCTTCCGCGCTGTGACGCGCTGCGGGGCGCCCATGTACGCCTCATGTACGAGAAAAAAAACTTGCCATTTGTCGGCATTTTTGATAGACTGTCTTATTATCACGGGCGGTCCTCTGGAGTCAGTACATACCGGTGCCATGAACGTCTTGGAGGGAAGGAGGTTATATCATGGATTTGATGCAATCGGTCACGCAAGAGTATCTGAGAAGTGACATCCCTGCGTTTCGCGTCGGTGACACCGTGCGGGTGCACATCAAGATCAAGGAAGGCAACCGCGAAAGGATTCAGGTCTTCGAGGGATTCGTCCTGAAGAAGCAGAACGGCGGCATCGGTGAGACATTCACCGTCAGGAAAATTTCATCCGGCGTCGGCGTCGAGAAGACGTTCCCGCTACATTCTCCGAAGATCGAAAAGATCGAAGTGGTCAGAAGCGGCCGCGTGCGAAGAGCAAAGCTGAATTACATGCGGGATAGAACCGGCAAGGCAGCGAAGATCAAGGGTAAAGAGGAGTAGTCTTTAGGAGGGGAGTCGGAAGGTTCCCCTTTTTACGTGGATGCGCCCGCGGGGAGTGCCTGAAAACTTGAGCGCTGCCGACAGGTGGGCGGCAGCCTCGAAGAAGTGCCCGGCTGCGGCCTGAAGGTGGAGATACACAAGTTTCCAGCGCGCCACATA
>CAZDUM010000025.1:16121-18516 GCA_964508645.1 uncultured Oscillospiraceae bacterium | reverse complement strand
ATGCCTGCAAGATCGAGCACGTCATCAGCGAGGAGACCTTCGCGGCGCTCAAACGTCTCCTCGAGTCCACGGAGAACGCATAGGCGGGAGAACGTCCGGCAGGCCCCTCGTGGATGCCTCTTATCCACACATCCGGCCCCATGACGCGCTGACAATATGTGCATTTCCACGTAGGGCGGCGTCTCATCGTGCGCCATCATGCTCCATCCCGCGCGCATCCCACATGCCAACACGCAGCGCGATAGACGGCATCCTGCGGCGAAACCGCCTCAATCGCCTGAAGCGCTCATTTCAGTTTTCATCCGCTCCAGTCACATTCTGCATACCGCGCGCCGACCGCTTGCCGACCGCCCGCGACGAAATCCTTTACTGTGAACTCGCACATCGCACCGGCCATATGCGCCAGGGCTCTCACCAGGCACACATCCCGCACGCCGCTCACGCCGTCGCGCCGGGATTTTTCTTTAACTCTTCGTAGCGCTTGACCTTGCCCGTGGTGGTCTTGGACATGGGCTGGTCGGTGATGACCAGGCGCAGCAGCTGCTTGTAGACGGGCAGTTGCCGGTTCAGTTCGTCGACATCGGCGCGAATCTTGGCCTCGATGGCCGCCGGATCCTTGAGCCCATAGGTATGCTCCATGACATCCGGCTTGTACACCAGCTTGGCGCACAGCGCCAGATCCTTTTCATCTCCGCCCTTGCGCCGCGGCTCGCCGTACACCATGCTTTCCTCCATGTACGGCAGGTTGGCGAGCAGCAGCTCGATCTCCTCCGGATAGACGTTCTTCCCGTTCTTCAGGACGATGACATTCTTCTTGCGGCCGCAGAGAAAGAGAAACCCGTCCTTGTCGAGGTATGCCAGGTCGCCCGTGTGCAGCCAGCCGTCCTGCAGCACGGCTGCCGTCTCCTCTTCGTTCTCGTAGTAGCCGAGCATGATGTTGGGGCCCTTGGCGATGAGTTCGCCCACGCCGTCCTCGTTGGGGTCCTCGATGGCGACCTCCACCCCCGGCATGGCGCGGCCGATCGAGCCGGGTCTCTGCTCCTTGCAGGCCTCGGAGGCGATGCACGGGGAGGCTTCCGTCATGCCGTAGCCCTGCACCGCTTCGATGCCGAAATCCTTGAATCCCTGCATGGCCACGGGGTCCAGCGCCGAGGCGCCGCTGATGACGTACCGCAGGTTACCGCCCAACTGATCCAGGATCTGCTTGAACAGCTTGCGCCGGACGTCGATGCCGAGCTTTAGCAGGAGGCGGGAGAGCTTGCGGCCCATGGCGACCTTCCGTTCCAGACCTTCCTTCTTGACCGTGGCCATGATGCGCTTGTAGATGCTCTCGATGAGCAGGGGCACGCAGACGAAGAGCGAGACATGATACTCGACGATATTCTTTTGCAGGTACTTGAGCCCGTCGCAAAAGGTGGTGGTGGTGCCGGCTGCCAGCATGACCATCTCTCCGGTGCAGCCGAAGGTGTGGTGAAAGGGGAGGAACGCCATGCACACGTCGCCTCGCCGGATATCTTCCACCTGCAGCATGGAGTATATATCGAAGGTGATATTGCGTTGAGAGAGGCAGACGGCCTTGGAGAGCGCCGTGGTGCCGGAGGTGAAGAGGAGGATGGACATGGCATCCGGATCGACGGGGAGGTCGGGGTAGGGGCTGCCCGTGCGGTCCATGATGGCCTCGCCCTCCTCGCGCAGTTCGGGGATGGAGACATAGCCCTCGAACCGGTCCATGGTGAAGTACAGCTGCACATCCGTGCTGCCCGCCGCCTGCAACTTCTCCACCAGCTCTACCAGGGCGGGGTCGAAGACCAGAACATCGGCCCTGCTGCGCCGCAGGGAGGATTCCAGCTCCTCGTAGGGGAGACCCTTGTCGAGCGGCACGCTGATGCCGAGACCGCCCAGCGTCGCAAAATATGTTTCGAGCCATTCGATGCAGTTCTTCCCCAGGATGGCGATGCGCTTACCCTGCAGGCCCCGCGCCAGGAGAGCGGCGCCGAGGTGGTTGATGCGCTCCAGGAATCGGGCAAAGGAGACATGCTCGTAGGTGACCGCGCCATCGGCGCCCTTGTGTTTGACGATGAAGGCATCGTCGTTCGCGTAGGTGCGCGCGGCATAGCGCAGCAGTTCCCTGATATCCCTGTGATAGACCGAGGAAAGGACGGGCTGCAGCGACGGCACCTTGATCCGGCGTGCCCCTTCGCCCGATGCGGGTGCGGTTGCAGCTTCCTTTCTGACGAGTTCACTTGCGCTATTCATAGGATCGCTCCTTTCCCCGTGGATATTTCCACCTCATCGTTAGGATTGCAGGACGGCTTGACAGAGCGTTGCCGCCTGTGATACCGTGGTATCGTATCGTCGTACCATATATGATTGTCAGCTGTGCCGGCGGCCGCGG
>CAZDUM010000025.1:10794-16021 GCA_964508645.1 uncultured Oscillospiraceae bacterium | reverse complement strand
CTCATCATCTGACGCGCCTTCACGCCGGATGTTCCGCGGCTGCGCGGCCGGTGCAGGGCGGCGGACCTCAGCATCTGAAGCATCCTCGCACCGGAAGTTCGATGGCCGCGCGCGCAGCTCGTCCCGCCGTTTCCACCCCATGCGTTCCATTCCAGTTCGTTCCCTTTTACGAATCCCATCCGCGCACAGCGCCCAGCACCCGCCTACTCATCCTCCGGGTCCAGATAATCGTGGTACAGCTGGTCCTGCATCAGCGTCTCCAGCTGCGCCAGGGACTCCTTGAACGTCGTCCGCGCCGCCGTGATCTCCTCCGGATTCTGCCGGTCCAGCACGGCCTCAAACTCCATGAGCAGCCTGTTGATCATGGGCCGAAGATCGCCCAGCGCCTCCTCATA
The DNA here is from genome assembly GCA_964508645.1 of uncultured Oscillospiraceae bacterium. Lineage (GTDB taxonomy): Bacteria > Bacillota > Clostridia > Peptostreptococcales > Anaerovoracaceae > RGIG7179. The sequence continues at coordinate 15,626 of CAZDUM010000025.1, read as the reverse complement.
CATGCGCTCCGCCTTCAGCAGGAGCAGCTTGTTCTCCTCCTGATCCCGCGGGTGGACCTTCAGGTATGCCAGCTGTTCCATGCGCGCCGCCGCCTGCTCGTCGGTATAGACGCTGTCCGTCCCCTTGATGATCATCTTCTTCTCCACCTGCGTGGAATCCACCTTGACGATGACCTCCAGCAGGGAATTGATGTCGTAGGTGAAGGTGATGCTGATGGATTCCTCCCCGGCGGGCCTCGGCGGCACGGGCACGGTCAGGCTTCCCAGCAAAAGATTGCTCGCGGCGAGGCGGCTCTCCCCCTGCAAAATATCGACCGTCACGTTGCGCTGGTTGTCATGCACCGTCCAGTACCGCTTGGTGCGGCTGGCGGGAATGACGGTGTTGCGCTCTATGATCGGGTCGAAATAGCCCGTCTCCAGCGTGTTGCCCACGCCGCGGATGGAGGTATCTGTCCCCAGAGAGTAGGGGCACACATCGGTGAGGACGATCTCCCTGATGTCCTCGCTCCGCTCCTTCATGGCCGCCTGCAGCGCCGCGCCGACGGCGACGGCCTCGTCCGGATCTATCTCCACATTGGCGGGACGCCCCATGAGACGTCCGACGAAGCGGCGCACGATGGGCAGCTTCGTAGCGCCGCCCACCAGGACCACCTCATCCACGTCCCCCAGCCGGATGCGGGCATCGCGCAGGCTGCGCTCCACCGGCTTCTTGATGCGTTCGAGCAGCAGCTGGCAGGCCTGCTCGTACTCGGTCAGCGTCACCTCCATCTGCAGCGGCTCCCCGTCGACGACGGCCCCGAAGATGACGCTCTCCTTTTCACAGAACTCCTTCTTGCACGCCTCCGCCTGCCGCCTGATCTGCGTCAGGGTCTTCAGGGACGTCAGGTTCTCGTCGATCTCGAACCGGTTGATGAACATGCGGTACAGGACCTCCGTGAAGTCCTCGCCACCCAGAAAATTGTCACCGGCCACCGAGCGCACTTCCATGATGTTGCCGTCCAGCTCCAGGATGGAGACATCCAGCGTCCCGCCGCCCAGGTCGAAGACCAGATAGCGGGCCGCCCCCTCGCGCTTATCGATGCCGTAGGCGATGGCCGCGGCCGTGGGCTCGTTGATGATGCGCTCCACGCGAAAGCCCGCCAGTTCGCCGGCCTTCTTCGTGGCCTTGCGCTGCCGGTCGTTGAAGTAGGCGGGAACGCTGATGACGGCCTCCTCCACGGGCTGCCCGAGATACGCCTCCGTGTCCTCCCGGATCGAGCGCAGCACGAGCGCGGACAGGTCCTCCGCCCGGTAGGACTTGTCCTGCAGGACATACTGCCGGTCGGTGCCCATGGCCCGCTTGAACACGGATACGGTGTTGGCGGGATCCAGGCTCCTGCGCTCCAGTGCGGTCTCGCCCACATAGAGCGTGCCGGCCTCGTCGATGCTGACGACAGAAGGGGTCAGGTGACCGCCCAGACGGTTGGGAATGACCTCCACCTGGCCGTCCCTGTATACGGCGCCCAGGCTGTTCGTGGTCCCCAGATCGATTCCCACTATCATGGCTTCACCCCCTTCTTCTCCTTCTTGCCGGTCACCATGTAGTGCGCCGGCATCAGCAGCAGATCGCGATCGTGCGGCGCGTAGGAGAGGCCCGTCTCCCTGATCTTTTGCGCCGTCTCCGTATCGCCCTGCAGGCAGGACAGGTACAAAAGGCCGATATACGCGTCTATGCAGCCGGCATGCGGACAGGTGTCGCACGGCCTCCCGCGCAGCGCCTGCTCCAGCCGGTCCCTGGCCTCCGCATAGCGCCCCAGAATGCACAGCGCCATGGCGGAATAGCTCAGGTAAAATGGCCGTTCATCGCCGTACTGCAGCTTTTCCTTCGGGACCATGTCCAGCGCACGCTGCGCGCAGAGCTCGGCATGGAGGGTATCCCGCAGCTTCAGGTAGACCATCGCCAGGTAGACCTCGTTGTCGATATTGCTGTCGTCCAGCTCCTCGGCCTTGAGGAAATATCGCAGTGCCGTGCGGTAGGCGCCGGGGCGGTACATGTAGAATCTGCCCGCCTCGTGCTCGTCGGTGAACTCGAGCGCATCGGTCGACCGGCAGGTGAGGAGTGCCTTTTCGTCATCCAGATCGGCGGCCAGTCGTTCAAACTCCTGCCAGATGGCCCTTTCCTGGCCGTTCTCCTTGATATAGGCTTCGCCCAGCTTCGCCGCCTCCTCGTAATGCCCCTGGAAGCGGTGCATGGACATCATCTCGACATAGTCCTCCGTCCGCTCGTACAGCTCATAGTTTCGGCGCAGGCAGTCTATCGCCTCGTCAAACCGCTGCATCCTGGCGTAGACCCAGGCCTTTTCCCGCAGGAGGCGCACCCACTGCTCGTCCTGCGCCTTCGCCAGTTCTTCGGCGCGGTCGAAGGCCGCAAGCGCCGCCTCATACGCCCTTTGATGCATGTGCAGGCAGCCGAGGAGGATGTGCGTGTAGGTCAGCTCGGGGTCGAGTTTCACGGCCATATCCAGGTGCCTCTCGGCCTCCTCGAAGCGGTCGAGCTGCAGTTCGTTGCCGGCCAGCTGCGCATAGTGCGGCGCGTTGGGGGCGAGGGAGACCATGCGCTGGTACAGCGGCTGCGCCTTCTCGTGGAGGGAGTGGCTGTACAGGTCACCGGCCTCGGCATCCAGGAGGGGTACGCTGTCCGGATAGAGCTTCAGGCCCGTCTCCATATACACGTGATAGGCCTGCCAGTTGTGATTGCCGCCCTCGTCCTCGAACTTCGACAGATACAGGTCGTACAGGGTGTAATAGACCTGCTCCATACTGGAGAGTTCCACCGCCGGATCGCGTTCCCGCTCCGCATCGCCGTCCATGGTCAGAACTTTCTGCAGGCAGGCGATGGCCTCCTCGCGCCGTCCGGCTGCCTGCAGGACCTGGGCGCGCATGAACGTGAGGCGCGTCCCCTGCGTCTCCTCCTCCAGACTGTCAAGCTCATCCAGGGCGGCGTCCGTCTCGCCGACCTCCCTGAGCACATCGATGCGGCAGCAGTACGCCTCGATATCGCCGGGGAACAGGTCGATGCAGGCTTCACAATCCTCAAAGGCGGCGGTATAGTGCCCCGTCTGGTAGTTGGCCTGAGCGCGGACGCGGAGGGGCAGATGAAATTCGTCATCGCGCTCGATGGAGCGCGTGGCGGCCTCGATCGCCTCCGGATAGCGCCGCAGCTTATACAGGAGTTCCGCCTGCCGGCAATAGGGGAGGGCGGCCTTGGGGTAGTCCACGGTGGCGTTGACGGCGATCTGCAGCGCCTCCTCCAACCTGCCGCTGTACTCCAGCGGCATCGTTTCCATGATCATGCTGTAACAGAGAAGGCCGTTCATGCGAGCTTTTTCGCCCGGGTCCGCCTCCACCTCCTCGAGTTCCCGAATGATTTGCTCGGAAGTCCGGAAGGCATCGAGGGCCGCCTCGTACCTATCCGTCTCCAGATAGGCCCGCCCCAGGTAGTGAAGGCGCCGTGCCTCGTCCTCCCTGTTCTCGAGATGCAGGGAATTGAGCAGTTCGATGCCCGCGTCAAACTCGTCCGCGTCGATATCCAGCGTGGCCAGCCGGAGTTTCTCCTCGTCGGTGATGGAGGAGGATCCGTCCGTGCCGACCGCGTCGAGCTTCTGCTGCAACTGCTCCTTGACGGCCTTGTCGACGCAGAGCTGGAGAAACTGCCCGCGCTGGTCATACCGGTTCTGATCCAGCACCAGAGCCAGATGCTGTTCCGCCTCATCGTAGCACCCCTGGTTATATAGCACCTCCGCCAGTCCCGCATGCGCCCAGGCGGAGAGAGGCCAGTCCTCGAGCGCCGCCCTGAACCTGTCGCCTGCCAGATCCCAGGCCTCCTGCGAGAGCGCCGTCTCCCCCGCTATGCAGGCCACGGCGAGGGTATGCCGGTACGCGGGCCAGATGGTATCGACCGTCTTCTCCGCCTTCTGCAGGTCGTCGGCCTGCAGGTAGAGTTTGATCTTCTCCACCTGCGTGTAGGGATGACGGACCGGCATGTCCTCCAGCTCCGCGATCACCGCCCAGGCATCCTCCGTCTCCCCCTGCGTCACCATCTCGCCGAGATCGTAATAGGTGTGCATGTAGAGATCATACTGGGTGTAGGGCGTACCCTCCGGCGCGAGGAAGGCACCGAAGTCGAAACCGCCGCCGGTGCGACTGAGCGGTGCCATGAGGACCGCATCGACGAAGGCGTCCGGATAGGTTTCCTTGAGCTGCTGCACCTGTCCCGTGAGGTCGTAGACTTTGTCCAGAAGGCGTATGGCGGCATCGGGGACATACCAGTGTTCCATGAGCAGACACAGGGTGGCATCGAGGGTGTCGGCCGCCGTATCGACACGCGTGCAGAGGGGGTCCGCATACAGCGTCTCCCAGGCCTTCGGATCGCGCCGCCGCGAAAAATCCATGTAGAGGGCCTGCAGGTCCTTCGACCAGGCGTAGGCGGGATGGTCAGGCGGCAAAAGATCGCCGGTTAGGGTTTCATCGGCCTCCTCGCTCTCCTCCGTCTCCGGCTGCGCATACACGCCCGTGCCCCGGGCATAGTCCAGCGCCTTCTCGTAGGCCTGGCGCAGAACCATGAAAGCCTCCGGATCATCCTCCGGATTCGTGTGGGAGAGCTGCGTCTTGTAGGCCTTTCGGATGGCGGCCTCGTCCTTCGTGGCTTCGATACCTAATACATCCCAGTTGATCATAGGGGCGTGTCCTCCTTGCATCTTCCCATTCTACCATAAAATCGCGGGCCGTGATAGAGAATGTTAGTGGAATTTCCGTGAAAAATGTGATAGTATAATGTGACGGCGGGGTGCGCC
>CAZDUM010000025.1:7638-10694 GCA_964508645.1 uncultured Oscillospiraceae bacterium | reverse complement strand
CAGGCAGGACGGGGAAGCGAGATATGGCACAGAAGAACATGTTACAGGAAAAGCTCGAGGATACCAAGCAGGGGCTGCAGAATTTCGGAGACAAGCTGCAGGACAAACTGACGGACGACGAGGGCAATGTGCTGCTGCTCGAAAAGGGAAAGCGCGGTCTGCTGCATGTCATATTCGGGCGCACGGCCGTCATCATTCTGGCGCTGCTGCTGCAGCTGCTTTTGTGGCTGTTCCTGTTCATCTACATGCGGACCTATCTGCCCTATGTCTGGGCCGCGATGGGTATCGTGGCCATCCTCGTGGTCATACACATCATCAACCGCAGCGGGGAGACCACATCGAAGCTGACATGGATCGTGCTCATCTCGCTGGTGCCCGTCCTCGGGGCGATCCTCTACCTGTGGGTGCACACGGATTTCGGCCACCGCCTGGAGCACAAGCGGCTGCGGGAGGTCATAGAGCAGACGGGCGGTCTCGTGCGGCAGGATGAGGAGGTCCTCGCAAAGGTCAAGGCGGAGGAGCCGCAGCTGTCGGAGCTTGCGGCCTACATGGACAGAAACGGCGGCTATCCCGTGTACAGCCATGCGACCAGCAGGTATCTGCCCACCGGTGAGGCGAACCTGGAGGCGATGCTCGTCGATCTGGAGAACGCGAAGTCCTTCATCTTCCTGGAATACTTCATCGTGGACGAGGGCTACATGTGGGGCCGCGTCCTGGACATCCTGCGCCGCAAGGTGGAGGAGGGCGTGGAGGTCCGCATGATGTACGACGGGACCTGCTCCATCTTCAGGCTGCCGTACGGCTATCCGAAGAAACTGCAGGCGCTGGGCATCCAGTGCAAGATGTTCGCGCCGCCGCGCCCCGTCGTCTCCACCCACTACAACAACCGGGATCACCGCAAGATCCTGGTGATCGACGGGCAGGTCGCCTATACCGGCGGCGTCAATCTCGCCGATGAGTACATCAACCGCAAGACGATATACGGAAAGTGGAAGGATGTGGCCATCAGGGTGCAGGGCGACGCGGTGCGCAGCTTCACGCTGATGTTCCTGCAGATGTGGAATATGGACACCGAGGGGGATCAGTACGAAAAATATCTGGACTGCACGAAGCCCGTGGAGGGGGACGGCGGGTACCTCCTGCCGTACGGCGACAGCCCGCTGGACAGCGAGCGGGTGGGCGAGATGGTCTACTGCGATATCCTGAACCGGGCGCACCGCTATGTGCACATCATGACGCCGTACCTGATCCTGGACGATGTGGTCCGCGCCGCGCTGATGTATGCCGCCGAGCGCGGGGTGCAGGTGCAGATCATCCTGCCGCACATTCCGGATAAGACCTATGCCTTCGCCCTGGCCAAGACGCACTACAAGGAGCTCGTCAGCACGGGGGTGGAGATATACGAATACACGCCGGGGTTCATACACGCCAAGGTCTTTACCAGCGATGACGAAAAAGCGGTGGTAGGCACCATCAACCTGGATTACCGGAGCCTGTACCACCACTTTGAATGCGGACTCTACATGCATCACAGCGAGGAGATCAGCCGCGTGGAGCAGGATTTTCAGGAGACGCTGAAGGAGTGCCACCGCATCACGCAGGAGGATATCCGAAATGAAAAGCTGAAGTATCGCGTGATGGGCGCGCTGCTCAAGGTCGTCGCGCCGCTGCTGTAGTGCGTCGGCCGCGCGGCCTACGCCACGCCCAGGTATTCCTCGAGCGTGATACCCAGCCGCGTGATCTCCTGCGCCGCCTCGAGCCCGATGTAGCGGACGTGCCACGGCTCGTAGACATAGCCCGTGATATCCTCCTTCCCCTCGGGGTAGCGGATGATGAAGCCGTACTCGCTGCAATGCGCGGTGATCCATGCGCCGTCGGGATAGTCGGCGAAGTTCTGCTGCAGACCCCAGCCCATGGAGGCGGAGGTGATGTCGATGGCGTAGCCGGTGTGATGCTCGCTCTTGCCCGGATAGGCGAACATCGTCTCGGTGTAGGCCTGCCCGTTGACGGCCAGGGAGTTGTCATACAGGCTCTTCTGGGTGTCGTAGCTGCGATAGGCGGAGCAGATATAGAAGTCCAGCCCCTCGGCTCTGGCATCCTGCAGCATCGCCAGATAGGCATCGTAGGCCTCCCGCTTGACGGTCAGGCCCTGGTTGGTGGACAGGGAGCCGTCCACGGCCACCATGTCCGTGGGCATGTAATCCGCCGAAACGGCATAGGTCTTGTTGACGAGCACGAACAGATTGCCGTCGTCGGTCGTCCGGACATCGGTGGAGGCGGGCGGTGCGGGCCGCTGGGCGTTCGCCCCGCCCGGTGCCGCTGGAGCTTCCGTCCCCTGGCCGGAGGCGCTGCCGCCGGCCGGACTTCCGCCCTGGGCGGGGTCCGCGTTCGCCCCGCCGGTTTCCCCGCCGCCGGGCTCCTCACCGGGCGCATCCCCCGGGGTATCCGTCCCCGGCGCCCCTGTCCCGCCTGGTTCGACGGCAGAGCTCGGGTCATCAGACGCATCGAGGCCCGCAGGGTCCTCAGAGCCCGCGGGGTCGCCCGGATTGCCCGATCCCTGCCCCTCGAGGGGTGCGCTCTCGCCGGGCTTGGATGAATCGCCCCGGTCGGAGGCGGCATGTGGATCGCTGCAGGCCGTCGCCCCCGCGATGAGCAGGAGGCAGAGCAGACAGGAGAGGACCTGCCTGAGATGATGCTGCGTGTCACCCCGCCCGCCGCAGTGCCGAGCGCCGTCCGCCGCCGGACTGTCGCTCGCGGATGAGGCGCTGCCGGGTGGCGGGCAGAGTGGGTGACGGACCTTTTTAGATGGTTGACGCATGGTGGCTACCCCCTGTTTTTCGGACTTTCCCACATTATACTACAGGACGGAGGTCGTGGGAAGGAAAAACGGAGGGGGACGGAAAAAAATTGCGGCGAGGTTGAGGGGATCGGCCGCGGTCGTCCCAAGCGGGCTGCCCAAGGCGGACGGCCAAAACGGTGCGGCCGGGCGCAGTTCCCACATGATTTTCCGCGGGCCGGGGCGGTGCCCATACGATTCCGCGCGGTCCCGTTTCCCG
>CAZDUM010000025.1:4269-7538 GCA_964508645.1 uncultured Oscillospiraceae bacterium | reverse complement strand
ACGAAGGAGGTGATGGATCGTGATGGCAGCCAAGGAGACCGGCCAGCCCGGCGCGAAGAAGCGCAAGATCGGCATGTTCCGCGTCTACGTGCTGAAACTCATCTTTCGCATAGGCGTCTTCCTGCTGGTGCTGTGGGCCTACCTATTTAAGCCCGCCTACTTCGACCTGATCCTGACCAAGCGCGTCGTCCTGAACTTTCAGCTCGCCGGCGGCACGCTGGAGGAGCTGCAGGCGCACCTCTCCCAGTTCAACATCCTTTGGATTTACATAGTCTGGGCGATCCTCATGCTCAGCATGATCCTGCACCTGCTTCCCATCAACCGCACCCTGACCATGGGCAGCAAGAAGGAATTTGCGCGGGAATACGTGCCCGTCGAGGGATTCGACAGCCTGCAGATGTACCGCTACGTCCAGAAGAACAACCTCTCGGCCATCCGTGTCCTCATCGCCTGGCTCTCCCTGAACGCGGTCTTCGGTGCCCTCTACGTCTTCGACATCATCGAGGCGAAGGAGCTGATCCTGCTGTCGCTGTTCTACTATGTCTGCGACCTGCTCTGCGTCGTCATCTGGTGCCCGTTCCAGAGCTTCTTCATCAAGAACAAATGCTGCGTCAACTGCCGCATCTTCAACTGGGGCCACTTCATGATGTTCACCCCGCTCGTCTTCATCCGCAACTTCTTCACCTGGAGCCTGTTCTTCACCGGCCTCATCGTGATGCTGCGCTGGGAGATCACCCTGCTCAAGCACCCGGAACGCTTCTGGGAGGGGTCGAACCAGGTGCTCCAGTGCGCCAACTGCCAGGACAGGATGTGCCGCATCAAGGGTCCGAAATTCCTCGAGGAGGCGGCGGAGTTCCTCGTGCCTTCTTCGCAAAATCCGACTTCGGCCGGGGAGATTCGTTCGCAGGAAAACCCATCTTCGGTCGGGGAGATTCGTTCGCAGGAAAATCCAACTTCGCCCGGTGAGGCTTCCTCGCAGCAGGACCGCGGCTCAGCGGAGGGATCTTTTGCGCCGGAGAATCCTGCCGCGCCGGAGGATGCCAACCCGCACGAGAATCGCGGCTCGCCGGCGTGAACTTTTACGCAGAAGAATGAAAGCCTGCCGGAGAGATCTTTTGCGCAGAAGCATGCAAGCCTGCCGGAGAAAACTTTTACGCAGAACATACGAGCCTGCCGGAGAGATCTTTTGCGCAGAAGCATGCGAGCTCCTCGGAGAGGTCTTTTGCGCAGAACCCCTCGCCTGCGCCTCGATAGCCCGCACCCATATTTCAGTGATGCAGCACCCGCTGTAAGGAAGGACGAAAGCCATGTCGGAATCGGAAAAAACATCGAACTTCATTCACACCATGATCGAAAAGGACCTGGAGGACGGCGTCTACACGGAGGTCTACACCCGGTTCCCGCCGGAACCGAACGGCTACCTGCACATCGGCCACGCGAAGGCCCTGTGCCTAAACTACGGCACGGCGATCAAGTACGGCGGCCGGTTCAATCTGCGGTATGACGACACCAATCCGGTGGCGGAGGACGAGGAGTTCGTGGACGGCATCGAAAACGATATCCGCTGGCTGGGCATCACCTGGGACAAGAGGCTGTGGGCATCCGACTACTTCGAGCAGATGTACGAGGCGGCGGAGATTCTCATCCGAAAGGGCAGGGCCTATGTCTGCGATCTGAATAACGACCAGATTCGAGACTATCGAGGGACCCTGACGGAGCCGGGGCGGGAGAGCCCCTACCGGAATCGCTCGGTGGAGGAGAACCTGCAGCTCTTTCGCGAGATGCGGGCCGGGAAATATGCCGACGGTGAGAAGGTCCTGCGGGCGAAGATCGATATGGCCTCCCCGAACATCAATATGCGCGACCCGGTCATCTACCGCATCCGTCACGCCACCCATCACAACACGGGCGACGCCTGGTGCATCTACCCCATGTACGATTTCGCCCATCCCATCGAGGACGCCATCGAGGGCATCACCCATTCCCTCTGCTCGCTCGAATATGAGGACCATCGGCCGCTGTACGACTGGGTGCTCGAGGAGGTGGGTCTCTGGCCCCATCCGCCGCGGCAGATCGAGTTCGCCAGGCTCAACCTCACCGGCACGCCCATGTCCAAGCGGATCTTGAAGGGCATGGTGCAGGACGGCACGGTGGACGGCTGGGACGATCCGCGGATGCCGACGCTGGCGGGGATGCGGCGCCGGGGCTATACGCCGGAGGCCATCCGGGACTTCTGCGAGAGGATCGGCGTGGCCAAGGCGGACAGCGTCGTCGACCGGACCCTGCTAGAGAGCTGCGTGCGGGATGACCTAAAAGAAAAGGTGGAGAGCCGCAACGTGGTCTTCGATCCCATCAAGGTCGTCATCACCAACTATCCGGAGGGGCAGAGCGAGCTGTGCACCGTGGAGAACAACGCCCAGGTGCCGGAGATGGGCAGCCGCACCGTCACCTTCAGCCGGGAGATCTGGGTGGACGGGGCGGACTTCATGGAGGTGCCGGAGAAGAAGTATTTCCGCCTCTTTCCCGGCAACGAGGTGCGCCTGAAGGGCGCCTACTTCATCACCTGTAACGAGGTCATCAAGGCGGCGGACGGCTCGATCCGGGAGCTGCACTGCACCTACGACCCCCAGACCAAGAGCGGCGGCGGGTTCGAGGGGCGCAAGGTGAAGGGCACCATCCACTTCGTCGACGCGCGGGCGGCGGTGCCCATCCGGATTCGCAGGTATGAGCCGCTTCTGATCCCGGGGGAGAACGGGGAGGAGGTGCCGAACCCCTGCACCGTGCAGACCGTCACGGCCATGGCCGAGCCCTCCGTCCTGGAGGCGGCGCCGGGCACCCGCTACCAGTTCTTCCGCCACGGCTACTATGTGGCGGACAGCGGGCTTTTCAGCCGGGAGACGCCGGTGTTCAACGAGATCGTCGGGCTGAAGAGCGGCTGGAAGAAGTAGGCGGCCGGAGGCGGCCGGCGACCGGAAGGACCGGCTGAGCGGCCGGCGCGCGTGCCTGGAGATCGGCTGAGCAGCCGGCGTGTGACCTGCGGGGTGGCCGGCGCGTATGCCTTCGGAGCAGCGGACCGGCAAGGTGGAGCCGGCGTGCTGTGCAGGCGGCGGGCCGTGGAGACGGTCCGGCGGGACGTGTGCAGTCGGGACTCCGGGGCGCGCGAAACCGTAGCAGCGCGGGAGCGTCATGCTCGCGGCGCGATGGCGCTGATGCCAGAGTACCAGGATGGCCGGACCGCCAATGTGTCAAAATGCGAGGGTGTCAGGGCG
>CAZDUM010000025.1:2451-4169 GCA_964508645.1 uncultured Oscillospiraceae bacterium | reverse complement strand
GGGGAGGTGACCCTATGGCCGGAAAGAAACCCAGGACGGTGTATGTCTGCCAGGAATGCGGATACGAGAGCCCGCAGTGGGTCGGGCGCTGCGTCTGCGGCGCCTGGAACTCCTTCGTCGAGGAGACGGTGCTGCCCGTGGAGGAACCCGCCGCCGATGTGCGCCGCCGCACATCCCGGACGGCCACGCCCGCCCCGCTGAAACAGGTGGGAGCCGCCCACTACACCCGCCTGCGCACCGGGATCGGGGAGCTGGACCGGGTCCTGGGCGGCGGGATGGTCCCCGGCTCCCTGGTGCTCATCAGCGGCGAACCGGGTATCGGGAAATCCACCCTCATCATGCAGACGGCCGCCAACATCGCCCGCCGATACGGCACCGTGCTGTACGTATCGGGCGAGGAGTCAGAGGAGCAGCTGAAGATGCGCGCCGACAGGGTCTGCCGCGGCATCCCGGACGGTCTCTACGTGCTCGCCGAGACCAATATGGAGAATGTGGAGACCGTCTGCCAGTCCATGAAGCCGGCTTTCCTCATCGTCGATTCCATCCAGACGATGTACAGCAGCCAGCTGGATGCGGCGCCGGGCAGCGTGTCCCAGGTGCGGATGTGCGGCAACCAGCTGATGAAGATCGGCAAGAGCGGCAACATCCCCATCTTCATCGTGGCCCATGTGACCAAGAGCGGCGATCTGGCCGGGCCCAAGACGGTGGAGCATCTGGTGGACTGCGTCCTGCAGTTCAACGGCGAGCGGGACCAGGAGTTTCGCATCCTGCGCGCCTTCAAGAACCGGTTCGGCACGACCAGCGAGATCGGCGCCTTTCAGATGGGCGCGGAAGGACTGACGGAGGTGACGGACCTGTCCGGCACCTTCCTGGAGAATCGAAACGAGAGGCTCGAGGGATCGGTCGCCACGGCGGTCTACGAGGGCAGCCGCCCTGTCATGTTCGAGATCCAGGCGCTCGTCAGCCCCGCCAATGTGGGATTCGCCCGGCGCACCGCCCTGGGCATCGACACCAACAGGCTGAACATGATCCTGGCCGTCCTGGAGAAGAAGGCCGGCCTGTCCCTGCTCAACCAGGATGTCTACATCAACGTGGCCGGCGGCCTCAGGCCCGAGGGGACCTCACCGGACCTGGCCGTCGCGCTGGCCATCTACTCCTCCTTTCGGAGCGTGGTGGCGCCGAAGCGCACGCTGGCGGTGGGGGAGGTCGGCCTGACCGGCGAGCTCAGGGCGGTGCAGAACATCGACAAGATATGGAAGGAAGCGGCGCGCATGGGCTATGAGCAGGTCATCATGCCGCGGCGCAGCGCCGAGCGTCTTCTGCGCATGGCGGACGGAGAAAAAGGTCTTGCCGGCGCGGACGGGTCCGGGAATGCGGGCCGCGCGGTGCCCGTGAGGGGATCGGAGGCGGCGCAGGGCCGGGCGGAGCGCGCGGGAATGCCGGATGCGGGCCGGAGCCGGGCTGAGAAGGGCAGCGTGCCAAACGGTGGCGCGCCAGGCGATGGCGGGATGCCTGCGGGTCGCGGTGTCGAGGGCGGCGCGTCGGCCTCCGCCCCTACGAAGGGGCCGTACAGCCGCTGCCGCATCGTGGGCGTGCGGAGTCTGACGGAGGCCATCGCGGCCTTTCGGGGTGAAACGCGGTAGAAGTGGCGGCGTGCCAAAGGGCGGCGCATCAGGCGATGGCGGGACGCGATAGAAGCCGCATGCGATGGAGGCGGC
>CAZDUM010000025.1:0-2351 GCA_964508645.1 uncultured Oscillospiraceae bacterium | reverse complement strand
CGCCGCGGCCGCACCTCCGGCATCCGCCTCCCACGCCAGGGACACGGTGATGTGCCCCGCCGGGTTCCCGTACTTGTATCCGTTGTCGATGAGATTGCCGAGCATCCGCCCGTACAGGCCCCGGTCGACGGCCGTCTCGATGCCGGGCCGAATGTCCTGCAGCAATGTGATGTCCTGTCCCTCGTGCACGGTCCGCTGCTCCGCGCAGATGTCGGCGGTCAGGCGGCTGAGGTCCGTCTCCTCCAGCTGCAGCGCCTGCTGCCCCTGCTCCAGACGGGAAAAGAACAGGAGCTGGCTGATCATCGTCTGCATGCGGGCGCCCTGCGCCTGGATGGTGGTCAGCGCCTCCCGGTAGTCCTCCTCCGACTCCGACAGCTCCAGCCCCACCTCGCACTGCGCCATGATGACGGAGAGAGGCGTCCGCAGCTCGTGCGAAACGTCCGCCGTGAAACGCTTTTCCCGGGCAAAGGAGGTCTCCAGGCGATCCAGCATCCCGTTCATGGTGTCGGCGAGTTGGTGCAGTTCGTCATCCGCCTCGCCCACCTTCCCATCTTTTCCCGCATCATCCTTTCCGATATGGATGCGGTAGGAGAGGTCCTGCTCGTCCCCTATGTGCGATGTGGCCTCCATGAGTTCGTTGACGGGCGCTAAGGCCCGGCTGATGAGGATGCGGCCGCCCAGGATGGCCAGGATCGCGATGAGAGGCAGCACGATCACCGTGAAGCGCACCATGGACTGCAGCAGCGTCGTCCCCTCCCGGTGCGAGGCCACGCCGCGGAGCCACAGGCCCTGCAGATGCGCCCCCTGCAGAGGCCGCTCATAGATGTAGTAGCGCTCGTCGCGGTAGCGGATGGTCGTCACGGTGGTATAGGTGAAGGCCTTCCCGGCGGAGAGGCGGACGGGACATTCCCCGTACAGGAGCTTGTTGCCGCTGTCGACGAGGCAGGTGTAGACGCCGCCTAAGTAGTCGCAGAAGTCGTCGTCGATCTCCAGATACCCGTCCTGATAGGCCAGAAACTGGTCGCCCGCCTCCAGCTCCCCCTCACTCAGCGAGTTCAGATACTCGATCTCCTGCACGTTCGCGTTGACCAGGTTGACGAGCTGCGTGGTGATATCCGAGCGAAAGACGGTATCGCCGATGGCATAGGTCAGTACCATGGTCAGACTGACGACCAGGAGCATGAACAGGGCGAACCAGAGCAGGATTCGCGTCTTGATGGAGAGATGTCGCTTCATCTGGCCCAGACCTCCCAGGATTACGCCTCCACGCGCAGGACATAGCCCACGCCGCGCACCGTATGGATCAGTTTCGGTTCGAAGTCCTCGTCGATCTTCTTGCGCAGGTACCGGATGTAGACATCCACCGCGTTGGTACCGCCTTCATAATCGAAATTCCAGAGGTTGTTCTCGATCTTTTCCCGCGACAGGACGATCCCCTGATTTCGCAAAAGATATTCCAGCAGGGCGAACTCCTTGGCGGACAGCTTGATCGGCTGTCCGGCGCGGCTGACGGTCCGCGCGGCGGTGTCCAGGCTGAGGTCGGCGATCGTCAGCACGCTGGAGGTGATCTCCGTGCGGCGGCGCGTCAGGGCCCTGACCCTGGCCATGAGCTCCGCGAAGGAAAAGGGTTTGACCAGGTAATCGTCGGCGCCGAGGTCCAGCCCGTTCACCTTGTCCTCCACGCTGTCCCTGGCCGTCAGAAAGAGCACCGGCGTGCCATCTCCCCGGCTGCGGAGGCGGCGCACCAGCTCCGTGCCGGACAGGCGCGGCATCATGATGTCGCAGACGATGCCGTCGTAGGAAGCGGCATCCAGAAAGTCCAGAGCCTCCTGCCCGTCGAAGCAGCTGTCGACGGAGTAGCCCTCTGCGGTCAGTTTTTTGGTGATGAGCTTGTTCAGGTTCGGCTCATCCTCCACCACAAGCAGTCGCATGGCGGCGCCCCCTACGCCAGCGCTTCCGCCAGGATAGAGAGAATCTCATCCCGCTCGCGATAGCCGATGGCCGTCGTCTTCACCTCGCCGTCCTGAAAGAGCATGAGGGTGGGGTAGCTCATCACCCCGTACTGCAGCGCGATGATCGTCTCCTCGTCCACATCCAGCTTGCCGACCTTGATGTCGGGACGGGCCTCGGCCACGGCAGCCACCTCCGGCGCCAGCATGCGGCACGGCGGGCACCATGCCGCCGTAAAATCGACGAGCACCGGGCCCTGCGCCTTGAGGACCTCCTGCTCGAAATTCTCCTTTGTCAGCGTTACCATCGTCTTGTACCTCCTCGCCGGCCGCACATCGGGCCGGCCTCACACCGCTATTATACCCGCACGCGGCGAAAATGAAAAGCGTCGCGCGATAATT
>CAZDUM010000024.1:13843-19171 GCA_964508645.1 uncultured Oscillospiraceae bacterium | reverse complement strand
GCCTTTGGCATCTACCGGAGCCGCCAGATGACGAGTAGCGCCGCGCCGACCAGCACCCCGATGTTGAGCGCGACCAGCCAGCCGACAGGCTTTTGCAGGACATCGTCCTTCTCGATGGGTTTGGGCCCCTTCTCCCGCTTCGCGTCCTTTTTCTCGGCCTTTTCGACCGCGCGCGTTTTTCGCAAAACCTCCCGCCCCGACAGCCACGCCTTGCCATGGGTCAGCACGCCGGCCAGGGTATTGCCGATCCAAAGCCGCAGGCCGTCCACGAGGCGGCTGAGCAGCAAAAGACCCGCCTTCAGGGGTTTCCGGTACAGCCAGTCCACATCCAGCGTCAGCATCTCCTTCGGCCGCATGTGCGAAAGGCAGAGGAAGAACACCAGCGCCGCACCGGCGAAGAGTTCGCCGTACTGCGTCACATGCGCCACGGTGAAGGGATGGGCGTCGCTCTGGTACGGCGTCTGGCCGTAGAGGAGACCCGGAAATACGCCGAGCACGACGCAGCCTGCCGCCCCCAGGACCATCGCCAGGCGGCTGTTCCACGGCACCGCCTCCGGCCGCACAGGCAGCTGCGACGCCGCCTGGTCCGGCTTGCCGAAGAAGACGAAGTAGTTGACCTTCAGCGTGATGGAGAGGAAGGTGCCCACGCTCGCGAGGAGGAGCAGAAGCTCCGCCCAGGCCGGGCCCTCCTCCGCCGCCTGCATGATGAGAGCCTTGCTGGCGAATCCGTTCAGAGGCGGAATCCCGGCGATGGATAGAGACGCCACCAGGAAGCATCCCGCCGTCAGCGGCATTTTTTTCGCCAGACCCGAAAGCTGCGTGATGGTCCGCCGGCCCGTCGCCATGATGAGGCTGCCGGCGCACATGAGGAGCGTCCCCTTGTAGAGGATGTTGTTCACCGCGTGAGCGGCCGCCCCGTCGATGCCGAGGGGCGTGCCGAAGGCCAGGGCCGCCACCATGTAGCCCACCTGGCTGACGATGTGGTAGGAAAAGAGCCGCCGAAGGTCGTTCTCGATCAGGGCCATACAGGCGCCCCACACGGCCATGAAGACGCCGAAATACAGGAGAAAATGCGTGCCGGCGAACAGGCGGATCAGGCAGTAGACCCCCACCTTGGTGGTATAGGAGCCCATGTATACGGTGCCGGCCGCGGAGGACTGCGGGTAGGCGTCGGCGATCCAGCTGTGCAGCGGCGGGATGGCGGCGTTCACCGCCACACCGGCCAGGATCAGCCAGAAGGAGGCGCCCGTCTGCCCGGTGAGGAGATGGATCAGCGTGCTGCCGTGCATGACCTGCAGGACGACGCCCGCCAGCAGGAGATTCCCGCCGAGCATGTGCATCAGCAGGTAGCGGAAGCCGGCCCGGGTGGCATCGCGGCTGTGTCCCGCTATGACGATGAACCAGGAGGAGACCGCCATCAGCTCCCAGAAGATCAGCATCCCGATCCAGGTCTGGCTGAACACCACGCCCAGGCTGCTGCCGGCATAGATCAGCTCCGCCGCCACCTCGAACCGGTCCCTGCATTGGAGATTGTACAGGTCTGCGATCAGGGCGGTCACCGCGAAGGTCAGCGCGAAGAGGTGCGCGAGACGTGCCTGCGCCCCGGCCTCGGTCACCGTGGGCTGCATGGCGCCGGCGAGACAGAGACCTATGGTGAGAATCGGCGCGAGGAGCATCACAACCTTGCGCACCTTATCCGGCAGGAACATGACGGCGAGGCCGCAGACGAACAGGACCAGGCCGGGCTGCCACAGGTCAGCGGTCATGGGCAGCGCCTCCCTTCTGTGCCTGCGAGTCCTCTCCCTGCGCCGGCTGCTCGGACGTCTGCGTCTTCCGCGCCTGCGCCGGGCCGGGCTGCGCATCCTCGTAGTAGGTCACCGGCCGCTGCAGCACCTTCGCCATGACGCCCTTCGCCAGGAGTATCAGAAGCCATGCACCCGCGAAGCCGAGAAGTAGGTTCGCGCCGGGTATCCGCTGCCACAGGGCCTCGCCGCGCGGCGCGCCCCACAGGAGCTCCGCCACAAGGAAGAGCGCGGCCGCCGCGCCGATGAGGAGAAAGACCCGCTTGAGGCCCCTATTCGATTTTTTCTTATCCGCCATAGAAGCCACCTCCCGTGATCGCCAGGGCCGCTCCCTGTGCCAGGTCCAAAAGATGCAGGCCGGCGTTCGGCCAGATGCCCAGTATCAGCGCGATCGCCATGGTCACGACCAGCGGCGCGACCAGGGCCGGCACCCCGTCCAGGACGCGCCGGCCGCGGATCGTCGACGGTTTGGGGCCCGCCCCCTTCGGTGCCGGGCCGTCCGGCGCCAGCACCTCGACGGCCGGTTCGTAGATGCCGGCGTCCGCGGCCGACTCCCCGAAGAGAATCTGCACGACCGGCATCAGATAGTTCAGGGCGAGGAGCGCCGCCGCGAGGAGCACCGCCACGAAGAACGGCTTTCCCATGTCGTAGGCGCCCAGCAGGAGGGCGAACTTGCTGACGAAACCGGCCAGAAGCGGCAGGCCTGCCAGACCCAGGGAGGCTGCGGCGAAGCAGACGCACGTCACCGGCATCCGTCTGTAGAGCCGTCCCATCTGGCTGATGTCCGCCAGGTGATACCGGATGAAGATGGCGCCCGCGCACATGAACAGCGTGATCTTCAGCAGTCCGTGCGCCGCGATGTGAAACATGGCGCCGGCGATGCTGTAGGGCGACAGCAGGGCGATGCCCAGCACGATATAGGAGAGCTGCCCGATGGTGGAATACGCCAGCCGCGCCTTCAGGTTATCCTGCCGCATGGCGATCAGGGACGACAGCAGAATCGTGATCGCAGCCAGCCAGCAGAGGGCCGTCGTGCCGCCGCACCAGGCGGCGCTGTCCGGGCCGAACACATAGCCGATGACGCGCAGGATGCAGAAGGCGCCCGCCTTCACCACGGCCACCGCGTGCAGCAGCGCGCTGACGGGCGTCGGCGCCACCATGGCCGAGGGCAGCCAGCCGTGAAACGGCATGACGGCGGACTTCACCAGCCCCCCGGCCAGCATCAGGAAGAAGAGGACGGCCATCGGGCCTCTGGACATGGAGCCGGCCTGGATGAAGCCGCCCGGCACGAATGTGCAGGTCCCGTAGCGCACGTAGACGATGACGATGGCAGCCAGAAACAGCTGGCCGCTCACCAGCATATAGCCCAGATACTTGCGCCCGGCGGCACGAGCTTTTGCGTCGCGATAGTGCACGACCAGCGGGTAGGTCGAGATGGTCAGGAGCTCGTAAAAGATGAAAAACGTCAGGAGGTTGGCGGCGAAGGCGATGCCCAGCACCGAGGCCAGACAGGCGGCAAAGGCGGCGAAATAGCCCGTCTGGTTCTGCTCCCCGTGGCCCCGCATGTAGCCGATGGAATATATCGAGGTGAGAATCCACAGGACGCTCGCGACGCAGGAAAAGAGCATGCCGGCCCCGTCCACCCGAAATTCCAGCGACAGCCCCGGCGCCAGCGTCCAGAGCGTGCAGGTGATCTCAATGCCGCTGGCCACATCCTTTGCCATGGAGCAGACCAGCACCGCCATCAGGCCCGCCGCCGTCATGGTGATGGCCTCACGGGCGTTGGGACGGACGCGATTGCCCACGAGCAG
Organism: uncultured Oscillospiraceae bacterium; assembly: GCA_964508645.1. GTDB lineage: Bacteria > Bacillota > Clostridia > Peptostreptococcales > Anaerovoracaceae > RGIG7179. The sequence goes on along the minus strand of CAZDUM010000024.1, from coordinate 15,558 downwards.
GATGAGAAATGCCGCGATGTATCCCGCCGCGATGGACAGGACAGGGATCATGGCCGTGATCTGCATATCGTTCGTCATGCGAGATACACCTCCTCGATGGTCGGCAGGAGAATATGGGTCACCAGCCACCCGCTGCCGAGTCCCAGCGCGACGATGGCCACCGCCACCGCGAGGAGCGGCAGCACCATCTGCCACGGCAGTTCGAGGCGGCCGGTTCTCTCCTTCGCGGGCGCCGTCTCCTTCGGATGCGACGAGCCCATGAACACGCTGTTTAGCACGCGGAAAAAGTAGACCGCCCCGAGCAGCGTGCTGATGAGTAGCACCGCCACATACAGGTACCGTCTCTCCTCGACCGCCCCCAGGAGCAGATACCATTTGCTGAAAAAGCCGGCCAGAGGCGGGATGCCGATCATGGACAGGGCGCATACCGTCAGGGTCAGCGCCGTGACGGGCATGGTGCGGTAGACCTGCCCCATGTCGCGGATGTTGCGAATCCCGTAGCGGTACTTGAAGGCGCCGGAGGTGTAGAACAGGCCGACCTTCATCAGGCTGTGGGCCAGGATGTGCAGGACCGCGCCGGCTAGGCCATAGGCGTTCGCCAGGGAGAATCCCAGCGCGACATAGCCCACCTGTCCGATGCTCGAATAGGCCAGCACTTTATTGTACGTATTGTACCGCAGCGCCTTCAGCGAGCCGAACAGGATGCCCAGCATGGCCAGAAGGCCGAGGATGTCGAAGAAGGCCTCCATCACCGGGCTCGTCTCCCGAAAGACCCGGAAGAAGAAGCGGAGCATGGCAAAGGCGGGAATCTTGATCATCACGCCGGCGATCATGGGGTCGGCCGCCGGGTGCGCGTAGCTGTGGGCCGCCGGCTGCCAGCCGTGCAGGGGGAACAGGGCCATCTTGATGCCGAAGCCGACCAGCATGCAGCAGACGGCGATGATCACCAGGGGGCTGTCCCCCACCCCCGGCATCAGTCTGGCGAGGTCCGCCATGTTCAGGGTGCCGGTGGCGGCATAGAGAAAGCCTACGCCGACCAGATAGCTGCAGGCGCCCATGGAGCCGATGATCAGATACCGAAAGGCCGCGACGGGGCCCTTGCCCTCCCCCATGGCGATGAGGCTGTAGCCCGACAGCGCCGTGATCTCCATGAAGACATACAGGTTGAACGCGTCGCCGGTGGATGCCATGCCGAGGAGGCCGATGGCGAGGAACGCGAGGATGCTGTAGTAGCCGGAGCCCTGCACCGCGTGACCGGGCTGCGGTTTCTCGAAGGCGCTGCTGTACAGCGCCGTCAGGAAGGCGACGCCGGCGACCAGGATCACCATGAGGGCGCTCACCGGGTCGATGACGAACTCGATGCCGATGGACTCCCAGTCGCCCATCCAGTAGTGAATCTCCCCCGCTCCGCCCAGGACACGGCCCAGCTGGCAGATCGCCAGGACGAGGGAGAGCGCCAGCGCACCGAGGATCACCCGCCGGCCCAGCGTGATCCGTATCCGCGACAGCACCGGGCAGAGAACCGCGGCGAAGAGCGGCAGGATGAGGATCAGCACGGGGCTGTGATGCAGGATGCCCTGCCACAGATCAGTCACGGCCGTCGCCTCCCTCTCCCGTCTCATCCATCCCCGCGGCATCGCGCGAGAAGGCGCCGCCGTCTGCGCCGCCCTCGGCAGCACCGTCTCCGCCGGCATCTCCTTCTGCGGCGCCAGCAG
>CAZDUM010000024.1:12194-13743 GCA_964508645.1 uncultured Oscillospiraceae bacterium | reverse complement strand
CTGTGCCAGAAGAGGCGAATCCAGCCCGCGCTCTCCTCCACGTCATCTCTATCCGGCAGGTATCGCTCGTCCCGCTCCGCGTCGATGTCGATCTTCTCGCCCCGGCCGGTGATCTCCGATTCCTCGATGGTGCCGTACAGGTCCTGCATCTTCATCAGGAGCGCCAGGCCCACCCCCGTGGTACCCAGGCTGACGACGATGGCCGTCAGCATCAGCGCGTGCGGCAGCGGATTGAGATACGCATCCGGCTCGGTGAGGCCGGACATCGTGATGGGCAGGGTCCCGCCCACCTTCTGCCCGAAGGTCAGGAAGAACAGGATGATGGACACCTGCATGACGTTCATGCACATGAGCTTCTTCATGTAGTTGCCGCAGACCACCATGCCGAACACGCCCACCGCCAACAGCAGGAATATCAGCATGTAGAGGCCCCGATCCGCCAGGAAAAACTCCACCGCCTCCGCGGCGCTACGCAAGGTGTCAAACATAGAAATCCGTCCTTTCCAGCAGGGTCTCCAGTATGCCGACGATGACGCCCATGACGCAGAGCGTCACCCCTATCTCGATCATCAGGATGCCGGCCGCGTGGAGCGCGGGGCTATCTGCCAGAAGGCCCAGAGCCAGCCCGTCATAGTTCAGGAAATTCCGTCCGCTCAGCATGGGCAGCGTGCCCGCCAGCGCGTACAGGGCCGCGCCGAGGCCCGCGATCCGCACGGCGTTCGCCTCGTGAATCCAGCCGATGCGGGTATCGAAGTCGGTGATGATGCGGTCCAGAAGGTAGGCGCAGGCGAAGACCGCCCCCGCCTGGAAGCCGCCGCCCGGGCTGATCTCCCCGTGAAACAGCACGTAGAAGCCGTAGATGAAGAGGAGAGGGATGATGACCCGAAACGCCGTATCCATCACGGAGCTGTTAAAGCTCTGCCGCTGCCGCAGGACCTGGTAAGCCTTTCGTTCCGCCTTCGTCTTCGGCACCGGTATCTTTTCCTTCGTCGAGAGGATCATCAGCACGGATAGACCGGACAGGAACATCACGCAGGTCTCAAAGAGGGTGTCGAATCCGCGGTAGTCGGCCAGCACGGCCGTCACCATGTTCGGCGCGTCGCTCTCCTCCTCCGCGTGGCGGATATAGTATTGGGAGACATAGGCGTTCGCCGGCGTATCGGGGTCCCCGATGAGCGGCAGCCACTCGCCCACCTTCAGGGCGCCCAGACCCACCACCACGAGGATCAAAACGAGGAGAAGCGCCTGCTTCCATCTGCGCGCGCGGATCATCCCTTGCCTCCCTTGCTCTTGCACCCCTTGTTGATGGAGCGGATCGCGATGACGAAATACACCGTCGAGATGGTGCCGATGACAGCCTCGGTGAAGGCCACGTCCACCGCCCCCACGAGGGTGTACAGCAGCATGGCCGAGAAGCTGAAGCCGCAGTAGATGATGGTCGCCGACAGCAGTTTTTCGCAAAATATGATCGAAATGGCGATGCCAATCAGCGTCACCAACAGCACGCCTTCCAGCAGTACGATGGGCATGCTCCTACCCCCTTTCCCCT
>CAZDUM010000024.1:10740-12094 GCA_964508645.1 uncultured Oscillospiraceae bacterium | reverse complement strand
CGGGCCGCCAGCCTTGCCGCTCTGCGCGGCCGCCGCATCTTTTTTTACGGTCACCGCGTCCTCCTGCGCCGGCAGGCTCTCCCGGTAGGCGACCTTCGCGACGATGTGCGTGGCGATGGGATTGGTGATGAAGACGGCCAGCGTGACGAGCAGAACCTTGCCGCTGGTCGTGCCGATCCCCTCGTAGATGACCAGGCCGACGCCGGCGAGCATCAGGCCCAGCGACCCGCCGACCCCCGCCGCATGGAGGCGGCTGTACATGTCCCGCATCCTGACAACGCCCACGGTCGACACCAGCAGCACCAGAAAACCCGCCGTAAGGAACACGACCGTCAGGATATATCTACTCTCCACGGCGCTTCCCTCCCCTGGTCCCCATGAACTTCGCCAGGATGATGGAGCTGATGAAGCCCAGCACCGCATAGGCGATGGCGATATCCACATACATATCCTGCCGGCCGTCGATGCAGCCGATGAGCAGCAGCACCAGGATCACGTTCGTCCCGATCGCCTGCGTGGCGACGAAGCGGTCGTAGACGCCGGGCCCGCGGCACAGCAGCACCACCATCACGATGGTCAAGAGGAGAATCCCCGTGAGGATGGCCGTAAAGAAGACCTGCATCATACCACGCCACCTTCCTTCGTCTCCGGCACCGGCTGCCGCGCGGACAGCGGCACGAAGGCGCAAGTTTCCTCATACAGCGCCGCCACCTTGCGGGCCATGGTCCCCTCCAGCAGGGAATCCGCCATCTGGTCCGTCAGCGCGTGGACCAGAAAGACCCCCTCGTCGCTGACGCTCAGCGTGATGGTGCCCGGCGTGAGCGTGATGGAGTTGGCCAGGATCGCCCGCGCCACCGGATTGACGAGAGGCATGGAAAAGGCGACGACCTGCGGCTGACAGCGCATCCGCGGCCGCAGAATCTCCCGGCTCACCGTCAGAGAGGAGACGACGACCTCCTTCAAAAGCCAGAAGAAATACAGGACCACCTTCACGGGATTGCCGCGGAGCAGGAAGAATTGCGTCTTCTTGTCCACGGACGGCACCGTCAAAAACGGCATACAAATAAAAGAGGTCGCCAGGGACGCGACCACACCGAACAGGATATACTTCGGTTCGAGCTTTCCGGACAGCAGCAGCCACACGAGGAACAGCGCGGCCGCCAGTCCAAAAAAGTGGGAAAGTTCTTGTGTCCCTTTCAACTTCATCGGTCAAGAACCTCCGGTTTCAGTTCTATTGTCGTCCGCCCGCCGGCAGACCGCGTATATTATACTGATTCCCCCGCGGGAAGTCAAGGATTCCTATCGTTCTTGGCAGAATCTGCGCAAAATCCAATTCCGTCCAGCGCTTCCTGTT
>CAZDUM010000024.1:0-10640 GCA_964508645.1 uncultured Oscillospiraceae bacterium | reverse complement strand
CGCGCTCAGCCCAGCGTGAGCGCGTGCACCGCCTCGATCAGGTCCACCACCTGGCTGCGCGGGATGAACGCCGTCGGCGCCCCGTCCACGACGGCCAGGCAGGCGTCGGCATCGTAGCGATACAGCGCGATCTCGATCTCGCCCTGCGCCCCGTCCTGCGCGGCAGGGCCCGCATAGCGGATGCCGAGGCGAATCTCCTCCTGGCCCGACGGCCGCGCCTCGGTGAAGCTGTCCGCCCCCGACGCGCTGAGCGCCGTGATGGCAGTCCTAAGGTCCACTATGTCGATCTCCTCGTCCCCGTAGCGCCAGGTCCGGTCATCCTCCCCGTCCGCCTCTGCCGCGCCGTCCGTCTCGAAGGTGTGAGTCTCCCCCTCGAGCGAAGCGGTGACCGCGGTCACATCCGCGAACGGGACGCTGAGCATCTCCCTGTAGCGGAGGTCGTCGTAGGAGCAGGCCATCAGCTTTTGATAGCTCTCGCCCGAGATCTTGTAGACGATGGGCGATTCGCCCACGCGCGCGTAGGCGGTGATATCGGCGGGGTCCTCGGCCTCCTCGGATGTGTCGTTCGACGCCTCATCCTCCCCGCCCTGCGCCTTTTCGGCCTTCGCCTTCTCCGCCGGATCGCGGCTGATGCTGAGCGTAGAGGTCGCGGGCCCGGCGGCAGCTTCCTCGTCATCCGCGGGCGTATAGGTCACATCGAGGGTCAGGTCCGGCGCGTCGAGGCCGCAGTCCTTCAGGTCCTTTGCCGCCGCCTTGTAGGTCACATACTCGTCGAGCGTAAGGCCGCTGACGGCATCGAGGTAGCTCTCGACCGCCTCGCCGTCGAGCGCCACGGTCTTCCCGCCCTGCTGCGTGAAGTACAGATCCTCCGTGCTGCGGGCGGCCGGGCTCTCCGCCTCATAGGTCACGGTATAGGGTGTGGCCCCGCCGAAGCGAATCTCGGACACCGTATCGAAATCCGGGATTTCATCGTCGTCCAGCATGTCGCTGAGCTCGATGTTGAACGCGTTCATCGGGTCCTCGTTTACCATATATACGTTCCCGTCACCTATAGAGACATAGCGCTTGTTATCCATGGTGCTGAAGTCGCCCAGCTGGATCTCGTAGTCCGCATCCGCCGTCCCGATATCGATCGTCAGGACCGGACGCGTGAGGCCGTACTGCGCGTAATCCTCGACATCCTCGATGACGAACGACACCCCGAAGGAGGCGAACGGCGCGAGGAGCTCCTCGATCTTTTGCGCATCGACGGGAAACTCATCATCCTCATCGTAGAGCCATGTCTCCCCCTTGTGGAAGGAGAGCGTCTCGTCCCCCGCGGTCCAGGCCAGCTTCGTCACCGTATCGCCGGGCACCGTGAGCACGATCTCATCGCTGCTGCGGATCTTCTCCGTGTGCCGCTGCGTCAGCGTGAGCGCCAGCGTCGCGATGCAGACGACGGCCAGAACGCCGAGCAGGATATACAGCCTCTTAGTGCGCTTCATTTTGCTTCCTCCTTCTCCGCAGTACCACGAGGATGCCGATGCCCAGATAGGCGAGCGGGAACACGCCGATCATCAGGACCTTCAGCACGAGGCCGGCCGATTCGCTGATGTTCAGGTAGTTGTAGTTGAGCGACTTGCTGCGGATGTTCATCTCCTGCCTCTCGCCGATCAGGGAGGACATCGCATTCATGGCCATGTCCACATTGGCGCCGGAGGCGTAGGCGTTCATCTCATCCGTGACGAACAGGGACGAGCTGAACCAGGCGATCTGTCCGCCGGACGCATCCTCGATGGAGACGGCGAGCGTGAAGGGCCCGTCGATGTCCCCTTCCTCCTTCTCAAAATCCGTCAGCTCGAACCCGGCGATCTTGCTGAACGCCATGGCGGAGGTCGTAAGGAGCGGTGTGACCGTCCCGCGGCCCCCGGCCGCCTCGTCCACGATGAGGCCCCTCGACAGCGGCATCTGCGGCAGGAAGTTCTCCTCCCGCAAAGGATCGGTGATCTCGCTCTCCTCCATGGTCGGCAGGAGGATGAGCGGCGAACCCATGGCGAAATGCTGCCCGTCGGTGTCCACCACGATGCCCTCCGCGGCCGACACGCCGTACGGGGCCAGGAGGCTGTGCAGATTTTCGAGCTCATCGTCTGCCACCGGGCCGGCCATCACGAGAAGGCGGCCGCCCTGCTGCACATAGGTCTGCAGCATGTCGCGCTCCAGCTCGGAGATGTCGCTCGCCGGGGCATAGAGCAGCACGCAGTCCGCGTCCGCGGGCACGGCATCCTCCGTCACCAGAGAGAGCTCCGACGTGACGAGATTTTCCTTCGCCATCTGATCGCTGAGCGTCTCCGGCAGCTGCTCCTCGCCGTGTCCCGTCAGGATGTAGACGAGAGGCAGGTCGTCCGTGACGACGTAGTTGATGGCGGAGGTGATCATGCCCTCCCCGTCGAAGGAGGTGGTGTAGGTGTAGGCGTAGATGTCGACATCCTGCACGTAGATATCGTCATAGGCCACATAGCGGCTGCGGTCGCCGCTGACCACGACCAGGCTGTTGTTCTGGACCTCCTCGGTCGTATATTGCGCGGCAAAAGTCGGGTAGACATCGGGATCGATCTTCTCGACGGTGATGTGGTCGGAAAGGCTCTCATATTTGGCGAGGAGGTTCTCGATGATGTCGTCCTCCTCCCCGGCCTGCACGATCCAGTTGATCGTCACATCCTGCGTCAGGCCGTTTACGACCTCCCGCGTGTTGCCGGTCACGGAGTAGAGCTTGGCGGCGCTGATGTCGAACTGGGTCAGATTGGCCGGCAGGGCCGCCGTGAAGATGTTGACGACGATGAGGATCGCCAGGACGATCGCGCTCAGAAGCAGCGCGTACACGCCGCCGCGCGACGCGATGCGGCTGCCCGGCTGATGCTGCCCGGCGCGCCGGCCGCTGCCTTTGGCGTTCGTCTTTTTCGTGGGCCCACCACCGGGCTTTTCCACAGACCTTTTATTCGGTCCTTCATGCAGCTCGGCCGACATTTCGGACGACTTCCCGTTCGGTTCATTCGGCATTTCGTCCGTCATTCCATTCGGTTTACCTGGCATATCGGTCGGCCCGTCCGGCCTTGCAGACGGGGTTCCATTCGGCACTGCGGGCGTGGTCTCGGGCGTCCTTTCGGAGGTGGTTTCGGGGGCCGCGCCGGATGTCGTTTCGGAGGTTTGACCGGCCTCATGCCGGAAAACAGGCTTTTTCATCAGTTATACCTCCTTTTCTCCAGGGACTGCACCGACAGGAACAGGAAGAAGACGACCACGCTCAGATAGAAGACGACGCCGTTCATGTCGAACACGCCCCGCACGAAGACCGTGAAGCGGTCGAAGAGGGAGAGCTTCTCCATGATGGCGGGCAGGAGGCCGACGAAGAGATCCTGCTTCAGGAAGTACAGGACGCCGAGCGCCGCGATGCAGGCGATGCCGAAGATATAGGCGATGTTCTCGTTTCCGGTGACGTGGCGGATCAAAAGCACGAGGAGCAGCGCGCAGGCGATCAGCACGATGAAGGAGCCGAGCGCCGAATCGGATATGTAGGAGGCCAGGCGGACGCTGTAGTAGTTCAGCAGGATCACGGCGATGCCGATGCCGGCGGCGAGTCCCTGGCTCTCCGTCAGGGAGGAGATGAAGAAGCCGACGGCGATCAGTGCCGCCCCCATCAGGAAGAACGCGAAGATGGAGCCGTAGGCGGTCGGCAGGTAGACATCCCCGTAGTGGGAAAAGATCAGCGGGTACAGGCTGATGATGAGGAGCGGGATCAGGTAGACGATCAGGAGGGCCAGGTACTTGCCCATGATGACCTCAAATGTGGTGATGGGCAGTGAGTACAGGAGCTGGTCCGTCCGCTGCCGCCGCTCCTCGGCGATGACGCGCATGGTCAGGATCGGCACGATGACGACGAAGATCATGCTGCAAAAGTTGAGCACCAGCTCAAAGCTGCTGACAGCCTGGTTGATGTTGTACAGGAGGGCGCCGATCCCGGTGAAGGCCAGCAGGAAGGCGCCGAATACATAGGCTGTCACGGAATGAAAGTGCAGCCTGAGTTCATGTTTTAGGACCGCTAACACCTTGTCCTCACCTCCTCATCTGCGTGTGCGCCGGCCGGTGCTGGCGCCTGTTCGCTCCCGCGCGCCGCATGGGCCTGCGCGCCGGCCGGTGCCTCGTCGCCGAACGCCGGTTCAAAGCCAGCCGACAGGCGGTCGTCCGCGAATCGCGCTGCGTCCGGGTCGAAAGCCCCGCCCGCGGCGTCCGTCCTCTCGCCGAAGGGGGTGGCAGCAGCATCCGCGTGCGCGCGTGCACCGGGCCTCCTGCTCCCTCTCGTCTCCGGTGCGGGAGGTGCATCCGTGCGCGCCGGCATCTTCGGCTTATGCGACGCCATCGGTCCTGCAGGCCGTTCTGCGCCGTCCGCGGATGCCTTCTCGTAAGCGCCGTCCTGCGCCGCACCGGCATGACCCGCCGCGATGTCCGGCGAAGCGATCTTTTGCTGGGAACCGGACAGTCCCTGCGCACCGGCCGTCTCGCTGGCCTCGGGTATTCCCTGCGCGCCGGCGGTCTCGTCCATCCCGGAGACCTCGCGACTCTCGCCCGTCTCCTGGGCCTCGCTCTCCGTCAATTCGATGAAGATATCCTCCAGGCTCGCCTTCTGCAGGCGCATCTCGAGGAGCGCCCGTCCTGCGTCGGCGAAGGCGAAAAAGACGGCGCGGGAAACCTCATATATATCCTCCTGGCTGCTGCGAAGGTGCACGGTGGTGCGGCCCTCCGCCTCCTCCAGCTTCAGGTCGCTCAGGCCCTCCACCCCGGCGAGGATGGCGGCGGTCTCCTCCCGGCCGGCCTCGCAGAGCAGGGTGATCTCGTTGGGTGCCATCATGGTCTGCTCCAGGTGCGCGGGCTCATCGAAGGCGATCAGGCGTCCGCCGGCGATGATCAGCACGCGGTCACAGATCGTCTGGACCTCGGAGAGGATGTGGGAGCTGAAGATGACCGTATGCGTGCGCCCCAGCTCGCGGATCAGGTCGCGAATCTCCACGATCTGCAGGGGGTCGAGGCCCACGGTCGGCTCATCGAGGATGATGACGCGCGGGTTTCCGAGGAGAGCCTGCGCGATGCCGACACGCTGTCGATAGCCCTTGGAAAGGGTGGAGATGCGTCGGTGCGCCACATCGCCGATCTTCGTCTGCTCGACGACCGTATCGATCTGCTGCCGCAGCGCCTCGCCGCGCAGCCCCTTGGCCTCCCCGACGAAGCGCAGGTATTCGAGCGGTGTCTCCTGCATGTACAGGGGGGGCTGCTCCGGCAGGTAGCCGATGCGCTTTTTGGCCTTGTTCGCATCCTCGAATATGTCATAGCCGTCGATCTTCACGGTGCCTTCGGTGGCCGAAAGACAGCCGGTCATGATGTTCATCGTCGTGGTCTTTCCGGCGCCGTTGGGGCCGAGGAACCCGTAGACATGGCCCTCCTCGATCTCGAAGGAGAGGTCATGGAGCGCCTGAAAATCCCCGTAATACTTGGTCAGATGCTCTACCGATATCATAGCGAAATACTGCCTCCTCTCGCCGCATCCGGTGCGGCACAAGATATAGGATAGGCTTTCCGGCGATTGCTGTCAATAGCGCGCGTTTGAAGATAGCATGAAGTTTGCGTGACGCCGCGGGGAGATGGCGGGCGATGGGCAGTGCGCCCAGGCGCATGAAAACAGACCCCACTTCGGAAAAGATCCGCGTCGCAGGGTCTGTCGCTGTCCTTCATTTACGGTTCGCATGCGGTTTCGAGCGGGGCGGCCGGCAGGTTACACGGGAGCCACCGCCTCTCTACGCCAGAATCTTCAGGGCACCGGTCGGGCACGCCTCCGCGCACTTGTGGCAGCTGGCGCAGACGCTGATCGCCTCCGCCTCCATGAACTCCGGCTTGATCACCGTGTTGAAGCCGCGGCCCACCAGGCCCAGAAGGCCGACGCCCACCACCTCGTCGCAGACGCGCACGCACTGATCGCAGAGGATGCACTTGCCCTGGTTGCGCTCGATGACGGCCAGGCGCTGCTCGGTATAGGCCGGATGGTGATTGCCTTCGAGACGTTCCGGATGAATCTCGTCGCGGTTGGCGAAACGGATCAGGCGGCAGTCGTCGTAGTCAAAGCAGCCACACTCCAGGCAGCGCTTGGCTTCGGCGCGGGCTTCGTCCTCCGGCAGTCCGAGGTTGATCTCCGCAAAGTCGTGCTTGCGCTCCTCCGCGGGTCTGACCGGCATCTTGACGCGCGCGATCTTTTCACGATCCGCGTAATCCTCGGCCGTCACATGGCGTTCGGAGACGAACGGCTTGTGATAGCCGACCATGGCCCCGTTGAGATAGCTGTCCACCACATCGGCGCAGCGATCCGCTTCGCCGATGGCCTCGATGGCGATGGATGCCCCCTTGTTGGTAGCGTCTCCCACGGCGAACACGCCCTCCACCGAGGTGCGATAGGTGGATGCATCGGCGGCGATGATGCCGCGCTTGTTCAGCTCCAGCGCCTCCAGGCCCTTCGGATCGACCTTCTGCCCGATGGCGGAGATGACGCAGTCCACATCGAGCATCTCGAACTTGCCGGGTACAGGGACCGGTGCGCGGCGGCCGGAGGCATCCGGCTCACCGAGCTGCATGACCTGCAGCTTGACCTGTTTGACCCTGCCATTCTCGCCGATGATCTCGGCCGGGTTGGTGAGGAACTTGAAGATGACGCCCTCCTCCCTGGCCTCGGCGATCTCGATGGCCTCGGCGGGCATCTCCGCCTCGGTCCTGCGGTAGACGACATAGACCTTCTCCGCACCCAGGCGGACGGCCGTCCGGCAGGCATCCATGGCCGTGTTGCCGCCGCCGACGATAGCGACGCGCTTGCCGATGTCCGGCGCCTTTCCCAGGGCTACATTCTGTAAAAAGTCGATGCCGCCCAGCACGCCCGGCATATCCTCCCCGGGGCAGTGCATCCCGGTGCTCTGCCAGGCGCCGATGGCCACGATGGTCGCATCGTACTTCGCGCGGAACTCGTCAAATGTGATGTCGCGGCCGATCTTGACGTTGTTCTGCATCTCGACGCCGCAGGCCGCGATCTCCGCGATCTCCGCATCGACGATGCGCTTCGGCAGCCGGTATTCGGGAATCCCGTAGCGGAGCATGCCGCCCATCTTGGGCATCGCGTCGACGACGGTGACCTTGTGTCCCTTGCGGGCCAGATAGTAGGCCGCCGCCAGTCCGCCCGGGCCGCCGCCGATGACGCCGACGGTCTTGCCGGTCGGCGGTGCGATCGCAGGCTGATACCCGCCTGCCTCCCGCACGCGGTCCGCCGCGAAGTACTTGAGATAGGCGATCGAGATCGGCTCCTCGACCATCTCCCGACGACACGCCTTTTCACAAGGGTGCGGGCAGACGCGGCCGATAGAGGACGGCATCGGAATCTTTTCCTTGATGATGCGCACCGCCTCCTCGTCGTTCCCCTGCGCGATCTGCTTGACATAGGCCTGACATTCGGTGCCGGCCGGGCAGTTGAGCATGCAGGGGCCCTTGCAGTCGCCCACATGGTCGCTCATCAGGAGCTCCATGGTGATCTTCCGCGCCTTGGCGGCACGAGGCGAATCCACGGTGATGACCTGTCCGTCCTGCGCGACGGTGGAACAGGCACGCAGCAGCTTGGGACTGCCCTCGGCCTCCACGACGCACAGACCGCAGCCCGCATAGTGCTTCAGCTCACCGTTGTGGCACAGGTTGGGGATCTCGATCCCGTTCTGGGCGGCGATATCCAATATGGTCTGACCGGCCTCGCCGGTACATTCTATTCCGTTTATCGTGAGTTTGATCATGGTCCGCTCCTCCTGTTACTCCACATGGATGGCGTCAAAGCGGCAGAGGGTGATGCACTGTCCGCACTTGATGCAGGCATTCTGGTCGATGGTATGCGGCTTCTTCACTTCGCCGGAGATGGCCTGCACAGGGCACTTCCTGGCGCAAAGCGTGCAGCCCTTGCAGGCATCCGGGTCGATTCCGTAGTGCAAAAGCGCCGTACATTCGAGGGCGGGGCACTTCTTCTCATTGATGTGCGCATCGTACTCGTCCCTAAAGTAGCGGATGGTCGTCAGCACCGGGTTCGGGGCCGTCTGCCCCAGACCGCAGAGCGCGCCGTCCTTGATGCCGTTGCACAGCTCCTCCAGGAGCTCCACATCACCCGGCTTGCCTTCACCGTTGCAGATGCGATCCAGAATCTCCAGAACGCGTGTCGTACCGATGCGACACGGCGTACACTTGCCGCACGATTCTTTTGCTGTGAAATTCAAGAAGAAACGGGCCATGTTGACCATGCAGGTGCTGTCGTCCATGACGACCATGCCGCCCGAACCCATGATGGCGCCGGTGGCGCTCAGGGCCTTGTAGTCGATGACCGTGTCGATGAGCGAGGCCGGGATGCACCCGCCGGAAGGTCCGCCCATCTGCACCGCCTTGAACTGCCGGTCGTTCTTGATGCCGCCGGCTATGTCGAAGATGATGTCGCGCAGGGTCATGCCCATCGGCACCTCCACCAGGCCGCCGCGGCGTATCTTGCCGGTCAGGGCGAAAACCTTGGTACCCTTCGAGTTCTCGGTGCCCATCGCCGCGAACTTCTCGCCGCCGTTCTCGATGATCCAGGCCACGTTCGCGAAGGTCTCGACGTTGTTGATGTTGGACGGCTCGTTCATATAGCCGCACTGCGCCGGGAAAGGCGGTTTCAGGCGCGGCATGCCCCGCTTGCCCTCGAGGGACTCGATGAGCGCCGTCTCCTCGCCGCAGACGAAGGCGCCCGCGCCGGCCTTGATGCGCATGTCGCAGCTGAAATTGCTGCCCAGGATGTTCTGGCCCAGGATGCCGTGCGCCCGCGCCTCCTCGATGGCCAGCGTGAGGTGCTCGATCGCCAGCGGATACTCAGCACGCACGTAGACGATCATCTCCGTCGCCCCGATGGCATAGGCACCGATGAGCATGCCCTCGATGAGGCTGTGCGGATCGGACTCGATGACGGCCCGGTCCATGAAGGCGCCCGGATCGCCCTCGTCCGCGTTGCAGATGAGGTACTTGTGCTCTCCCTCGGCCTGCCTGGCCGCATTCCATTTGAACCAGGTCGGGAAGCCGGCGCCGCCGCGCCCGGCCAGACCGGAGATCTTGATCTGCTCGATGACCTCCTCCGGGCTCATGGCCAGCGCCTTGTCGAGCGCGCGATACCCGCCGCACGCGATGTAGTCGTTGATGTCGGTGGGATCGATGATCCCGCAGTGCCGCAGCGCGATGCGCGTCTGCTTCTTCAGGAACTGGCTGTCCTCCTCGGATATCTCCAGACGCGCGACACCGTCATAGTTCTTGCTGCGCACCGCGTTTACGATGTCCTCGCAGTCCGACTCCTGCACATGCACCAGGCGCTTGACGAGCGTCTTGCCCTCGTAGATGTCGACGATGGGCTCCAGGAAGCACATGCCGATGCAGCCCGTCTTGCCGACGGTGAAGCTGTCCGTCGCCGTCATGAAGCCGGAGAGGATCTTCGCCACCCGGCCGGCGCCGGCTGCCAGTCCGCAGCTGCCTTGCCCCACCAAAATCCGCACGCCGCCCTTTTCCCGATCGCGGAGACCGCGCAGGACATTGACCGCCTTTTCCGGCGTCAGGGAGCCGTAGGTAACGCCGTTGATCATCATAACCGGCGACATGGAGCAGCAGCCCAGGCAGGCCACCTCGTTGAGCGTGAAGAGGCCGTCCTCGGTCGTCTCGCCGTTGCCGATGCCGAGCTCCGCGCTGATAGCCGTCAAAAGCCGTTCGGAGCCGTTGACGTGGCAGGCGGTGCCCTGACAAAGCATGATGAGATACTTGCCTACGGGTTTCAGGCGGAAATAGCTGTAGAACGTCGCCACGCCCATCACTCTGGCCGGGCTGTTGCCGGTGCGCTCCGCCACGTGGTAGATCACATCCTGCGGCAGGTATCCGTAGATCTCCTGGGCGCGCTGCAGTACGGCGATGAGGCCGGTCTTGTCCCCTGCATACTGCTGCAAAACATCCTCCAGCAGGGAAAGATCGCTTTGTTGTTTCGTTTCTGCCATGGAATCCACTCCTTACTACATATATTTTCCGTATAGTTTCCGCTGCGGCAGGCCACTCCCCGGCCCCGCAAGCGGATTTCCATCTTACTTATAGGGTATGCGCCGCGCGCCGCTGCGATGGGTGACTCCCGGCCGCCAGCGGAGGGTCGCTCCGCAGCTTGATTAGACGCCGCATGTGTGGGAGGGTCTGCCCGCAGACCGATTCCGACCTCCGCGGGCTGATTTCCACGCGGCACGTCGACTGCCCACGTAACTCGTTTTTTCCGCTCCGCCAGTGGAGGCCCGTCACGAAGACCGATTCCACGCCGTATGCGGAGGGTCGTCGCGCTGGACGATTCCAACCCGCGGAACGATTTCCGCACCATGGGCCGATTCCACATTGTTCTCAAAGAGCAGAATTAGCTCTTATTTGAATATTGTATCATTCCAGGATTGCCGTGTCAATCTGAAAATGGGCCCGCGAGCGGCATCCACGCGGGCAGCGGCACGGCGGCGTGGGCGGCGCACGCAAGGCAAATGGCGGACGATAGGTGATGTGCCATG
>CAZDUM010000023.1:0-19284 GCA_964508645.1 uncultured Oscillospiraceae bacterium | reverse complement strand
TCCGCCGCGTCCGTGATCCCGTTGATGCGGGCGCGCAGCGCCGCGGCCCCCGGCACGCCCTTGATGTACCAGCCCACATGCTTTCGCATCTCGCGCACGGCGGCGTACTCGCCCTTGAGCGCCAGCATATCCTGCAGATGGCGGCACATCACGGCCTTCTTCTCCTCCAGCGTGGGGCGGGGCGGCACGGGCCCCCCGCCCCCCGCGGCCGTGAGCACCCGGCATATCCAGGGCTTACCCAGCGCCGCCCGGCCCACCAAGACCATGTCGCATCCCGGCTCCTCCAGCATCCGGAGGCCATCCGCGGCGCAGGTCACGTCCCCGTTGCCGATGACGGGGATGGAGACGGCCTTCTTGACGGCCGCGATGACGGACCAGTCGGCCCGTCCGCTGTAAAACTGCTCCCTCGTGCGTCCGTGGACGGCGATGGCAGCGGCGCCAGCGGCGGAGACGGCGCGCGCCACCTCCACGGCGTTGATGCTGCCTTCATCCCAGCCGATGCGTATTTTGGCCGTGACGGGCTTTTTCGTGTTCCGGACCATGGCTGACACCGCGTCATACACCCCGTCCGGGTCCTTGAGCAGGGCCGACCCGTCCCCGTTCCTGACCACCTTGGGCACGGGACAGCCCAGATTGAGGTCCAACAGGGCATTATCCCGGCCGTCGAGCTCGCGGGCGGCCCAGCCCAAAACCTCCGGTTCATGTCCGAACAGCTGAAAGCCCACCGGCCCTTCCTCCGGATAGAGGAAGAGCAGGCGGGCCGTATTCCTGTCGCCGTACCAGAGGCCCTTGGCGCTGACCATCTCCGTATAGGTCAGGGCGGCACCCATCTCCCGGCAGAGTCTGCGCATGGGTGCGTCGGTCACGCCGGCCAGCGGTGCCAGCAAAAAAGGGCTGTCCAGCGTAAGGCCGCCGATCCGGGGTTTCTCGGTCGCAGGCATGGATACCCTCCTTTTCTCAAGTTGCAGATGCTATTGTAGTGGCTGTTGCTGTGACAGATGCGGCTGTAGCGGCAGCGCGGGAGAGTGTTCAAAAGGTGCTTCGCGGTCGCCCCGCGCCTCCACCTTTGATTGCAAGGGCACGCTGACGATATGTTTTGCCTCCACTTCGGGGCCACAACCAGACACTCTCGTAGGTTGCCGCCCACCTGTCGGCAGCGCGCCCAAGTTTTCAGACACTCTCGCGGGCGGCTGCCATCGCGCGCTCGGTCCAGCTTCAGGTTCGGCTCCGGCTGCGATTTTACCCTTCGCTTCAGGCTCAGCCCTGATTTCAACTTTCGTCTCGTTCGGCTCCGGCTGCGATTTTGATTTCGGCTTCGGCCTCGATTTCGGGCAGCGCCTTGGGCTCAGCGGGAGGATTCCGTCTCCATGCCCTCCGTCGCATCCTCCAGCCGCCGCAGCGCGAGCGCCACCGTCAGGCCAGGAATGACGCGGTTGCCGGTCAGCTCCGCGCCCAGAAGCTCGTTGATCTTCTTCAGGCGGTACTGCACGGTGTTGGCGTGGATGCCCATGAACTCCGCCGTCTTGCCGCTGTTCATCCCGGCGTCGAGGACGAATGTCTCCAGCGTCTCCAGAAGCTGGCGCGCCTTGTTATCACCCTCGCGGAACGGCGCCAGAAGGTCGATGAAATTCTTCCTGAGGTCGCCGCCCTGCATGCGGATGTTGATGCAGTTGCTCACGAGCACCAGCTCATACTTGGAGAACACCCGCTTGTACGGGAATATGCTCTCCACCATGGTCCGGGCCGTGCTGATGAGCCGGAACCCGTCCGCCGCGCCCTCCACGCCCACGCAGCCCGTGACGTGAAATATCCGCACATTCTTGTTTTCCTTGAGCCTGTCATAGAGCTGCATGCAGACGTGCTTTCCGTCGCCCTCGCCCTCGGCAGCGGGCCGCGTCCCGCGCAGAACGATGCCATAGGTGTCCTGCCCCTCGGCGAGGCGGATGAGGCTGAGCAGGCCCGCCTCCCGGAAGGACTCCAGCACGGCTTCCCCCTGCGGCGTCTCGATCCCCTTGGCATGGAACACGCCGAGAATATCTTCCGCGCGCACCCCGGCCTCCGCCTGCAGCGAGTAGGCCAGGCTCCTGTTGCCGCGGATCAGCGCCTTGGCGAACTCCGCCCGCGCATCGCGCTCCGGCGTATAGCGCCACATGCCCACGGCCAGCTCGATGATCTCCGCCAGCTTGGTGATCTCGCCGGCGGAGTAATTGTCCTCATTGTCGACGATGAGCAGGTAATACTTCTCATCGCTGATGGTCACGGAGCCCCAGTAGCACATCGTTCCATCGATATCCACCAGCGTGTAGATATCCGAGGCGTGTACGGCGATCTCCTTGCCGCGGCTGATGGCCTCGTCCACCGTCGTCCGCCGGCGCGTCTCGATGGTCAGCACCGGGTTGAAATCCTCGCTCAGGAGCACGACCTGAAAATCGTTATTGACGGCCGCCTCCCGAAGCGCCTGCTGAAAGCTCCCGTAGCGTTCAAAATTCAGCAGATGAAAGACCGTGTTGTTGATGAGGCTGTTGCGGAAGTTGCTGCCGTACAGGATGCGATCCATGACATCCCGGATGCAGGCCGCATAGCCGGTCCGCGCGACATCCGCCTGGATCAGCAGGGGCAGCCCCGCCTCCTCGGCCGTGTCGATGAGCTCCTTGGGTACCTGTGTCTCGCCGCCGTCCGCCCGATAAAAGACCACGAGGGCAGAAACGCCGCATTTTGCCAGGGCGCGCACCGTCTCGCACTGCACGGCGATCTCCCGCCGCATCCCCGCAAAAGTCGTCAGGACCAGGGTTTCCGGCGTCCCGTTAGATGTGACGGCATCCGCCACGCTGTCCGCATCCAGCACGGAAACGGACTTGACACGCTCGTCCAGGTTTCTCTCCCCGGCCACCACGATGCACTGGCGAAAGGCATCCAGGTGCAGGCAGTCGCGCACCGTCACCTTCATGGCTGCTCCTCGTCGTCTTCGCCTGACACGTCGTCCCAGTCGCCGTCCTCGTCGGCACGCGCCCCGTCGTCCTCCGCATCGGGCAGAGCGATGCGTTTCCCTTCCTCTTCGTTCTCCGCGTCCTCGCTCTCGTAGTCCTCCTCGTCCTCGTCAGAACCGCCGGCGGCCTCCGCTGCCTCGCGCTCCCGGCGCAGCCGCTCCGATTCGGCGGCTTCCTCCGCGTCCTTGGCGCGTTTCTGCGTCAGGGACGCCTGCACGCTCGCCGCCAGCGTCTGCGGATCGGTCTCTCCCGTGAACAGCGCCTCGAACTGGTCGCCGTCCAGCGTTTCCACGAGGAGAAGCGCCTGCGCCACGCGCTCCAGGATCTCCCTGTTCTCCGTCAGGAGTTCGGTCGCCTTGCTGTACGCCTCGTTGATCAGGCGCCGTATCTCCATATCGATCTCGCGGGCCATCTCCTCCGAGTAGTTCTTCTGCGCGGTGAAATCGTTGCCGAGGAATACCTCCTCGGAGTGGCTGTAGTTCACCGTCCCGATCCTCTCGGAGAATCCGTACTTCGTCACCATGTCGCGGGCGACCTCCGTGGCGCGCTGGATGTCGTTGCTGGCGCCGGTGCTGATGTCGTCCAGCGTCAGGCTCTCCGCCACGCGGCCTCCCAGAAGGTGGATGATGGAATTCTCCATGCTGGTCCTGGTCTCGTAGTATTTATCCTCCGTGGGCAGGGTCATGGTGAAGCCGCCGGCACGCCCCCTCGGGATGATGGTCACCTGGTGGACCGGATCGCTGCCCGGCAGCAGTCTCGCCACCACGGCGTGGCCCGCCTCATGGTAGGCTGTCAGGCGGCGCTCCTTCTCGCTGATGACCCGGCTCTTCTTGGCGGGACCGGCGATGACCTTGGTGATCGCCTCCTCGATCTCCTCCATGCGGATGTAGCGCCCGTTGCGGCGGGCCGTGATGAGGGCCGCCTCGTTCAGGAGATTCTCGATATCGGCCGGCGTGAAGCCGGGTGTCCGCCTGGCCAGGATGGCCGGCGTCACATCATCCGCCAGCGGCTTGTTGCGGCTGTGGATGCGGAATATCTCCTCGCGCCCCTTGATATCGGGGATACCGATAACGACCTGCCTGTCGAAACGGCCGGGCCTGAGCAGGGCGGGGTCCAGGATGTCCGGGCGGTTCGTCGCCGCGATGATGATGATGCCTGAATTCTCGCCGAATCCGTCCATCTCCACGAGGAGCTGGTTCAGCGTCTGCTCCCTCTCGTCGTGTCCGCCGCCGATGCCGGCACCGCGCTTGCGGCCCACGGCATCGATCTCGTCGATGAACACGATGCAGGGCGCGTTCTTCTTGGCCTGGTCGAAGAGGTCACGCACGCGAGAGGCGCCGACGCCCACGAACATCTCCACGAAATCGGAGCCGCTGATGGTGAAGAATGGCACATTCGCCTCGCCGGCCGTCGCCTTGGAGATGTATGTCTTGCCGGTGCCCGGCGGCCCGACCAGGAGCACGCCCTTCGGAATGCGCGCGCCGAGATCGCGATATTTTTTCGGATCCCGCAGAAAATCCACGATCTCCGACAGCTCCTGCTTTTCCTCATCGAGCCCTGCGACATCGTCGAACGTGACCTTCTTATCGTCGTTCTTGACCATCTTGGCGCGTGAGCGGGCGAACTGGAAAGCCTTGCCGTTGCCGCCCTGGTTCATCATGAAGTAGAACAGAAGCACCATGGTCAGGATCATGATGATCGTCGGCAGCAGGTTCAGAAGGAAGGAGCCGCTTTCCGGCGGATCGCTCGACAGCACCTTCATCTGGCCGCTTTCCAGCTGCGGGAAGATGTAAGTCTCCTCGATATATTGCAGTTCGACCACGGAATTGGCGTAGGCATAGACCTGCGTGTTCTCATCCAGCTGGCCGGTCAGCTTGGTATCGGTAATATTGATCTGCTGAATCTGAGCCTTGTCCAGGTAGTTGATAAATTCCGACAGAGGCACCTCCTGCACGGTCACCTGGTCGGAGGCCGCGCCGCGGTAGAAGAATGCGACGAGCAGGACGGCGACGAAAATCACCAGATATATGCCGATGTTCTTTGCAAACCTTTTCAAGACGCTCCCCTTTCATGCTCCGGCATGGCAGCGCGGCGCGTGGCCGCCCCGGTCCGGAGAAAAAGTTGTTTCATCACACAAAAAACTCTTATTATTCTACCATGATATGAGAGAATATTCAAGAATAATTGTGGAGGACCGCGCCGCGTCCGGCGCCGCAGGTGCGGGGCCGGAGTAGATCGACAGGCCCGGCGCGGGGCACGATGCCAGGGCCTGCGGTGCCGCGCCGGAGAAGGCGGAGACGGTCGATACCGCCGGTGCGGCGCTGTCCCGCATCGCAAAGCCCGGCGCGGGGGAGAGCGGGCTCGGTGCCGCCTGGGCATCGTGGAGCAGGCGACGCATCGTCTCCCGCAGGACGGCGGGTGCGGGCCTGTAGGCCGCCGTCACCCGGCCATTTGGCCCCAGCGCGTTGATGCGTGCGAGCCGGGGCGCGACGGACGTTTTCCCGTCCTCCCTCGCGACGGGCAGAATCCAGAGAATCTCGCTGTCGACGGCGGCTGTGAGGAGGCGGGGTCGCAGGTCCTTCGGCACCTTCGCATCCACCAGGATGTCCTGCACCTTCTTTCGGTGCAGGCGGCCGCCGACAGCTATATACAGCCAGTCCCCGGCGGCCGGCGGGCGCAGGACGATGGCCTCCCGGACATGCTGCCCGTGCGCCGCGGTCAGCGCCGGCTCGGAAAAGACGGCCAGGAGCCTGCCTCCCGCGGGCGCGGCGGAGGGTTTCTCAGTGGAAACGGCTGCGGTGCCCGCCGCGGCGGTGTTTCCAGAAAGCGCAGCGGAGCCGGAGGCGCGCACTCCTTCTGCGAAAGCCTCTGCGGCCTTAGCGCCGTCCCGCGCGGGCATTTCCCTCGTGAACAGGAGCCTGTCATACGCTCGCCGGCAGACGAAGCCGTGGGGCAGACTCCAGCGCGCCGAGGGCCTGGCGGAGCGGCGCACGCGCTCGATTCCCTGCAGATGGGCGGCCGTCAGGTCCTCCGTCAGGCCGGCCGCCGCCACAGCCATGTGATACACCCGGTTGCGGATGGCCGGATGCAGGCCCTCCAGTTTTTCGATGGAGAGGGTCGGCGGTGAGGCGGCGCAAAGCGCCGCCTCGTAGGCGGCGAGCGTCTCCTCGAGGAAGTACTCTCTGTCCTCGGCCGCGGCGGCACCCAATCGCCGCAGGGCGTCCCCGATGCCGGCATTGTATGTCCTGAGGATGGGCAGGAGCTCCAGGCGGATGCGGTTTCGGATGTAGGTGGGTTCCGCGTTGGTGTGATCGCGCCTGGGCGTCAGTCCCGCCGCGCGGCAGTAGGCCTCGATCGCCTCTCTCGACACATCCAGGAGGGGGCGGATGACGGGCGTGCCGTCCTCATCCGGCCGGCTGTAGGCCATGCCGGCCAGTCCGTCGACGCCGCTGCCTCGCAGGAGACGAAAGAGGATCGTCTCGCACTGGTCGTCGGCATTCTGCCCCACGGCGATGGCGACATGCGAATCCGCCGCCTTATGTGATCTGATGCGGGCCGCCTCCGCCGCGAAGGCCGCGTAGCGAGCCCTGCGGCCGGCCTCCTCCTCGCTCCAGCCGTTCTCCGCCGCCAACCTGCGGCAGTCCGTCACGCATGTCGTGCAGGGCCATCCCCGCGCCTGGCACAGCGCCACCACGAAGGCCTGGTCCGCCTCCGCCGCGCCGGGTCTGAGCCCGTGATTGACATGCACCGGATGGAGGCGCAGGCCCCGCTCGGCCGCGATCTTGCAGAAGATATCGAACATGCAGAGGGAGTCCGGCCCGCCGGAGAGGCCGATGACAACATCCGTCACGCCGTCGAGCAGGGCGTGGCACCGGATCGTCTCCCGCATCGTGCGTTCCGCCTTTTCCATGTCGCATACCTCCCCGCACAAAAAGACCGGACCGGTCCGCGAAGATGGCCGGGCGCGGCACCGCGTCCGCCCGCACCTCCGCCTGAAACCGGCCGCAGGGTCACAGAATATCGAAAAAGTGTTTGGCGTTCTCCATCGTCGCGTCGGCCACCGTCTCGAAGGGAAGTCCCTTCAGCTCCGCCACCCGCCTGGCCGTGTATGCCACCAGAGGGGAACTGTTGGGCCGTCCGCGAAAGGGCTCGGGCGTCAGGTACGGGGCATCGGTCTCCACGAGCAGGTAGCAGAGGGGAATCGATGTCGCCACCTCCGCCGTCCGGCGGTTATTCCTGTACGTCACGGGGCCCGCCACGGACAGGGTCGCGCCGAGCTTCACATACTGGCGCCCCAGTTCCAGGCTGCCGCTGAAGCAGTGCAGAAGCACCCTGGCGTCGGGCTCCTCGCCGCCGTCCGGCCCCTTGCGCGGGGGAAAGGCTGCCAGGCGCGCCGGCGCGAACATGCCCTCCTCCTTTAGGATGTCCATGGTCTCCCCGTCTGCGTCCCGGCTGTGGATCACGACGGGCATCCTGAGGCGGCTTGCCAGGCGGAGCTGCTGGCGGAACCAGTAGCGCTGCGCCTCCCGCTCCGAGCGGTCATAGTGAAAATCGAGGCCGATCTCGCCGATCGCTCTGACCTTGGGCTCCTGCAGGGCGAGTTCCTCGATGCCCTGCAGCATGGATGCATCCATGCCCTCGGCATCGTGCGGATGCACGCCCACCGCCGCGTAGCACCAGGGCAGGGCGCGGGCATCGGCCACAGCCCTGAGGCTGCTCTCCCAGTCGTAGCCGACATCCATCGCATAGGCGATGAGGCCGGAGGCCTCGATCTCGGCGATCAGGGCCGCCCGGCTCTCGTCCGTATAGGTGTCGTTGTTGATATGGGTGTGAGAATCGAACAGCATGTCTCTTTGCCCTCAGGATACGATGTTGCCGTCCTCGGCTTCCGTCGTCATCAGGGCCAGGCCGCCGTCGTTCTTCTCGGCGAAGAGCAGCATGCCCTTCGACTCCAGGCCCCTGAGCATCCGCGGTTTCAGGTTGGCCACCACCACCACGGTCCGGCCCACCATCTCCTCGGGTTTGTAGTATGCCGCCACGCCGCTGATGATCTGGCGAACCTCGGTACCCATCTTCACCTGAAAGACCAGGAGCTTGTCGGCCTTCGGATGCTTCTCGGCGGACAGAATCCGGCCGACCCGCAGGTCCAGCTTGTCGAAATCGTCGTAGACGATCTCCGGCTTTAGCGTCAGCGGGACGCTTTCGGGCATCTCCGATGCCCCCGGCTGTCCAGAACCGTCCGCCGCCTCCGCGTCCCCCGATGCGCCGATCTTTTGCGACGTCCCGATCTTTTGCTGGGTGCCGGCCGCCGGTGTCTCGACCTTCTCCTGATCGCCGGCCTCGTTCGACGTTTCGACCTTTTGCTGGGCGCCGGCCTTCTGCGGGGTCTCGATCTTTTCCCGGGTCTCGGCCTTCTCCGGGTCCGCCGGTCCGTTCATGGCCTCCAGCGCCGCGAGCTCCTTCTCGATGTCGAGCCGCGGGAAGAGTGCCGGTCCGCGTTTGACCTTCTCGCCGTCCATCGTGTGAAATACGAAGGCATCCTCCCAGGCCACATCGCTGTACCACAGGCCCAGCTGCTTGCGGATGGTCTCGGAGGTGGTGTGCATGAAGGGATGGATGAGGATGGAGACGATGCGCAGGGATTCCGCGAGGTTGTGGAGCACCGTATCGAGCTCGGCCTTCCGGTCGGCGTCCTGCGCCAGAATCCAGGGGGTCTTCTCGTCGATGTACTTGTTGGCCCGCCGCACGAGGACCCAGATTTCCTCTAACGCCATATTGAAGGCGAAGGCGTCCATCTTCTGCTCCACCTTGGCGGCCGCCCCGGTCGCGATCTCGATGAGCTCGCGGTCCGTGTCGTCCTCCGTCGTCGCCGCCGGCACATAGCCATCGCAGTACTTTTCGATCATGGCGATGGTGCGGGAGACGAGGTTGCCGAGGTCGTTGGCCAGATCGTAGTTCATCCGCCTGAGCATGACCTCGTTGGAAAAGTTGCCGTCCTGCCCGAAGGTGTATTCGCGCAGCAGGAAATACTTCAGCGCGTCGATGCCGTAGCGGTCGATCAGCTTGACCGGGTCGACCACGTTGCCGCGCGACTTGGACATCTTGCCGCCCTCCAGGAGCAGCCAGCCGTGGCCGAGGACCTGCTTCGGAAGCGGCACATCGATGCTCATCAGCATGGCGGGCCAGATGATGCTGTGGAAGCGGACGATCTCCTTGCCGACCAGGTGCACATCGGCCGGCCAGTATGTCTCGAAGAGCGCCGGATCGTCCGGGTAGCCCAGGGCCGTGATGTAGTTGGTCAGCGCGTCCAGCCACACGTAGATGACGTGCTTCTCGTCGATGGGAACCGGGATGCCCCAGTCGAAGGTGGAGCGGGAGATGCAAAGGTCGTCCAGCCCCTGCTTGATAAAGGAGATCATCTCGTTGCGGCGGCTCTCCGGCTCCAGGAATTCGGGGTGCTCGGTGAACAGGGTCAGAAGCCGGTCGGCGTACTTGGACAGGCGGAAGAAGTAGGCCTCCTCCTTGGCTTTCTGAACCGGGCGGCCGCAGTCCGGGCAGCAGCCGTTGACCAGCTGGCTCTCGGTCCAGAAGGACTCGCAGGGGGTGCAGTACCAGCCCTCGTACTCTCCCTTGTAGATATCGCCCTTCTCGTACATCTGCATGAAGATCTGCTGTACGCGCTTCACATGCCGGGGCTCGGTGGTGCGGATGAAGTCGTCGTAGCTGATCTCCATGGTGGCCCAGAGCTTCTTGATGCCGTCCACCACCTCGTCGACATAGGCCTGCGGCGAGACGCCCTTCTCCTGGGCGAGCAGCTGAATCTTCTGCCCGTGCTCGTCGGTGCCCGTCAGGAAGTGCACATCGTAGCCGCACAGACGCTTGAAGCGGGCCATGGCGTCGGCCATGACCGTGCAGTAGGTATGCCCGATATGCAGATTGGCGCTGGGGTAGTAGATGGGGGTCGTGATGTAGTACGTGCCCCTCTTGGCCTTCGCGGCCTTGGCAGCCTTCGCGGCCTTCGCGTCCTCGCAGCCGGCCTGCGCTGCGGCCTCCCGGCCGGCTCCTGATGCAGCTGCGGCGCCGACTGCGCCCCTGCTCTCGACCCTGGCGTCGGTCTCTACCTTGGATTCGGTCCTCGATGCGGCCTTGGTCTCGGCCTTCGCGTTGATTTCCTGCCCGGTTTCTTTCATGCTCCCTGTCTTCCTTTCCCGGCGCCGTCCCGCCCGCTGTCCGGGGCGAGGCGGCGCCTGCGTATCTCATGTCTCCGCTGCCTGCAGCAGCTATCTCCCTTCGGGGGAGTGTCCAAGAAGTGCCCTGCGGTCGTCTTGGTCCCCACTGTACTTCTATGTGGCGCGTATGTTGTGGCGCGCTGGCAACCTGTGTACCTCCACCTTCGGGCCGCAGCCGGGCACTTCTTCGAGGCCGCCGCCCACTTGCCAGCCGCGCGCCGGGATAGCGGGGCACGCGGACGCTCTCCCGGTCCCGCTACGAACGGTGCTCGGCCGACCCGGCAGGCTGCTGCTTCCTGCTCCTCGATGTCTTCTCCGCCTTCTCGGGCTCCTCCGGGTCCGCCGGCGCGGGGTGCGCGGTGATGAGCGCCCGCCCCACCCTGAGATCGTCCATGGAGAGGACGGTCACGGTGACATCCTCGTACGTCATCGTATCGCCTGGCTGCGGGAAACCGCCCAGGCGCTCCAGAATCCAGCCGCCGACGGTGACGGAATCCGTCTCGAAATCATCCTCGTCCCAATCCAGCAGCTCGCACATCTCGCTGATGGACAGGTCGCCGTCCACCTCATATTCATTGTCGCTGCGCTCTATGACCTCATCGACGACCTCATCGGTCTCGTCCCAGATGTCGCCGACGATCTCCTCCAGCACGTCCTCCATGGTCGCCATGCCGATGGTGCTGCCATAGTCGTCGATGACGATGGCGAGGTGCGTCTTGCGCTGCTGCAGCATGGAGAGGACGGCCGGCAGCTTCATGGTCTTGTACACGAAGCACGGCTCCATCAGCAGGCCCTTGAGGTCAACCTCCCGACTGTCCAGAAGCGCGCGGTAATAGTGGTTCAGATGCAGCACGCCTATGATCCTCTCGCGCCGCTCATCGTAGACGGGCAGCCTGCTATAGGGGCTCTCCTCGATCTGCTGGCGGATCTCCTCCGGCTCGTCGTCGATCTCGAGCGCATACATGTTGACGCGCGGCGTCATGACCTCCTGCACGGAGATCTCCGAGAAGTCCAGGACATTCTGCAAAAGTTCGGACTGTCCCACGTCGATGATGCCCTCGCCCTCCGACGTCTCGATCAGATCGATCAGCTCCTCCTCCGCGGCCTCGGCGACCTCCTCCTCGTTGAGCGTCTCTCCCTTCAGCGGCGCGGTGAGCAGGCGGGCCAGGCCGTCGATCACCCAGGTGACCGGCGTCAGGATGACCATGAGGAACCGCAGCGGCCGGGATGCCGCCAGCGTGAAGCGCAGCGTGTTTCGCTTGGCGACGATTTTGGGCATGGTCTCCCCGAAGATGAGGACCAGCACCGTCAGCAGGATGGACGCCACGGTCGAAGCGATATCCTGCGTCGCGGCGGTCGCATGCGTTCCCACGATCAGCAGCGCCAGCAGCGTAGCCACGCTGGAGGCGGAAATATTCACCAGATTGTTGCCGATGAGGATGGTCGACAACCCCCTGTCAAAGTGTTCATAGATGTACAGAGCCTGCTTGGCGCCGCCGCTGCGGCTCGTCTCCAGCCTGGCTTTTTTCACGGAGGAAAAGGCGATCTCCGAGCCGGAGAAAAAGGCGGAAAACGCCAGCAGCACGACGATGGCGAGGCTGTACAGCACGATCTTCAGGATCATCGGTCTGCCACCTCCTCCCAGGCGATGCGCAGGGTGCGGATGCGGCGCTCCTCCATCTTCAGGATCGTCATGGTCAGGTCCCCGTAGCGGAAGCTGTCCCCTTCCTTCGGGATCGACTCGAAGGCCTCGTAGGCCAGCGCAACCAGGTTCTTGTGCGCCACCTCGTCCTCGTCGTAGTCCTCGTACCCCATCCGGTCGAAGCAGTCCGCCGCGCTCATGGAGGCATCCACGTCGAAGGTATGCGCGTCCACCTGGACGAAGCTCTCCACGATCTCGTCGTCCTCGTCCCAGATTTCGCCCACCATTTCCTCCTGGATATCCTCCACGGTGACGATGCCCTCCATGCCGCCGTAGTCATCCGTGACGATGGCCATGCTGGCCTTGCGGTGATTCATCAGGGAGAGGAGGTCCGCGATCTCCGTGCTCTCGTGCACGAAGACGGGCGGGTCCATGATCTGATGGATATCCACCCGCTCCCCCTCCTTCAGGTACGCCTTGACATAGCTGCGGCAGGAGAGGACGCCGACCACATTGTCCTTGGTGTCATGGTAGACGGGCAGGCGTGAGTGCCGGACGCTGCGGATGGTGTCTAAAATCTCCTCGACATCGTCCATGTCGTCCACCGCCTTGACATCGACCCGCACGGTGAGGATGTCCGCCGCCGTCATCTCGCTGAAATCGAGCGCGGACTGCACCAGCCCGCCCTTTTCCGCATTGAGGGCGCCATCCTCCGCCATGTTCTCCACCATATCGTGAAACTCGTCCTCCGTCACGCTGTCCTTCGGTCCGCCGAACAGATTGGCCGCCTTGTTGGCGATGGCCGTCAGCACGGAGGCCAGGGGTGCGCTGATGCGCATGAGGCGCACGAGGGACCCGGCGATGGTCTGCGAATAGGTCTCGGAATATTTTTTAGCGATGCGCTTCGGCAGAAGCTCCGCAAAGAAAAACACGATCACCGTCAGCACCAGCGTCGTGGCGGCTACCGCATTGGTGCCCCACATCCGGGCGGCCCAGACGGTCGCGATGGAGGAGGCCAGTATATGGGACAGATTGTTGCCGATGAGGATGGTGGACAGTGCCTGATCGAAGTGGTCCAGGATGTACTGCACGTTCTTCGCGCCACGGTCCCCCCGTTCCGCCAGGATGCGGATGCGAATCCTGTTAACAGAACTGAGCGCGATCTCGCTGGAGGCGAAGTAGGCGCCCAGAATGAGAAGTACAAAAATGAGGAGGATAGGTATCCAACTGTCCTCTTCCATGAAGAAATCACCTGCTCTTTCGCGTGACAAGCGGTAAATGCTGTAACAGAAGCTGCCTATGTAAGGGGTACTGTACCATACCCACCGCCAAATGTCAAGAATCCGGGCCATATTTAGGAAAAGGCTGCGGGACCTTTCGCGGGCTTTGCGGGCGGGAAATGCGGGCCGGCATGCGGACGGCATGAGATATGACCACGCGGGACGGCATGAAGGACGAAATGTGCCAGAATGTGCCAGACAGAGACGAAATGCGGTCCATGTGCGTCGGGCCGCGGCGGACGCGCGCACCTATGCAGACGGCTCCGCTATCTGGGCGGAGCCGTCTGCGCATACAGTGGAATGGAACCTTCCTCTGTGTCAAATTTGCCAAATTCCGATCTCGAAGGTCATGGGATTTCTCAAATCCTGTCCAGCGCCTTGGCCACCTTGATCAGGCCCTCGGTCAGCTCCTTCTGCGACGCCGCGATATCCTCCGGCGTCCACTTCATAAAGCCCTCTCCGGACTTGAAGCCCAGCTTGCCCTCCTCCAGCTTCTGCACGAGCAGCGGTGAGGGTTCGGTCGAGTTCTCCAGGTGCGGGAACAGATACTTGTGGATGTTGTATGTCAGGTCCGTGCCGCCGGCGTCGATGACCTCCATCGGTGCCCGCACGCCCATCCGCATGCCGAAGCCGTACTTGATGGCCTTGTCCACATCCTCCGGGCTGGCGATGCCGTGCTCGACGATGGAGATGGCCTCTCTGAACAGCGCATGCTGCATGCGGTTGGCCAGGAAGCCCGGCACATCCTTCTGCACGATGACAGGTGCCTTGCCGGCCTCCTCCATGAGATCGTAGGTCTGCTGCAGGATGTCTTCACTGACATACTTCGTGCGGATGACCTCCACCAGGGGAATCAGATAGGCCGGATTCCAGAAATGCGTGCCGATGATGCGCTCCTTATGGATGGATGTCTCCGCGATCTCCGTCACGCTGATGGCGGAGGTGTTGGTCGCCAGGATCGTCGAAGGCGGGCACAGGCAGTCCAGCTTCTGGAAATATTCCTGCTTGACCTCCAGCTTTTCGACGATGCACTCGAAGATGATGTCGGCGAAGGCAGCCGCCTCCTCCAGGCTCTCCGTGAAGCGCACGCGCCCCAGGATCTCCGGAATCTCGTCGGCCGGCAGGACATCGTTTGCGCTCAGGATCTCCAGATTTCCCTGCATGGTTTCGAGAGGCTTTGCCCGCACCAGGTCATCGTACATGTAGATCAGCATGACCTCGTGGCCCTTGGCCGCAAAGGTCTGGGCGATGCCGGTACCCATGGTACCCGCACCTAAAATCGCAATTCTTTTCTTTTGCTTTAACATCGTATTCCTTTTTCTCCTGTCAAGTCAACTCCTGTCGAGTCAACGGGGGCATCCCGCCGGCCAACGCGGCGCACGGCCAAAACGGCAGTCAGAGAACCGCTCAAAATGTGCACCATCCGGTTCCGCGGCCGAAAGGCCGGTCGGAAAACTCCATCTTCGGTGCGGCCTTCGGTGCGGCGCACGGCGCGGTCCAGGCAGGGCCGCCGCCGGAGGCCCTGCTGGCCGGTATCGGTATGTCCGGGTTTAGTAGACGCCGTAAGGATACTCCTTATCCGGCACGCTTCTGTCGATCCTGTCGGAAGGCACGAAGGCCACGGCGCGGACGATGGTGCCGTCGCCCATGTACCAGCGCAGCGGGAAGGCGCAGAACAGGAATCTCTGATTGGTCACCTTATCCAGATCGCCGCCCAGGTTCTCGATGCCCATGACATTGTTGGCCATCAGGATGTCGTGGCAAGGCTCCCACTCCGGGAAGTCCTCCAGGGCCGGGTGACCGAACTGCTCCTCGTACTCCTCGACGATACGCGGCACATACGGGCCGGGGCCGTGATCGGCGGCATAGGTGTAGAGGATGTGGTCGATGGCCTGCATGTCGAAGCCCACGCCCCTGACATGATGCTCGACGAACCACTTTGCGCCGGCGATGGACAAGCCAGGGCTGTAGGCGAAGTAATCGTCGTTCTCGCCCCAGCGGCGATGCGTACCGGTGTTCAGGAGAACCCAGTCGCCCTCCTTGATGCCGCCCGGTACCTTCTTGGCGGCCGCCTCGATCTCCTCCACCGTGATCAGCTCCCACTTGCCCTTGGGGATGTCCAGGCAGACAGCCTCGCCGAAGTAATTCTCGATCGGCAGCTCATGGGTGAACGGGCTCTCCGGAATGACGTGCGCCGGGGAATCCGCATGGGTGGAGTTGTGCATGTGGAAGGAGTTGAAGGTCTGCAGCAGCCGGTAATGCATGGGCATGTGCTGCACTCTGTCGATATGGAAGTCGCCGTTGGAGGGCCACAGCGGGTTGCCTCTGCCGAACGGATTGGACAGGTCGATCAGTTCAAAGGTCTTGCCCTGGAACATGTCGAAGATGCTGCCATCATAGGGCTTCTTCCAGTCGTAGGTGTGCGCGAAGCACTCTTCACGGGTGTGTCTTACTGCGATTTCGGACATGGAAATTCTCTCCTTTCTGCCTTCTGCCTGGTATCGTTTCTACGGTTGCAACGGTTGCCTTTTCATACTGCATGGATGATTGCTATGGTTTCCCGCCTATAGGATTAGCACAAACCGTGCCAGCTGCCCGCTCGCGAAAAACGCCGCTTTTCATCCGCCTATGGCGCGTTCCCGTTTCCCGTCCCCGTTGCAGGCGGGAAACAATCGTTGTATATGCGCAACAGGGCCGGTATGTCGCTCCATACCGGCCCTGCGCGCGCAGTACTGAATTTATCCGAAGATGGCCGGGAACACCAACAGCCCTATCACGGTGGCGACCAGCCAGAACACGCAGATGAAGGCCATGAAGCCCCATACCTGCTTCAGCTTGGTGCCGGTCATAGCCAGCGCCGGGATGATGTACAGCGGCTGGATCAGGTTGGTAACCTGGTCGCCGTAGACGAACGCGTTGACCACGGTGATCATGTCCGCGCCGACCTGCTGTGCGGCATCCAGCAGCAGCGGTCCCTGGATGATGAACTGTCCGCCCTGCGAAGGGATGAACAGGTTGACGAACGCAGCTGTCAGATAGGATACGACCGGCAGCGTCGTGGCGGTGGAAATCTTGACGAGTCCGGACACCACCATGGCAGCCAGACCGGAGGAGGACATGATGCCGGCGATCCCGCCGTAGAACGGGAACTGGAACATGACCTCAGTCGCCAGCGGCATGGCCTGCTTATGCGCACCGATGAAGGCGGTGGGCGTCCTGTACAGGAAGCAGTTGATGGTCAGGAAGAACGTGATCAGGAAGTTCAGGCTGAGAGCGCCGAGGAAGCCCTTGGTCGCGAACTCGTGCACGATGACCACGACGCCGATCGCCCCGATCAGGAACATGATGATGTGGCTCCCGTTCATCTTGCCGGCCAGGGTGGAACGGTCGACCTTCAGCCATTCCGCCTCCTTCTCCATCTCCGCATTGTCAGCTGCGAAGGAAATCTCGGCGGTGGCGGGCGGCCTGGTGATCACGGCCAGCACCATGGTGAGGATGGCCAGCGTCAGGAACATGGCGACATTGATCGGGTTGTATACGGTCTCGGCCTGGGAGAGGGTCCGTCCGAAGTAGTCATGGACGATATAGTCTTCAGAGGCCAGTCCGGCATAGACGGCGCAGGTCGGGCTCAAGGTCTGGCCCAGGCAGGATGTGCAGTAACCGGCGACGATCATCATAGGGAAGTTGATACCCTTGATGCGCTTGCAGAGCGCCACGGCCAGCACGGTGCAGGACACGGTGCAGAACAGCCAGTTTACAAAGGATGCGAAATATCCCCAGATCATCAGGACGCACATGGCCATCACGGGGGTCTTGATATAGCTCGCCAGCTTGTTCATGGCATGCACGACCAGAGGCGAATTCGCGGTCGCCGAGCAGATGACCACGATCAGCGACATCTGCATACCAAAGGCCAGCTGACTCCACATTCCGTCAAACCATTGCATGGCCAGGGTCACCGGACCGGTGCCGGTAAAGATCATGGCCGCGATGAATACGACAAACGTCAGGATAAAGCAGAATACCATGGAATCCGGTATGATCTTATCCGCGGCGAACTGGAATTTCTGACAGAATCGCCACAGAAAATTACCTTTTAGCGCTTTTTCTTCCGACTTCATGTAGTTCACTCCTTTTCAGTCGTCTTTCCGTTTCTTCTCCTTCACATCTTCACGCATCTTCAGTACCGCTCGTAGGCACCCTCGCGGCTCTCACACCGGCGCGCGGAAGGAGGGGACGCGCGGTGCAGCACGTGGGGCACAGGATAAGGGTTCGTAGCATAAAGCGTGCCAGCGGCTCCCCCTCGCATGTCTGCCCTCCGTTCTACACCTACAGATGGAAAAATCGTTGTGCCCCGGCACGATCCGTTGCGCACGAGCAAGTCTTTGCCCGTTTTCTTCGCAAAAGATGTGCGGCAGGCGCTGGATTCCCGTCACGCCGTGCGATTTTGCACAAATTTGTTGCTAATCTGCAACAATTTCCGCCGTTACAGGTTTACGGCGCGTGGGAAATCTGCTATACTGTTTCGTGGGAACGGCAGCCCGCAGGAAGCGGGCTGCGCCGCGGCACGTATGCCGCGGCTTAAGCGACACGAAGGAGCCTCGCATGAACCAGACTGTAACCATCGAGCGGGTCATCAAGGCCATCCGCTCCGCCATGGCGGACGGCGTCTGTCAGGACCCCGCGCGCACGGAGGCGCTGCTGCAGGATGTGCTGTCGGAACTGCACGCCTTTCTCGCAGACGGCATCGACTTCAAGGCCGTCGTCAACGCGCTGGACGACAGCATCCTCATCACCGACGCGCAGGGGCGCGTCATCTATGTCAACCCCAGTCACCAGGCCAATACGGGCATCGACCCGGCGCAGCTTCTCGGCCGAAGAGTGCAGGACATCGTAGAGGAGGGGAAGCTCTTCACCGGCGGCGCGGTGTGCGATGTGCTCAAGACGGGCAAGAAGGCCTTTCGCCTCGCGGAGGTGCAGGTCACCGATCCGCCGGAGACGGGCTATGTCATCGGCGTACCGCTCTTCGACGAGAACGGCAACCTGACGCATGTCATCGCCACCAGCCGCCCCATCTTCACGCTCAAGGCGCTGCAGCAGGATTTTGACCAGTTTTTGGCGCAGGCGAATGCGCTACGGCAAACGGAACCGAGCGCCACGATCATGACCAGCGCGGACATGGAGAACCAGCCGTCCTCGCGCCTGGTCGGCAACTCCCCGGCTCTCAAGGCCGTGTGGACCTCCATTCAGAAGGCTGCGCCGACGGACGCCACGGTGCTGATCACCGGAGAATCCGGCGTGGGCAAGGAGATCGTCGCCGATGAGCTGTATCGCCTGAGCCGGCGGCGGGACAAGCCGTTCATCAAGGTGAACTGTGCCTCCATCCCGGTGAACCTCCTGGAGTCCGAACTGTTCGGCTACGAAAAGGGCGCCTTCTCGGGGGCCAGCGCGAACGGCAAGCGCGGTCTGTTCGAGATGGCCAACGGCGGCACGCTGCTTTTGGACGAGATCGGGGACATGCCCATGGACCTGCAGGTCAAGCTGCTCAGGGCCATCCAGAACCAGGAAATCACCCGGGTGGGCGGCACGCGCACCATTCCCCTCAATATCCGCTTCATCGCGGCCACCAACAGCGATCTCAAGCAGAAGATCAGCGAAGGCACCTTCCGGCGCGATCTGTACTACCGCCTCAATGTCGTGCCCATCCATGTCCCGCCCCTGCGGGAACATCGCGAGGACATCCGCCTTCTCTGCGAGCATTTTCTGGCGATATACGGCAAGAAGCACGGCCGCCCGCTCCGCCTGACGGACCAGCACTACGACATCCTGATCGCCTACGACTGGCCGGGCAACATCCGGGAGCTGGAGAACGTCATCGAGTACCTCACCATCTGCGCGACCGGCAACACGGTGGACGAGAACCTTTTGCGGGGGGTTCTGGATATCGCGCCGGACGGCAGCGGGTCGGCGACGCCGAGCGGCACCCTCTCCGAGTCGATGGCCAATTACGAGAAGGCGCTCATCGAGAATGTGCTGAAAAGCTCGCGCTCGCTGCGGGATGCCGGTGCAAAACTGGGGGTCAACGCCTCCACCATCTCGCGCAAGATACGCCAGTACGACATCGACTATCCCGGGGCGCACTGAAA
>CAZDUM010000022.1:18156-19416 GCA_964508645.1 uncultured Oscillospiraceae bacterium | reverse complement strand
CCGCCATTTTCTTGACGGCATTCAGGACGGCGGCGCCGGCCGCCGCCATGCGCCGGGAGCTGCGGCCGGTGACGATGGTGCCATCCGGCATCTCCAGGGACATGACCACGACATTGACATAGCGCTGCGGGTCCAGGTCGCGCTTCTTATCGGCGTAGGTGCGGGCGGGGATGACCACGGCGCGGTCCGTCACATCGGCACCCACCTCCTTCATCAGCAGCTCCGAGCGCTCGAGCGCCTCCTGCGTGATGCGGCCCTTCCTGTAGTCGCAGCGGGCGATGAGGCAGCGCCGGATGATCTCCTGGATGGCGGCCTCCCGCACCACCGCGTCGTCGGTGATGCAGAAGCCGGCCCGGTTGACGCCCATGTCCGTGGGGGAGCGGTATTCGGACGCCTCGCCGGTGATCTTTTCAATGATGCGCCGCACCACCGGGAAGACCTCCAGGTCCCGGTTGTAGTTGACCGCCGTCTGCCCGTAGGCTTCCAGGTGGTAAAAGTCGATGAGATTCACGTCCTTCAGGTCGGCCGTAGCCGCCTCGTAGGCGATGTTGACGGGGTGTTTCAGCGGCAGGTTCCAGATCGGGAACGTCTCGAACTTGGCGTAGCGCGCCCGGTTTCCCAGGCGGTACTCGTGGTAGAGCTGGGAGAGGCAGGTCGCCAGCTTGCCGGACCCGCCGCCGGGGCCTGTGACCACCACGAGCGGCTTGCTCACCTCGATGTAGGAGTTGGCGCCGTAGCCCTCCTCGCTGACGATGGTGTCCACCTCGGTGGGATAGCCCTTGGTGAAATGATGGGTGTAGGTGCGGATGCCTCTCTGCTGCAGTTTGCTGAGGAACATGCGCACCGCGGGCGCATCCTGGTAGCGGGTGACGACCACGCTGTTGATGGACAGGTCGTAGCGGCGAAAGATGTCGATGAGCCGCATCACTTCCAGGTCGTAGGTGATGCCGAAATCCTGCCTCGTCTTGCTGCCGATGATGTCGCCGGAGTAGATGCAGATGATGATCTCCGCCTGCTCCTTCATCCTTTGCAGGAGCTTGATCTTGGCGTTCTCGTCGAAACCGGGCAGGACCCGCATCGCGTGCTTGTCGTGCACCAGCTTGCCGCCGAACTCCAGATAGAGCCGCTGGCTGCCGCCCTCGGCGATCCTTTCCAGAATATATCTGGACTGTTCCTCGATGTATCGGTCCGGGTCAAAACCCCGTCTGCCGCCGCCCGTGCTCTGCATGGCGCCGCCCCTTTCGTGAAATGTGTAAGACC
>CAZDUM010000022.1:4306-18056 GCA_964508645.1 uncultured Oscillospiraceae bacterium | reverse complement strand
CTGCCGCCGCCCGTGCTCTGCATGGCGCCGCCCCTTTCGTGAAATGTGTAAGACCTGCGCACCGGCGCGCCCGGTTTGGCATACGTCCCGCACCCATCCGCGATGCATGTGTCCCGCGCGTCAATTGCTCGCCTCATGCTACCCGCGCGCGCAATCGCCGGCGCGCTCACCCGTCTTGTATCCCATCCGTCTGCGGGTCTGCATGCCGCCGCCCCTTTCGTGAAATGTGTAAGACCCGCGCGCCGGCCTTCGTCATCCTGCGCACCGGCGTCACAACGCGATGTCACATGACGTTGATCTCGAGGCGCGTGGTGGCCTCCGCCATCCCCTGCAGGCTGATGTCATAGTGAACGGAGACATCCCCGCGCAGGGTCTCCGGGTCGATCCGGTTGTCGACCAGCCGCGTCAGCACCTCCACCTCCATCCGCCCGAAGGGCGTCGTGTAGAGGCTGGAAAACCGTCTGTCCTTCTCGAAGTACAGCTCGCTGGTGTACCCTTCCTCCCCGATCCGCCGCAGGCGCAGGGTGTCACCGTGGAGCCGGATGGTGGTGCGGCAGCCGGACATGCCGGAAATTTCACTCTCCTCGTACACCATGTAGACATCGTCCCGGCGGCGGTAGGCCTTGCCGTCCGTGACGAACTCCATCTGATTGACCTCCTGCCCGTCGTATTCCTGCCTGCCCGTGATCTTGATCGTAATATCTCGCATCTTTCCGATACCCCATTATCTCAAAGCTGTGCCAGCAGTGCCGTGAGGTCTGCTCGGTCGAAGTCGTATTTCTTGCCGCAGAACCGGCAGACCAGCTCCGCCCGGCCGTCCTCCTCGATGATGGACGAGAGCTCGCGCGGGCCGATGCTCACGAGCGCCTGCTCCAGACGCTCGCGGGAGCAGTCGCACTGCCAGTTCAGATCCCGCACCTCGAGCGTCACCGGCTGATAGGCGTCCGGCAGCGGGCCGAAGGCGGCGCTCAGAAGGTCCTGCAAAAGGCCGGTCTCTCCGCTGACGACCGGCGCCTGCGCGTATACGCGGCTGATGAGCGTGGTGATGGGCGGCATATCCGCGAGCAGCGCCTCCAGCGCATCGACGGCGCCATCCTCCGCCTCCGGCAGCATCTGCACCAGCAGCCCGCCTGCCGCGGCGACCGACAGATCCGTGTCCACCTTGACACCCAGCGCCATGGCCGTGTTTTCCTGCTCGGAGATGTAGTGGTAGGCCGTCAGGTCCTCCGCGATCTCGCCGCTGACGAGCGCGATGGTGCCGGTATACGGTTCCTTCAGCCCCAGGTCCTTGATGACCGTCAGCTGCCCCGTGCCCAGCGACCCGCCCACATCCAGCTTGCCGTCCGCCCGCAGCGGCAGGTCCACATCAGGATTGCCGATATATCCCTTCACATGCCCGGCGCCATCCGCCACCGCCAGGATCTGCTGCGCCGGTCCGTCCCCCTTGAACAGCACGGTCAGCTTGTTCGTCGGGTCCTTCAGCATCAGCCCCATGAGGCCCGCACCGGTGAGAACCCGCCCCAGGCCCGCCGTCGCGAGCGGCGTGGTCCCGTGAATCCTGCGGGCGGTCTCCACGAGATCTGTCGTGATGGTCAGGAAAAGGCGGAACGACCGGCTGCGGTCGACCGCGATCAGCGCTTTGCTCATACCTCGGCGAACGCCTCCTTTTCACGGTGCAAAAGATCTAAAACCTCCCGGAGCAGCTCGTCTCCGGCGCTTTCGGCTGTCCGGCGGCTGTTCCCTCCGGCAAAGACATACACCTTCAGCTTGAGCTCCGTCCCCGAGGGGCGGACGACGATCCGGTGCTCCACGCCGGCACGCGTCCGGATGGTCCCCAGAAAGACGGGCGCCGCCCTGTAGGTATCGTCCCGCTCCACGGCCTGTCCCAGGAGGGGGTGGCCGAGGAAGGTTTCCGGCGCGGCGCGAAACAGGCTGTCCATGAGATGTTCCATGATGGCCCGCTCCCGCTCCCGGTGAAAGCGAAGCGCGCCCGTGCGCGTCTCCATGAAGCCGTATGTCTCGTGGAGCTGCTGCAATCTGGCCATCGGCGTCAGGCCGAGCGATTTGAGGCGGGCGGCCATCAGGCAAAAGAGCTGGCAGGCCAGCGCGCCGTCCTTGTCCCGCGTGTAGTTGCCGCACAGGTACCCCATGCTCTCCTCGAAGGCGAAGAGCACGGCATCCGGCCGACCTGCCGCCTGCCGCTCCATCTCCTTGGCGATATTCTTGAATCCGGTGAGCGTGTTGATCACATCCATGCCGTGCGCCCTGGCCATGCGTTCCGCGAGGGGGCTGGAGACCAGGCTTTTCAGCAAAAGATGGCCTGCCGGCGCATCGCAGCATGCGAGCATGTAATCCAGCAAAAGTTCTCCCGTCTGGTTGCCGCTCAGCGCGACATACGTATCTCCCTCCCGCACCATGGCGCCCATCCGGTCACAGTCCGGGTCCGTCGCCAGGATCAGGTCCGGCGCCGCGCCGGCCGTGGCCAGCGCCTCCGCCGTAGCGAGGCTCTCTCGGAAGGCGCGCGGTTCCTCCGGATTGGGGGCGGGGCAGGTGGCGAACAGGCCGTCGCCTTCGACCTGGCGCTCCGTCAGCGTGAGACGGCCCACCCCCAGCGCCTGCAGCAGGCGCGGCACATGGGCGATCCCCGTGCCGTTCAGCGGCGTATAGACGACGGAGAGTTTCGACAGGGCCGCCCGGCATGCGGCCTCCATGCCGTCCGGAAAGCGCACCTGCTGGCGGATGTGCAGCCGGTAGTCCTCGGGCACCTGCGGCGGCAGAGGCCGGCGCCGCCCCGGCTTCTCCCCGCGCGGCGCCGGCTCGAAGTAGCCGTGCGCGCGGATGCGCGCCTCTATGCGGCGCGCCGTCTCCTCGTCGATCTGGCAGCCGGTCCCGTCGTAGACCTTGTACCCGTTATATTCCCTGGGATTGTGGCTGGCCGTGATCATCACGCCGCCCGCGGCGCCGAGCGCGCGCACGGCGTAGGAGAGCAGGGGGACGGGATGCGGCGCCTCCATCAGGTAGACATCCACCCCGCGGTCGCACAGAACCTCGGCCGTCGTCTCCGCATAGTCCCGCGAGTGCAGGCGCGTGTCGTAGCCGACGACGGCCGTAGGATGCGGGCTTGCGGCGAGAAGGTCATCCGCCACGCCGGCCGTGGCGCGCGCGACGACCACCTCGTTGATGCGGTTCGTTCCCGCCCCCATGCGCCCCCGCAGGCCGGAGGTGCCGAAGGCGAGGTCCCGGCAGAACCGGTCCTCGATCTCGTCCGCATCCTCCCGCAGGGTCGCAAGCTCCTGCGCGAGGCCCTGCGCCGACGCCGCCTCGCACCAGCGCCTGTAGCGCAGAAGGGAGGGGGTTATCGTCTCCGTAACATTCGCCATATATGATATCACCGTCACAGTAACACGCGCAATACAACATGACATTTTATCATATTTCACATCTTTTTTACACCAAATTTACACAATAGGCGGATATAATTTGGACATCTTCAGAAGGAGGTACGAAGGGATCATGGAAGACTGGGAAAAATTCGGATACAAGGCGGACGGAACCCAGACGGGCGAACAGCAGGATAGCGCCGAACCGAACGCGGCGGCCGGGGCGGACGGACAGGGTGCGCAGAGCAGCGCCTCCAGCACCGCCGGTGACAGCGGGCAGACGGGATACGCGGGACAGACATACAGCGGTGCGCAGGGCGGTTTCTCCGCCGGCACGCCGGGCGGCGCCGGGCAGACGGGATATACCGGGCAGACCGGATATACCGGATACGCCGGGCAGAGCGGATACGGCGCGGGCAATATGAACGGCAGCGGACAGAGCGGATACGCGGGACAGACATACAACAGCGCGCAGGGCACCTTTTCCTCCGGGGCGGCGAACTACGCGGGGCAGACGGGCTACGCAGGACCGGGCTACGGCGGTACGCAGAGCGGGTACGGCGCAGGCAATATGAACGGCAGCGGGCAGAACGGCTATGCGGGATCCGGGTACGGCGCGCAGGGCGGCTACCAGGACGGCGGCATGCAGGCGGGCGGACAGGCGGAGCAGCAGCCCCCGAAGAAGAAGACCAAGACCAAGGAAAAGAAGTACGTGACGCGCAGGATGTTCGTCGTCTGCCTCATCGTCGCCATGGTTTGCTCGGCCGCCATCGGCGCTGCCGCCTATGCGCTCTCCATCAGCGTGTTCGGCGGAACGAGCATCGACAAGTCCGTCAACACCACGAATTACAACCTTTCGACGAATACGGGCAGTCCGCTCTCCATCCAGGAGATCGCAGCGCGAAATGAGAACTCCGTCGTGGCCATCGACACCGAATCGGTGGCGACGGACAGCTGGCTGGGGCAGTATGTGACCCAGGGTGCCGGCAGCGGCGTCATCTACTCGGAGGACGGCTATATCGTCACCAACAACCATGTGATCGAGGACGCGAGCACCATCAAGGTCACGCTGCATGACGGGACGCAGCTCGACGCGACGCTGGTCGCGACCGACGAGCAGACCGATGTTGCCGTCATCAAGGTCGAGAAGGACGGGCTCATTCCCGTATCCATCGGAGACAGCAGCGCGCTCAATGTGGGCGATCTGAGCGTGGCCATCGGCAATCCTCTGGGACGGCTCGCGGGCAGCACCAGTGAGGGCATCATCAGCGGTCTGGAGCGCGAGATTACCCTGGACGGCAGGACCATGGTCCTCATCCAGACGACCGCCTCCATCAGCCCGGGCAACTCCGGCGGCGGCCTGTTCGACCAGTACGGCAAGCTCATCGGCATAGTCGTCGCGAAGTCCGCCGACTCGGACGCCGAGGGACTGGGCTTCGCCATTCCCGTCAATCTCGTCAAGAAGGTGGCCGATTCCCTCATCGAGAACGGCTACGTGGCGGACCGTCCGGCGGCCGGCATCACCATCCTGGATCTGACGGACGCCTCCCAGGCCATGCAGTACGGCGTGCGAATGACGGGCGTGTACATCTCCCAGGTCAACGGGAAGAACGCGGAGAAGTCGGGCCTGCAGGCCGGCGACATGATCTACTACCTCGATGAGACGCGCATCACCAGCGGTTCCCAGCTGATCAGCCTCATCCAGACGCACGAGATAGGCGACACGGTGACCTTCACCGTCGTGCGGAACAACGAGATGCTCAACTTCGATCTGGAGCTGGAGGACGCGCAGTCCGTCAACCAGTATGCGGCCTCGCACAGCGATGAGCAGCAGCAGTGGCCGAATCAGAACCAGCAGAACGAGCAGAGCGGCGGATTCTCCCTGCCATGGTCCTGGTGAGGCGCCGCGGGAGACGCTGAGAAGCGCCGCGGCCCGCTCTGCAGGACCTGTGTGCCTCGGCGGAGCGCTATGGCGCGCCGACGGGGCTCTGAAGGACATGGACGGACTCGCAGTGGCTTCTCGGCGCCGCGAACGCGCAAATTCCAAACTTTTTCATTTCCATAGATCATAGGCATGAAGGAACGCCCGATGCAGATCATAGACCCGCATCGGGCGTTCCTTCGGATGGGGCGCTATCTTTCATCGAATCCATTGAATCCATTGAATCCATTGAATCCATTGAATCCGGCGCATCCGGCGCCGCGGTATTCCCGCCTGCCCGTTTCCGCGATGCAGGAGTCAGCGCGATGCGGGGGTCAGAAGGGGATCGACACCCACGCGGCGCGGCGCATCGAGGCGCCGATGCGGGGCCGTTCACGCGCTGCATTCTGCGTGCGTCACGCTGCCGACCCGCGCCTATGCCGCGCCGGGCTGCGGCGCCTCAGCGCACCATCCCGGCCGTCCCGCACGACAGGCAGATCCTGCCAGGTCCCGCGCGCGTGCAACCGCAGCCCGCGACACGTGACGCGCCTTACTCGAGCCTCTCGAAATCCTCCGCGCCGTGCTTGCACAGCGGGCAGACGAAATCGGGCGGCAGCTCGTCGCCCTCGTAGATATAGCCGCAGATCTTGCAGACCCAGCCGGTCTTCTTTTCCTCGATCTTCGGTTGCGGCTTCGGCTTGATATGCGCGAAGTAGTAGGCGTAGGTCACAGACGGGTCCGGGCTGAGGATCTGCGCCTCGGTGATCTCCGCGATGAACAGCGTGTGACTGCCGTAATCGTAGGCGTCGATGACTTTTGCGGAGGCAAAGGCGTTCGTGCCGGACGTGACATAGTACAGGCCGTTGGTGCTGCGCGCCACGGACGCCTCGAAGGCGGCGAACTTATCCGTATCCCGTCCGCTGGCGAAGCCGAACCGCTTGAAGGTATCGAACGTCGTCTTCTCCGACAGGAAGGAGATGTTGAAGATACCCGTCTTCATGATCATGTCGTGCGTGAAGTTCGCCTTGTTGACGGCGATGTTGATGCGGTTGGGTTTGCTGGTCAGCTGGGCCGCCGTGTTGATGATGCAGCCGTTGTCCTTCTCCCCGTCCTTGGCCGTCAGGACGAACAGGCCGTAGGAGAACTTGAACATGGCGTTCGGG
The DNA here is from genome assembly GCA_964508645.1 of uncultured Oscillospiraceae bacterium. Taxonomy (GTDB): domain Bacteria; phylum Bacillota; class Clostridia; order Peptostreptococcales; family Anaerovoracaceae; genus RGIG7179. The sequence continues at coordinate 11,592 of CAZDUM010000022.1, read as the reverse complement.
TCGATCTCCCCGGTGGTGACGTCGACATCCGTGGCCGCCGTCTGCGGTTTCTCATAGGCCGGCACGAACTTGGGCACCGTCGCGGCGATCGCATCCGCCAGGGCCTCGATGTCGTCCAGCTGGCTCTCCTTGAGGGAGGAGCGCAGGGAGACCGTCTCGTCCAGGATGCGGATGTTCTGGCAGCCCGCGAACATCTCCCGCATGAGGTTGCCGCTGGTGGGGGCCCAGGAGCCGTTCTCGATGAAGGCCACCGTGCGGTTCTGGATGTTGTGCGCGGTCAGGTCGTGCAGCAGCGCCTCCATGGAGACGAAGATGCCCGCGTTATAGGTCGTGGAGGCGAACACCAGGTGGCTCCAGCGGAAGGCAGCCGCGACGATCTCGCTGGCCGGTGTGACGGACACGTCGAACATGACCGTGCGCACACCCTTTTCCCGCAGACGGGAGGAAAGGATCTCCGCCGCATTCTCGGTGTTGCCGTAGACGGAGGCATAGGCGATCATCACGCCGTCCTCCTCCGGCGTATAGGTGCTCCACTTGACATACTTGTCGAAGTAGTCGTCGATATCGCGCCGCCAGACGAAGCCGTGCAGCGGGCAGATCATCTTGATCTCGATGCCGTGGGCCTTTTTCAGCAGCGCCTGCACCTGCGGGCCGTACTTGCCGACGATGTTGGTGTAGTAACGCCGGGCCTCGCTCAGATAGTCGTGCCAGAAATCCACCTCATCGGCAAAGATGGCCCCGTTGAGGGCGCCGAATGTGCCGAAGGCGTCGGCGGAGAAGAGGATCTTGGCGGCGGCATCGTAGGTCACCATGACCTCCGGCCAGTGAACCATGGGCGCGTTGATGAAGGTCAGGTCGTGATGGCCGGTGTGCATGACATCGCCTTCCTTGACCAGCCAGAGCCGGTCCTTCAGGTCCAGATGATAGAACTGCCCGATCATGGCAGCCGTCTTCTCGTTGCACACCACGCGCACCCCCGGATAGCGGAGCAAAAGTTCGGCGAGCGTGGCGGAATGGTCCGGCTCCATGTGCTGGACGACGACGAAGTCCAGCGCCCGGCCGTCCAGCGCATGGGCCAGGTTGCGGAAGAATTTCTCGCCGACCGCCTTGTCCACCGTGTCCATGAGGACGGTGGTGTCGTCCAGGAGCAGATAGGAGTTGTAGGATACGCCGTTCGGTACGGAGTAAACGCCTTCAAACATGGCGAGCCGCCTGTCGTCGGCGCCGACCCAGATCAGGTCTTCTGCGATTTTTTTCGTGCAATACATAGCTTGTGCATCCTCCTGTCAACGGATTGGAAAGTCAAAATATGTGTCCGGATAGGGCTCCGGGCTGATGTTGAAGTGCCAGTATTCGGACCGGATGGGCCTGAACCCGGCGGCGAGCATGGCCTCCCTGAGGATCATGCGGTTCGCCTTCTGCGCCGGCGTGACGAGGTCGCTCTGCGGCCAGCTGCGCAGGTCCATGAAATCGAAGATGGCGCCCATATCCACCTCCTGATGCGTCTCCATGCTCACGATGGTCAGATCCACCGCAGCCCCGCGGGTGTGCGAGGACTTGCGGGCGATATAGCCGTCGTCGAACATCTGGCCCTTCTCGATGTTGGGATAGTGGACCGGCTTGCGGCGCTGGTCCTCGATGTCGTCTCCCCACCGGCAAAAGTCTTCGACCGCGCGCTGCGGCCGGTAGGCGTCGAAGATTTTCAGCACAAAACCCTGCCCGCGCAGGATGTCCGCGGCCCTGGCGCAGCCGGCAGCCACCTCTCTGCTGGCGATGACCAGGGGCTGCTCATAGCCGGCTGCCGGGCGTCCCATGAAGTTGTCCGTGCCGGCATACTTGGCGTCTATGATGCAGTCCTCGATCCACTCATCCAGGTAGACGAAGCCGTCAGGCTGCTCCCGCGCCTTGGGGACGCAGGCTACGCTCAGATTCATGGCAGCGCTCCTTTCAGATCTCCTTGCCCTTCGTGCGGATGCAGTGCACGATGAACGGGACGAAGAGCGTGATGAAGGCGGCATAGCCGAGATAGGCGTAGCCCTTGGCCACGACGGCCTGCAGGCCGAGCTGTGCGATCGCAAAGGCGACCAGCGTGAAGAGCAGCGTGAAGACCGCGTTGCGTGCCAGGTGCCCCTTCGACTTCTGCTCCGGCGTCTTCATGCGGCGCTCCACGGCGTTGACGCAGCGCGTGACGATGCCGGAGATCATGTTGACCGCCGTGGAGATGGCGCCCAGGATGATCAGGATGGAGATGATGGGCGTCAGGACCTTGGCGCCTACGCCGTTCTGCACCAGCGTCAGCATGGGTACGGAGGCGTCGGCCAGCGCGGGCACGAAGGCCACGGCCAGGAGGCCCAGGATGGAGAGCTCCATCGCCATGAAGTTCCAGATGAACATGTAGATGGCGGCGCGGTTGATCTGCTTCTTATCCGTGATGTTCTCCATGTGCTGGTAGGTGACCGACACGGAGGCCAGCTGGAAGAAGAAGTAGAGCACGGACAGCCACAGCGCGATGCCGAAGCCGCCACTTTGCCCATTGCTGATCGCCTCGGAGGTCCCGCGGAACATCGTGCGGGTGACCGGATCCCACTGCGAGACGCCCTTTTGCGCCAGAGCGCCCAGTTCGCCGCTCGCCATGCGGGCGATGGAATCGGTGATGCTGTCCCACTGGGCGATGATGTTCGGCACCAGCACCACGACAAGGCCGATGATGATGAGAACGCTCAGCGTGGAGGCGCAGTTGCGCACGACCTTGGAGCCGAACAGCGCGACGAAGAAGATGAAGAGGCCCACGATGAGGGTGCACAGCCAGTAGGGGATGCCGAACAGCGTATTGAGGGTGGAGCCACCCGTCGCGAAGGCCGCCGCGGAGGCTGTCCCGATCATGATGAGGTAGCAGACCTCGTACAGGTTGGACATGACGTAGCGCGTCTTGCCGTACAGGCTGTCCGAAAAGCTGCGGTAGTCGTAGGTCTTGTGCTTATACGCATAGCGCATGCCGTACCAGAAGAACAGGGCGTACAGGCCCTGGGTCAAGACGGGCAGGATCAGGCACCAGATGCCGTAGTCGATGAAGTACTGGTAGATCTGCGCGCCGGAGGCGAAGCCGCCGCCGAACTGCGTGGTAAAGGCTACGAAGGCGACGCCCATGGCGATGGGCATGCCGCTCTTCTTCACCGGGGAGGATTTTTTCTCACTCATTAGATGACCTCTCTCTCGTTTCGTCGCGTGTGTGATGGTTTCAGGTATATCGCTGCATCTGCGCCCGGGGCGGGGTGTCTCAGTGGTTGAACTCGATGACCTTGCCCGGATTCAGGATCAGTCTGTCGTCGAAGGCCAGCTTGATGGCCTTGTAAAGCTGGATCATGCGCGGCCCGACGAACTCCTCCAGGAATTCCAGCCGGCCGTTGCCGATGCCGTGCTCGCCGGAGAGCTGCCCGCCGAGCTGCTTGGAGAGGGCGTAGAGCTCCTCCAGGCTGGCGTGTGTGGCGGCCTTCCATTCCTCGTCCGTCATGCCCGGATCGCGGAGCATCTCCGTGTGGATGTTGCCGTCGCCGCAGTGGCCGCACGGCTCCACGCGGATGCCGTGGGCCAGCGCGATGCGCTTGGCCGCCTTGACGTATTCGGCGATGCGGGCGCGAGGCACCACCACATCGCACTCTTCCTGCGCCACGGAGTCCCCCTTCATGGCCTCCAGGATGGCGCCGCGCACATTCCAGACCGTTCCGGCGCGCTCCGGCGTATCCGCGATGTAGACATCTGGCGCGCCGTTGGCCAGAGCCGCCTCCGAGGCCGCCTCGACGGCGCTGTCGAGCTCCTGCCTGCTGGAGGCGTCGTACATGACGATGAGGACGGCTTCCCCGTCGCGAACCGGCATGACCTTGTTCAGGGCGCGCTCCACGATGTCCAGAAGCTCCCGCTCCAGGAACTCGATCGCGGTGGGCACGAAGGGGAGCTCGAGGACCTTGGGCACCATGTCGGCGCAGGCCTCCAGGCTGTCAAAGGGCATGACCAGCGTGCAGGAGCACGTGGGGGCGGGCAGGAGCTTCAGGGTCACCTGCGTCAGGACGCAGAGCGTGCCCTCCGAGCCGATGATGAGGTCCTTGACCGCATAGCCCGTGGTGTTTTTGACCACATTGGAGGAAAAGTTCATGATGGAACCGTCGGGCAGCACCGCCTCGATGCAGCGCACGAAGTCGCGCGTCAGGCCGTACCGCACCGCCTTCATGCCGCCGGCGTTCGTGATGACCGTACCGCCGATGGAGGCCGTCTTTTCTCCCGGATCGGGCGGGTAAAAGAGACCCTCCGCGGCGGCCGCCGCCTGCACATCCAGGAGCATGGCGCCCGGTTCGACGGTGATCGTCTGGTTCTTGCGGTCGACCGGAAAGATCTTGTTCATCCGCATGACGGAGAGCATGATGCCGCCGTACTTGCAGGTCGCGCCGCCGGCCAGACCGGTGCCGCCTCCGCGGCAGACGACGGGGATGTTTTCCCTGTAGGCATAGGAGAGAATGGCGGAGACCTCCTCCTTGTTCAGGACTTCCACATATAGCTCGGGCGGAAAGATCCCGTATTCGGGCATCTCATCCCGGTAGTATTCGTTTGGAATCTCCGCGCCCACCTGCACCCGGTCGGGGGCCGTGACCGAGCGGATGTAGTCGAAATCGGCCTCGGTCATCTTCTTATACGGGTATGCCATGTCAGTCCGCCTCCTTTCGGCTCAGGACCAGTTGCGTCAGTTCGGGCACCACCTGGTACAGGTCGTCCACGATGCAGTAATGGGCCACGCTGAAGATACGGGCGGCCGGGTCCGTGTTGATGGCGACGATGCACTCGGAGGCACTCATGCACGAGGTGAACTGGATGGCGCCGGACACGCCGCAGGTGATGATGAGCTTCGGTCTCACGGTGCGGCCGGAGAGGCCGATCTGGTGGCTGGGGTCGCCGTATCCGCTCTCCACCATGGGGCGGGTAAAGGCCAGCTGGCCGCCGAGGGCGTCGGCCAGCGCCCGGCACAGGGCCACGCCGTTTTCATTCTGGACGCCGCGGCCCGCGACCACGATGATCTCCTCTTCCTCCAGGCTCTTCCTGCGCGCGATGACCTCCGCGGAGAGGACCTTGATGCGGGAGCGGGCCATCTCATCGGTCACATGGCAGCGCACCAGCTGGCCCACGGGTCTGTCCACGGGCCTGGCGCGGTCCATCACCCGGTAGCGCACGGTGGCGAACTGGGGCCGGGAGCGGGTGACGGCGATCTCCGCCATGATGTTGCCGCCGAAGGCCGGCCGTATCTGGACCATGTCCGTGCTGGCGCCGATATCCAGGGCCGTGCAGTCGGCGGTCAGCCCCGTATGGAAGCGGGTGGAGAGGCGCGGCGCCAGGGAGCGTCCCAGGGCGGTGGCGCCGATCAGCACTGCGCACGGCTTGACGGCGGCTATGCAGTCGGCCACCGCGTCGGTGTAGCAGTCGGCCTTGAACCCCGCAAAGCCCGGATGCTCGTAGACATAGACCGTATCCACCCCGTAGGCGAGGAGAGGTTTTACGGCCGCCTCCGTGCCCGGCCCGCCCACGGCCACGCAGTTGACGCGGAAGCCCACCTTGGCGGCCATCTTGCGGGCCTCCCCGATCAGCTCATAGACCACGGGATGCACCTCGCCGCGCTCCAGCTCCACGTAGATTAAAAAATCACGCCACTGCGCCTTGTCGAAGGCGTTGGCCTGCTGCTCGAAGCGGATGGCCTTCTCCGGGCACTGGCGCACGCAAAGGCCGCACATGCGGCAGTTTGCGCCCACCACGATGCCGTTGTCCTCGATGCTGAGGGCGCCGAAGGGGCACGCCTCCAGGCAGATATTGCAAAGGGTACATTTTTGGGAATCAAATCGCAGAAATTCCATAAGCCCGCCCCCTATATGATCTTCTTGTCCGTCAGGATGGCGAACAGCTTGTTCGTCTTTTCCACGGCGTCACCTTCCAGATAGACCTGCCTTTCGATCTCCGCCGGCGCGAACATGCGCTTGACGGCGGTGGGAGAGCCGACCAGACCGTAACGGCTCAGATTCTGGTCGGGCATGTCCTCGAAGTGCAGGAAGCGGATGGGCCGGCCGGCGGTGTCCCGCTTGCGCCGGTAGGTGGGCAGCCTCGGCACGCAGATGTCCTTGTCCACCGTGATGAGGCAGGGGTAGGGCAGCTCGGACACCTGGGAGACGCTGGCCAGGTCCTGCCGGACCCGGATGCAGGTCTCATCGGCGTAGACGATCTCCGCGACCCAGGCCGCATGCGGGATGTACAGATGCTCCGCGATGGCCGGCCCCACCTGGGCGGTGTCTCCGTCCGTGGTCTGGCGGCCGCAGACGATCAGATCCGCCCCGCCCAGCACCTGGATGCCCTGGGCCAGGCAGTAGGAGGTGGCGAGCACGTCCGCCCCGGCGAACTTCCGGTCGCAGAGGACCGCCGCGTCGTCGACGCCCATGGCGTAGGCATCGCGCATCATCTCCTCGGCGTGTTCGGGACCCATGGTCAGGGCGGTCACCGTGCCGCCCAGCTTCTCGCGCAGCGAGAGGGCGACCTCCAGTGCGAACAGGTCATAGGGATTGGTGCGGGTATCGCTCGAAAGACGCTTCATGGCGCCCGTCTCCGGGTCGATCTCCGCCGTGGTGCCCGCTGGCACCTGCTTCATACAGACAAATATGCGCATCGTATTTCGTTCCCTTCTCGGTCCTCATGCACGGCCGGTCTCGATGCATCGCCTGCTCCGTCCGGCCTTCCAGCATTTTACCACCTTTTCGCCGGCTTGTCGACCACCTTTTTACCGCCGGGTTACGAGATTCCACTGGCACCAAGGCCCGCTTTGTGATACAATAGGCCCAGCTGTCCGCGCCGGTGTCCCGCGTGCCCGGGGTAGCAGGCGATGCTGGTCCCGCATGTACCCCGCGCGGCCGGGACGATGCGGAGCCACGCGTGTCGAGGATGAGAGAGTGTCTGAAAACCCGGGCGCGCTGCCTGCAAGTGGGCGACAACCTCAAGAGAATGTCTGACTGCGACCTTGAGGTGGAGGAAAGATATATTTTCAGCGCGCCCTTGAAATCAAAAGTGGGGGCAGGGCGCCCGCAAAACACCCGTTGGACACTCTCTCGAAGGTGTGCAGAGGATGCGGGACCTCGGACAGCCAGATGCTGTGCCGCCCGGCACCGCGCCGCCGAAAAAAATCGCGTCAACCGGTGAGTGGATGCCGCCCTCCCTGCGACTAAATGGAGAGGCTGCAGGACATGTCGCCAGGGACGCGGTGCATG
>CAZDUM010000022.1:1544-4206 GCA_964508645.1 uncultured Oscillospiraceae bacterium | reverse complement strand
TCCCTGCGACTAAATGGAGAGGCTGCAGGACATGTCGCCAGGGACGCGGTGCATGTCGCATCATCATATGTCATATATCGAAGCATATGACGAAACTGAAGTGCCCGCATATGCGGGCGGCCCGGCATCCCGACATGGAGGGCAGCCGTAGATAATGCCGTAGATAATATGGAATACGCGAAGCGCGGATGCGACGGATACATCCGAACACATAGATAATAGATATAGATGTAGATAATGTACAACAGATACCAGCAGATGAAGGAGATGAAGAAGATGAAAGAGAAAAAATGGACCCGTGCGCTGGCCCTCATCCTGATCATCGCGATGGTCATGGGCCTGGCGGCCTGCAGCAAGGATAAGCAGGAGCCGCAGGGCGGCAACGACCAGGAGCAGGTGGAGACGCCGGGCGACGCCGGGGAGGAAAACGGCGGCACGTCGGACGATCCGGCCGACGAGGACCCCGATGCGGAGGATCCGGATGCGGAGGCCAGCAGCCCCGGCGACGATGCGCAGGACCCGTCCGACGACAGCCAGAAACCGGGCGTCGGGATCGTGATACCGAAGCCGGATACGGGCGATGACGACGATGATGACGACCAGACCTCCTCCGATCCGAACGGCGGCACCTCGGACAGCGGCTCCACCGGCAGCGCCGGCGGGTCCACCAGCAAGCCGTCCACCGGTAGCGGCAGCTCCGGCTCCAGCGGCTCCGGCAATAAACCGTCCACCGGCAGCTCCGGCAGCTCTGGCAGCGGTTCATCCGGCAGTTCCGGCAGTTCGGGCGGCTCGACGAGCAAACCGTCCTCCGGCAGTTCCGGTAGCTCGACCAGCAAACCGTCCGACGACAACTCCGATAACGCCGGCAGCGGCGGCAACACCTCGGAAGATCCTTCGTCCGGCAGCGGCTCCACGTCGGTGGACACCCCACAGAGCGGCGAGAGCATCGGCCTGACCCCGCTCGAGGCCATCGACAAGATCTACGAGGCGAGGCCCGTGGACCTCGGTTCCCTGGACAGCCACGAGCAGGCCCTGGATGATGCGGATATGGTCAAGTTCAACACCGGCCTTACGGACACCTCCAAGGTGAAGGCCATCGGCGTCTCCGCCCCCATGATCAGCTCCCAGGCCTACTCCCTGGTGGTGGTGCAGGTCAACGACAGCAAGGATACGCAAGCCGTGGCGAGCGAGATGCTCAGCGGTATCGACCCGAAGAAATGGGTCTGCGTGGTGGCCGAGGATGTGCAGGTAGCCTGGTCGGGTGACCTGATCATGCTCTTCATGGTCGGCAACGATCTGTCCGATGTGGTGACGGGCGATGAGATGGTCGCCGCCTTCGAGACCGTCTGCGGCGGTCTGGCCGGGAAGAGCGCGAAATGATCTTTTCCAGCGTACCGTTTTTAGTGTATTTTCTGCCGGTGGTGCTGCTGTGCTATTTCGCAGCGCCCCGGCGCTTCAAGAACACCGTACTCCTCCTGGCGAGCCTGTTCTTCTACGGCTACGGGGAGCCCGTCTATCTGCTGCTCCTGGGAGCGGCCATCCTGGCGGCGTATGTGTTGGGCCTTCTCATCCCCCGCCACAGATGGGCGTTTCCCCTGTCGGTGTGCATCAGCCTGGGTTTCTTAGGCTGGTTTAAGTATGCCGATTTTTTCATCGAGAGCTTCGGCGCCGTGACCGGCCTGCCCGTCAGCGCCCTGGGCATCGCGCTGCCCGTGGGCATCAGCTTTTACACATTCCAGATCTTAAGCTACACCATCGACGTGCATCGCGGCACACACCCCCCGCAGCGCAATCTTTTGCGGTTCGCCATGTACGTGTCCCTGTTCCCGCAGCTCATCGCCGGTCCTATCGTCATCTACGGCGCCATCGAGGGACAGCTCGACCCGCTGGCCCGCCGCACCACGGCCCAGGACCTGTACGAGGGCGCTAGGCGTTTCCTCATCGGCCTCGGCAAGAAGGTGCTCATCGCCAACCAGCTGGGGGAGCTCGTCAAGCTGTTTCTCGGGCAGCCAGCGGCGGAGCAGACGGTGCTGTTTCACTGGATGTACGGGATCGCCTTCTCCCTGCAGCTCTACTTCGACTTCAGCGGGTACAGCGACATGGCCATCGGGCTGGGGCGCCTCTTCGGCTTCACCTTCCCCGAGAACTTCGACTACCCCTTCGTCTCCGGGACGATCACCGAGTTCTGGCGGCGCTGGCACATGACCCTGGGCGGCTGGTTCCGCGAGTATGTCTACATTCCGCTGGGCGGCAACCGCGTCAGCACGGCGCGCTGGATTCTGAATATCTTCATCGTCTGGGCGCTGACGGGCCTCTGGCACGGCGCGGCTTGGGTGTTCGCGGTCTGGGGTCTGACGCACGGGCTGTTTCTGCTTTTTGAAAAGTTGTTCTTCGCAAAACATCTCGCCCGCATGCCTTCGTGGGTTGCGCACGTGTACGCTTCGGTCGTACTGCTCTTCACGATGGTGCTCTTCAACGCGCACAGTCTGCCGGCAGCCGTCGCGCAGATGGGCGGGCTTCTCGGCCTGACGCCTGCCGTGCGCGCGGCGGGCTTCGCCACGCCGCTGACGCTGTATTACCTGCGCAGCTACGGCTGCCTGCTGATCCTGGCCATGATCGGGGCGACGCCTCTGCCAAAGCGCATCGTGACGGCGCTGGGACG
>CAZDUM010000022.1:0-1444 GCA_964508645.1 uncultured Oscillospiraceae bacterium | reverse complement strand
AACCGTGCAGCCCGCGCGGCACGGCACCGGCCGGGCAGCGGCCGGCTACCGGGCCGGCGTCGCCATTCTGGCCGCCTGTCTTTTGTTCATCACGCTCTGGAGCTGGCTGAAACCGCCCCAGACCATGTCGCTGAGCGAGCGGCGAAAACTCGCCCAGATGCCCGAATTTTCCTGGGAAAGCGTCAAGACGGGCAGCTTCATGCAGGACTTCGAGAAGTATACCCTGGACCAGTTTCCGCTGCGCGACCGGTTCCGCGGCCTCAAGGCCATGAGCGAGTACGGCGTCTTCCTGAAAAAGGACAACAACGGGCTCTATCTGGCGGACGGCCACCTCGCCGAGATCCTCTATCCCCTGAACGAGAGCTCCCTGCAGCACGCCCTCAGGCGCTTCCAGACGGTGTACGACACCTATCTGACGGAGAGCGAGGGGCGCATCTTCTCCGCCATCGTGCCCGACAAGGGCTACTACCTCGCGGCGGAGAACGGCTATCCGGCCATCGACTACGCGGCCCTGTTCGAGACGGTGGAGGCGGCCATGCCCTACGCGAAACCCATCGACCTGACGGACATCCTCGACGCGGAGAGCTTTTATCGGACGGACTCCCACTGGCGGCAGGAAAACCTGCTGGGGACGGCGCGGACGCTGGGCCAGGCGATGGGGCTGCCCGATGCGTGGGATGCCGGGGACTGGGAGACGGTCACCGTGCGGGAGGACTTTCGCGGGGTCTACTACGGCCGGGCGGCGCTGCCCGTGCGCGGGGAGCCGCTGCGGTATCTGACGAACGACGTGATCGAGGGGTGCAGCGCGGTGCACGCGGAGACGGGCCGGGAGAAGCCGATCTATGATATGGAAAAGGTCACCTCCGACGACCCCTATGAGATGTTTCTGTCCGGCGCTTCGGCGCTCATCACGGTTGAAAATCCGGCGGCGAAGGCGGCGGGGAATGACCGGGAGCTCATCCTGTTTCGGGACTCCTTCGGCAGCAGCCTGGCACCGCTCCTCCTGCCCGACTACGCCACCGTCACGATCGTGGACCTGCGCTATATCAATTCGTCGTACCTGGGCTCGTTCATCGACTTTCACGGGCAGGACGTGCTCTTTCTCTACAGCACCGGCATACTGAACAACAGCTTTTCCCTGCAGTGAGGGGCGGCGGCGCGTCCCCGCCATCGCCACTCGCACTCCCGTTCCGCCTAGTCGCCATAATCGCCCTTGGAAAATGGCTCGCAGCACGAAACCTGCGAGCCTTTTCGCGCTGCCCGGAAGCGCGGGGATTCGCGGTGCCCGCTCCCATCCAAGGGCCCGACCGGACAGCGAAAACCGGACGGAAAGCCAGACAGCCGATTTTCCGTCCGTAGGCATTTTTTCTTCAGATTTACCCTTGCCAGAATAGGGGGGAGACTGTCCCAAAACCCCACACTTTCGCAGGTGATGATCACCCCC
>CAZDUM010000021.1:0-19684 GCA_964508645.1 uncultured Oscillospiraceae bacterium | reverse complement strand
ACCGGCCGGCGACGAGCGCACGACCGACGTGCACACATGTGGCTGCGCTGGCCGGTGATGAAGGCGCGTGGCCCGGTGTCATCGCGCCGAGAGCGAGCGCACCGACAGCATCCGGCAGTCTGCCCACCGGCCGGCGACAAAGACGCATCGGCCGATGGGACACGCACCGGCAGCCCGCGTGCGGACCTGTAAGCACGCTGTCCGGCCACACCCTCACGGTTTTCCGTTTACATGCCCTTAAAGAACTATCCTCCGCCTTACAGAACAGAGGATAGTCTTTTGTTTGGCATGGTATGGTTTGAAATACGGGTTTTCATATATGCGGCCATGCGGCCCACCGGGATGCCCGGCTGTGCAGCTGCCGTCCGGATACCCCGCTCGGCCTGCCCGGCCGTTCGGCCACGCGGTCACCGTCCAGGCGTCCGGCCCCACCTTATTCCGCGAACATCGGCGTCGACAGGTATCTCTCGCCGGTATCCGGCAGAAGGGCGACGATGATCTTCCCCTTGTTCTCAGGGCGCTTGGCGAGCTCGGTGGCTGCGAAGACCGCCGCCCCCGAGGAAATGCCCACGAGCAGGCCCTCCTCGCGCGCCAGGGTTCTGCCGGTGGCAAAGGCCTCCTCGTTCTCCACGGTGATGATCTCGTCGTAGATATCCGTGTTCAACGTATCCGGCACGAAACCGGCGCCGATGCCCTGAATCTTATGCGCACCCGCGACACCCTTCGAGAGGACGGGGGAGGCTGCCGGTTCGACGGCCACCACCTTCACGGCGGGATTCTGGCTCTTCAGATACTCGCCCACGCCGGTCACGGTGCCGCCCGTGCCGTCGCCGTCCACGAAGATGTCCACCTTGCCGTCCGTATCCTGCCAGATCTCCGGGCCTGTCGTCGCCCGGTGAATCGCCGGGTTGGCGGGGTTGGTGAACTGGCTGGGGATGAAGCTGTTCGGCGTCTCCTTCGCCAACTCATCCGCCTTGGCGATGGCGCCCTTCATGCCCTTCGCGCCTTCCGTCAGGACCAGCTCGGCCCCGTACGCCTTCAGGAGATTGCGGCGCTCCACGCTCATGGTCTCCGGCATGGTGAGGATGATCCGGTACCCTCTGGCCGCGGCCACCGCTGCCAGACCGATACCCGTATTGCCACTCGTCGGCTCGATGATCACCGAATCCGCCTTCAGCAACCCCTTTTCCTCCGCGTCATCGATCATCGCCTTCGCGATCCTGTCCTTCACGCTTCCAGCCGGGTTGAAATACTCCAGCTTGCCGTAGATGACCGCGCCGAGGTCGTTCTTCCTGCCGTAGTTGGTGAGCTTCAAAAGCGGCGTGCCGCCGATCAGGTCGGTGATCCTTTCGTATGTCTTCATCTCTTCGCGTTCCTTTCCTTCATGTTCCTGTCATGTTTCGTGTTTTCTTCATCGCGCAAAACGCCTCGACGGAGAGGCTGCGCGCTTGCTCGCTCGATGTTCTCCGCGCCGCTCTCCGCGTTCTGCCTTCTGCTCTATGTGCGCCGTTGCCGTTACAGGCAACATCGTCTCGCGTGATACCGGATCATCCGCTTTGTCCCTCCATCCGTCCATCTGTTTTCCCGCGCCGCATGCAGGCTGCGGGCGCCCGTGCAGATGCCGGGCCTCATGTTTGCATTGTAAACCTATCGGTTTTATAGGGATTGTAGCACAGGCGCGTGGGCTTGTCAACCACCCGGGGAAAGTTTTTCAGGGAAAAGTCGATTCGGGCATTGCAAGTGGCGCACGGCGCAGGGCTGATAGCACCTTCCAACCGGGAAGTGCTACGGAGGCAGAGTGTCGCTGCGGCTGCCCTTTTCGGGTTTGCGCAAGTGAGCGAACAAGCGGGAGTTCGATTTTGATGTGCCGTATGGTTTCCGTCCTCATTCTCTGGAGAGCCGCGCGACCACCTCTATCGCGCCGGTCCAGGGGAACATGTCCACCGGTGTGGCCTCCTCGAAGCGGTAGCCCGCCTCGCAGAGGATGCGGATGTCGCGGGCCAGCGTGGCGGGATCGCAGGAGATGTAGACGATGCGGCGGGGGGCGATGGCGGCCAGGGCCGTGAGGAGGCGCTTGTCGCAGCCGGCCCGCGGAGGGTCCAGGAAGGCCACATCCGCTCGGCAGGCTCGGCGGGCCAGATCGAACATATCGTCGCTCACCGGCAGAGGGTCGACCGATGCGGGCTGCATCGCGTCAGGCAGTACATTGCGGGCGGCCTTGCTCGAAGCTGGTTGCCGCAGGCTCGTGGCTGCGCCGTGCATTGCATCTTCCGCGGCGGGCCGCCCTGCGCCCGCATCCCCACATGTGGCAACTGCGCCGCGGCCCAGCTCCAGAAGCTGCGGCAGGATGTCCTCCGCCTTCCCGCAGAGGTAGCGGGCCTGCACGATGCCGTTCAGAACGGCGTTGCGGTTGGCATCCCGGATGGCCTGCGGAACGGATTCTATGCCGATGACCAGGCCGGGCGGCGTTGCGGCGCCCCTCCCGGCAGCTTGCTCAGGAAATGCCGCATGGCCTCCCGATGTCCCCGCCTTCGATTTCGATGATGCGCCGCCAATATTTCCGGTCTCCACCTTCGGGCTGCCGGGCTCCTCATGGGGATCGTCGAGGTCGCCGAGGTCGCCGCCTTCTGGCAGGTTGCGCCCCGCATATGCAGGCGAACTCTCGAGGGCCGCGAGCTCTCTGGCCGCGAACAGACCGACGCCGCCCACGCCGCAGTAGAGATCGAGCACGGTCTCGCCGCCTTTGAGGTCGGCATAGTCCAGCGCTGTGCGGTACAGCCGCGTCGCCTGCCGGGGATTGACCTGGTAGAAGGAAAGCGGGGAGATGGCGAAGCAGAGTCCGCCGAGTTCCTCCTCGATGACCGGAGCGCCGGCCAGAACGCGCGTATGGCCGCCGAGCGCGGGCCCGTTCAGCGCTTCCCCCTCTCTATGCATATCCAGGATCACGCTTTTCAGGGACCATTTCAGCCCGGCATACGGGCCGGAGGGCTCCACGGGCAGGGCGTCCACAGCTTCGTCCAGGAGGCCGACGAGTTTTTCCGCGTGTGGGATGCCGCGGCCGCAGATGCAGAGAATGACCATGACCTGGCCGGTGCCGGGGGCACTTCTGACAATCAGATGGCGCATGAGACCCTTTCCCCAGCGCGGGTCGTAGGAGACGATGTGGTCCTCCGTCATGAAGCGTCTGAGGGCGGCGGCGACCGCCATGGCCGGCGGTGCCTGCAGGGGGCATGTCTCGCAGTCCGTCACCGTGTGGCTTCCCGCACGGTAAAAGCCGATGCGCGGTTCGTGCATCGGGGCGACGGCGCCACCCTTCTTCGTCAGGAAACCGCCCGTGCTCACCGCCATGACCGCCTTGTTCCGGTAGGAAAACGGCTCGTCCATGCCCACCATGGGCCGCACGACCGGCTCTTGCAGGGCGCCGAGCCTTGTGAGAGTTTCCCGTACCTGCCGGGTCTTGAGGGCGAGCTGGGCCTCCATACTTAGGGTGCTGTACGGGCAGCCGCCGCAAAGCGCTGCCTGCGGGCAGTGTGGCGGTCTGCGGGCCTGGGACGGCTGCAGGATGCGGACCGCATCGGCCAGCGCATAGTTCTTCTTCACCCTGGTCAGGCGTGCCTCCACGCGGTCTCCCGGCACGGCGCCGCTGACAAATATGGCAAAGCCATCGGTTTTCCCGATGGCTCTGCCGTCCAAAGACATATCCTGCATCTGCAAGGTAATCAGCTGTCCCTTTTCCATCGTCTCGTCGCCTCGCTGCCGGTCGCGCCGATCTACGCCTGCTGGGCGCGGTATATCTCCTCGTCCTTCTCGCGTTTCTCGGTGATGGCCTCGGCCAGCATCATATCCTTGACCTTCATAAGCCTGGTCTGGTTGCCGCGTTCGTTCTCATCGAGCTTCATGACGATGTAGCGGATGGTCATCTGCAGCTGCGGTATCTTGACGTATTCCAGGGCGTTGACGCGCCGTCTGGTCTTTTCCAGCTCCGCCGCCAGCATGGAGGCCTCCTTTTCCTTCGCCGCGAGTTCGAGCATGGCGGGCAGCACCTCCGCGAGCTGCGCGATGGCGGCATCCAGCTCGCCGCTGGTCGTGGCGAAACCGTAGGGATAGACATCTCCTCCCGTACCGCCCGTCGTCTCGAAGGCGAACACCGGCACATCCACGCTCATGACGTTCTTGCTGCTCACGGAGAGCGCCACGCTCTGCTTGGGGTACAGGAGGGCTTCCTCCAGCATCTCGCCGGACATGGCCGCGCTGGCGATGCTGAAGCTCTCATATACCTTCATCAGGGCCTGCTCCACCTCTGCCCGCAGGGCTTTGTTCTCGCGGGCGAGGTCCAGAAACTCCTTCATCAGCTCATCCCGCTTATCCTTCATCAGCTTGTGGCCGCGAACGGACGTGGCCAGGCGCTTTTTCAGCGTGGTGAGCATCATGCGGGTCGGATTGACATGCAAACGTTCCATGGTCTACTCCTTTGCCGGCACAGCGCCGTCCGCCGGTTCGCTCTCCTCGTCATAGTAGCGGTCGAGAAATTCATCCTTGATGCGCTTGAGTTCTGATTTCGGCAGCATGCGCAGCAGTTTCCAGCCGATATCCAGCGTCTCCTCGATGCTGCGTTCCGTGTCGTAGCCCTGCGAAACGTATTCGGCTTCGAAGGCCTGCGAGAACTTCGCATACAGGAGGTCGACATCGGTCAGAGCCGCTTCGCCCAGGATGGCCACCAGCTCCAGGCACTCCTTGCCGCGGGCGTAGGCTGCGAACAGCTGGTTCATGGTGTCCGCGTGGTCGGCGCGGGTCTTGCCCTCGCCGATGCCCTTGTCCTTCAGACGGGACAGGGAAGGCAGCACATCGATGGGCGGCTGGATTCCCTTGCGGTACAGGTCACGGGAGAGGATGATCTGCCCCTCGGTGATGTAGCCCGTCAGGTCGGGGATGGGATGAGTCTTGTCATCCTCCGGCATCGTCAGGATGGGGATCATGGTGATGGAGCCCTTCGAGCCTTTCTTGCGGCCGGCCCGTTCGTATATGGTCGCAAGGTCGGTGTACAGGTAGCCCGGATAACCGCGGCGGCCGGGAACCTCCTTGCGGGCAGCCGATACCTCACGCAGCGCCTCGGCGTAGTTCGTGATATCCGTCATGATGACCAGCACGTGCATGTCGAGATCAAAGGCCAGATACTCGGCGGCGGTCAGCGCCATGCGCGGCGTGGCGATACGCTCGACGGCGGGGTCGTTGGCCAGATTCATGAAGAGCACCGTCCGGTCGATGGCGCCGGTCCTGCGGAAGTCGGAGGCGAAAAACTCCGCTTCCTCGTAGGTGATGCCGATGGCGGCGAAGACGACGGCGAAATTGCCGGCGTTGCCCAGCACCTTGGCCTGGCGGGCGATCTGGGCAGCCAGGTCCGCATGCGGCAGGCCGGACCCGGAGAAGATCGGCAGCTTCTGGCCGCGCACCAGGGTGTTCAGGCCGTCGATGGCCGAAACGCCCGTCTGAATGAACTCCGACGGGTAGTCGCGGGCCGCCGGATTCATGGGCAGGCCGTTGATGTCCAGCCATTTGTCAGGGATGATCTCCGGGCCGCCGTCCTTCGGACGGCCCATCCCGTCAAACACGCGCCCCAGCATCTCCGGCGATACCGCGAGCTGGGTCCCGTGCCCGAGGAACCTGACGGCACTTTCCTTGAGGTTGATGCCGGTGGAACTCTCGAAGAGCTGCACGAGCACGTCGTCGCCGTTGACCTCCAGAACCTTGCAGAGACGCTTTTCACCGTTCGGCAGGTATATCTCACCCAGCTCGTCGTAGGATACCTCTTCTACATTCTTGACCAGCATCAGGGGCCCGACGACCTCCTGCACGGTCTTGTATTCTTTAATCATCGTCCTCCGCCTCCTCCCGGATGAGGGCAGCAGCCTCCTGCTTCAGCGTCTGCAAAAGCTCTTCGTATGCGCCGTCGATCTCGTCCTCCTCGATGTACTTGAACCGGCCGATCTGCTCCCGCACCGGCATGGCGCTGACCTCTGCGAACGGCGCACCCTTGGCGATGGCCTTCTGGGCCTCGGCATACCAGTCTAAGATGAGCTTCAGCAGCTTGCACTGCTTGTTCATGGACGAGTAGGTGTCCACCTCGTGGAACGCATTCTGGTGGAGATAGTCCTCGCGGATGGACTTGGTGACCTCCAGTTTCAGGCGATCCTCGAACGACAGGCCGTCCACGCCGACCAGCTGCACGATCTCGTTCAGCTCGGATTCCTCCTGGAGGAGGTGCAGGGCCTGCGCCCGCAGCTTCGGGAAGTCCTTGTCCACGTTCTCCTCATACCAGGCCTGCAGCTTGTCCACATACAGGGAGTAGCTCTGCAGCCAGTCGATCGCGGGGAAGTGTCGCTTGGAGGCGAGGCCCGCGTCCAGGCACCAGAAGACCTTGACGATACGCAGGGTCGCCTGGGAGACCGGCTCGGAGATATCGCCGCCCGGCGGGGATACGGCGCCGATGGCCGACAGGGCGCCGATGCGTCCTTCCTTGCCCAGCGATACGGTGCGGCCGGCGCGCTCGTAGAACTGTGCCAGCCGGGACGAGAGGTAGGCGGGGTAGCCCTCTTCACCGGGCATCTCCTCCAGCCGGCCGCTCATCTCACGCAGGGCCTCCGCCCAGCGGGATGTGGAGTCCGCCATCAGCGCGACGGAGTAGCCCATATCGCGGAAGTACTCGGCGATGGTGATACCCGTATAGATGGAGGCCTCCCGCGCCGCCACCGGCATATCCGAGGTGTTGGCGATGAGCACCGTCCGGGTCATCAGGGATTCGCCCGTGCGGGGATCCTTCAGCTCCGGGAACTCCATCAGCACATCCGTCATCTCGTTGCCACGCTCACCGCAGCCGATGTAGACGACGATGTCCGCATCCGCCCACTTGGCCAGCTGGTGCTGGACCACGGTCTTGCCGGAACCGAAGGGACCCGGCACGGCGGCCACGCCGCCCTTGGCGATGGGAAACAGCGTATCGATGACGCGCTGTCCGGTGATCAGCGGCATCTCGGGCACCAGCTTTTCCTTATACGGACGGCCGCGGCGCACGGGCCATTTCTGCATCAGGGAGAGTGCCTGCAGGGAGCCGTCCGCCTGGCGCACGGTGCAGACCGTTTCCTCCACGGTGTAATCCCCGCCTCGAATCTCCTCGACCACGCCGGCCACGCCGACCGGCACCATGATGCGCTGGGTGACGACGATCGTCTCCTGCACGGTTCCGATGATGTCGCCGCCTTCCACCGTATCGCCCACCGCGACGCTCGGCACGAAGGTCCATTTCTTTTCACGGTTGAGTGCCGGGACCTGAATGCCGCGGGTGATGTTGGGTCCCACCTGCCGCATCATCTCCTCCAGCGGCCGCTGGATGCCGTCGTACATGGTCTCGATGAGGCCCGGCCCCAGTTCCACCGACAGCGGCGCGCCCGTGCTGACGACCGGTGCACCCGTGCCCAGACCTGCCGTCTCCTCGTAAACCTGGATGGACGCCCGGTCTCCACGCATCTCTATAATCTCGCCGATCAGGCCCTGTTCACCGACGCGCACCACGTCGTACATATTGGCATCCTCCATGCCGGTAGCCACCACCAGCGGGCCGGATACCTTCAAGATTTTTCCCTGACCCATGCTTATTGTTCACCTCCAAACAGTATATCCGCTCCGACGGCGCGCTCTACCGCCTTCCGCACACCCTCCATGCCGATGCCCAGCGTGCCGTCCTTGCTGGGGATGGGGATGATGGCCGGCAGGCGCGCTTCCTGGTACTGTGCCACCTGGTCACCCATGTACTGGTACAGCTGCTCCGTCATATAGATGATGGCAAAATCTCCCTGCGCGCAGGTCTCCAGCGCAGCCTCGGCCTCTGCCGCCGTATCGCAGGGAAAGACCGCAAGGCCGGCCGCCTTGAAGGCCAGCACGCTCTCGCGATCGCCGATGACCCCGATCTTATACATACGTCTTCCTCAACCTTTCCTTGATGGTCTCCTCCGAAAGGTTAGACAGCTTGCCTGTCAGGACCATCCTGAGGTTCTTGTTCTCGCTCTCCTTGGCCAGGTAGAACGCCGCCACCGGTTCGGGTCCCGTCGTGATGTACTTCGCATCGCGCAGATAGTCCATCCGCGCGTCATCGCACAGCTTCTCCAGCAGCGTATACTTGCCCGTGGACCTGACCAGCGCGCCGCCATCCGCCATGATGCGCTGGTAGCCGTATGGCGCCAGCTTCTCGGCGAGCTGATTGTACGGTTCCTCCCAGGATGTGGTGAAGATCCGCTCGCTCACATGGCCGTCGTCGAGGAATACCTTCTGGAAGAAGTTCCAGGTCTGCCCCATCTGCCGCAGTCTGACGCAGGTGGTCAGGTTCAGCAGATCGATGGCGAGCCGCACATACCCTATGAGAAAATCGTTGTCCGTCGCCACGGCCTTTTCATACATGTCCGCGTAGCACGCGCGGTCCAGCACGATGTCGATCTCCTGGGGATCGCGGCCCTTGGCGAACAGTTCGACGGCCTCCTCCACGGCATGCGCCATGGGCAGCGTCAGAAACAGGTAGTTGCGATCATGGATGTACTCCGCCATCTTCGCCGCCGGCACGCTGCCGTCCTCCAGCAGGTAGGATGTCCCGTCAATGCCCAGAAATTCGGCCTTTAGCAGCACCTTCGCATTGTGATAGTCGGAGGGATACTGCAGGAAATCCAGCTCGCCTTCGTGCGGCAGGATGGAAAAGACCAGATCGCGCACCCGCTTCTGCTCCGCCTTGAGCACCTTGGTAAAATCGCGGGGGTTCTCCAGCGCCTTGCCGTCTCCGTAGCCGAACTCGGCCAGCACATTCATCGCGCCGTCCATCTGCCGGCTCTCGACCACGCGCTGCAGATCCGCCTCGCCGAGCAGCGTCTTCAGGTTGCCGCTGATGAGAGCACAGGCAAACCCGTAATTCTCTCGATCCTTTTCCTTCGTCATTGGCCCGTCTCCTTACTGACCGGCTTCCCGGGGAAACAGCATGGCCGCCACCTGTCCCTCCAGGTCCGAACGGCTCTCCGCTACCAGCGCCTCTATGGTGTTGTTGATGGTCATATCGCCCGCCATCAGCAGGTATCCGCCTTTGACAGGGGCGGTCGCCTCTCCCACCGCAAAACCTTTCGCGCCCGGGGGCAGCGATTCGTTCAGGGCTGCCGCCACACGCGGACCGATGTCGTCCTTCTCCCGCGCATTGAAGAGCAGCGTGCCCTCCGTCAGACCGGCGGCGCGGCCCATGGCCACGAGGACATCGAAGTATGTCTCCCTGTCCCCGCCGATGATGGCGTCCGTCGTCTCGGCGAAGCACTGCTCGATGAGGGCCTGCTTTTCCGCCAGCATGCGCTTGCGGCTGTCGATGTCCGCCACCGAACGGCGACGGGAGATCAGCTTTTCCTCCTCCGCCTTGCCGCGCGCATCCTCGCTGTCCAGGAGCTTCTGCGCCTTGTCGCGCGCCGACGCCAGGATGGCGTCCGCCTTCTCTCTGGCATCCGTCAGGACCGCGTCGTGCTGCGTCTGCGCCTCATCGGTGATCTTCGCCGTAATCGTCTCTATACTCATGGTCCACCCTTTAGACCTTCCTTCACTACACAGTGATTCTCAGCCACATCAGCACGGATACCAGCAGAGCGAAGATCGCGTATGTCTCGACCATCGCGGTGTAGATGATACCTTTTACCAGCTGATCGGACCGCTTGGCTACGAGCTGCAGCGCAGCCGCAGCCGCCTTGCCCTGGGCGATACCGGACCAGATGCCGACCAGACCGACGGGCAGGCCCGCGGCCAGGAAGTACAGACCCTGCGCCTGCGTCAGGGGCACAGGATTGCCGCTGAGCATGCCGGTCTTCATGAGGATCAGGAAGGAGATGATGAGGCCGTAGATACCCTGCGTGCCGGGCAGCGCCTGCAGGATCAGGGTTTTACCGAACAGCTTCGGGTCTTCTGCCAGCACGCCGGAAGCGGCCTGGCCGGCAATACCTACACCCATGGCACTGCCGATGCCGGCCAGCGCCGCGATGACTGCGCCCATCAGGGCTAACGATGTTCCGTCAAAAATACTCATTTCGTTTTTTTCCTCCGTTCTAAAAGATGCTCTTGTTTGTTGCGCGGCGGCCGAAAGCCCTCGCCTTGCCGCCTTTTATCCCTCTACCATTACTATCTGAATATATGATGTCAGGTTCCATCCGTTCATGCCATGTGCGCGCACCGTCTCTTCGCATCGCAGCCGCCTACTCGATCCGCACATAGCGCGTGCGTCTGCGCAGGGGGTCGAACGGTTCGCCGCCATCCTCGTAGAACTTGCCGAAGAACTCGATGTACTGGAGCCGGCTGGAGTGGATGAAGGCGCCGAGCGCGTTGATGGCCAAGTTGAATACATGGCCGATGAGGAAGATCGCCACGAACGCGATGATGCCGACGACGCCGCTGCCGATCATGGAACCGAGCTGATTGACCACCTGTGCGATGACGCCCGTGGCCAGGCCCAGCGCCAGAATCCTGGCATAGGACAGGATGTCGGAGAGGTAGCTGGTGATGTCGTATACGTTGCTCAGGCCGCCGGTGACCTTGCCGAAGCCCTTGTTGTGGCGGCCGCCGGTCAGCAGCAGACCCAGCAGGCCGGCGATAGCCATCACCCTGCACACGGGTACGATGGCGGGCGCCACGCTGCCGCCGCCCAGCCAGCCGATGAGACCCAGGATGGTCAGGTACCAGAAACCTTCATCGCAGACGGCATCCCACCAGTGCCCCTCGCGAATCTGCATATAGGCCTTGATGCCCATGCCGAGGAAAATATGGATGATGCCCAGGGCCAGCGAGAAGATCAGCAGCTTCATCGGATCGTCGATGGGGTTGAACCACAGGGGCGGCAGGACGACCTCGTGACCCAGGAACGAGCGGCTGAACACCGCCACGATATCCCCGAACCATCCGCCGAACATCGCGCCCCAGAAGATGGTCGAGATGCCGCAGTAGAAGAACATCTTGATCATCTTGTAGGTCGTGCCTTCCAGATGTATCTTCTTGAGTATGATGAAGCATGCCACCGTCAGGATGATGCCATAGCCGGCATCGCTGAGCATCATGCCGAAGAAGATGGCATAGAATATCGCGAACAGGCTGGTGGGGTCGAATCCCCTGTAATCCGGCAGGGAGTACATCTCCGTGATCGCCTCGAAGGGGACGAAGAAATTCGGATTGTCGAGCGCCACCGGCACCTGTTCGTCCTCCTCAGGATCGCGGAAGGCATAGTAACAGTCGCTTCCGGCCAGCGCCTCCTCCACCTTCGACAGGCAGCGGGCCGGCACCCAGCCTTCGGCGAAGAATGTGTTCTTCGTCTGCAGCAGGCGGCTCCGCACGCGAACCTTGTCCACGCGAATGCTGAGCATATCGTAGTAGACCTCGATATCCGCGCGGTATCCCGCCTTCTGGCTGATGGCCGCCTCCAGTTCGGCGACGCGCTTCGTCATCTCCTCGCGGGTCCCGGCCATCCGCTGCAGCGCCTCGGCAGCCGTACCCGTGCCGGCGGGGAAACTCACCTGCGTGAAACTGTAATTCTTGAGGGTCTGGCCCACCGCCTCGAAGCGGTCCGCCGTCGTCAGAACCGCGATATAGTACATGTCCTTATCGCTGCCCACCGTCTGCCACGCGGCCTCCCCCGCGGACGCCTCCTCGACCGCGCCGGTGATCGCAGCCAGATCGCTGCCCATCGGCAGGACGCCGAGCTGCAGGCGCGTCTTATCCGTGCCCGTCAGGTCCAGAGGCAGGTCGTAGGGCTGCCAGGGGGTGACGGACAGTCTCTCCGTCTCCAGCTTGTTCAGCGTCTCATTCGCCGCCTGCATCTGCTCGTACAGGGCGAGGACCTCATCGGTCTTCTGCGCGCCGTCCTCCAGCCTGCCATCCGCCTCTGCCGCCTCTCCTGCGGACATGGGGCGCCGCGGATGAAACAGGCGGTTCAGCAGGGGTTTCTTGCTGCGGTCGTAGCGCTCGAGGACCGTCAAGGCCAGGTCAGCCCGGTTCATCAGGGCCTCGATACGGGCCACCTCCTCCGGCGCGCCGTCGGGGCCTGTGGCATCCCGCCAGACATCCTCCGCCAGCTTGGCGCTCTGGTCCGCGATCTCCACCGCGCCCAGGTCCATCAGCCGCGTGAGGATGGACTCCTTCTCGGCGTCGAGCCCGACGAGCGCCATGCGCTTCATCTTAATGATCGCCACTTGACTTCACGATCCTTTCCACCAATGTCTGCACCACCGCAGGCATCCTTTCCTGCGCTTCCCCGCGCAGCACCTCGCACTTTTTCTCCGTCTCCTGCAGAATCTGCGCGTACTGCGCCTCCGCCGCCGCCTCACCCTCGGCGATATGCGCGTCGAACCGGCTCCTGGCTTCCTTCTCGGCCTTGGCGAGAAGGGCTGCCGCTTCGCTCTCCGCCTCCGTCGTCAGGCGCTTGGCCTCCTGCCTGGCGCTCTTTCGCAGCGCGTCCGCGGACGTCTCGGCGGTACGCACCTTCTGCAACTCTTCCGTAAACACCCGTCTTTCACCTTCTTTCTTCCCGTCTTCCCGTTCGATTCGGTCCCGTATTCTCCTCAGCTCAGCTTCGCCGCCAGTTCCTCGATGCGGCGCAGCCGATTGTTGATTCCGGATTTCTTGAGGGGCGGGTCGCATAACTCGCCCAGCGCCGCGATGGACAGGTCCGGATGCGCGAGACGCAGCGCCGCGACCTCCTGCAACCTGTCAGGCAGCCACGAAAGCCCCTTCGTCTCCCCGATCCTGTTGATCGCATCTATCTGCCGCATGGCCGCCTCCACCGACCGGTCGACATTGGCCGTATCGCAGTTGGCGATCCGCCTGGCATCCGCCACCACATCCTTCTTGATGCGCGTCTCCTCCATGCGCAGCACCTGCCCGGAGGCGCCCATGATGGCCAGCATATCCCGGATGTAGTCGGCCTTTTTCATATATACGACATACCGGCCGCCGCGCTGCGTCACCTTGGCCTCCAGGTCGACGAAGGTGTGGATCAGACGGCGCAGATCGGTCGCAAGCGCCTCGCTGCGGCACACGAACTCCAGATGATAGCTCTTTTCCGGATCGCTCATCGTGCCGGCCCCCAGAAAGAGTCCGCGCAGATAGGCCTTCTTGCAGCATTTGTTACGAACCACACCCTCGTAGATGCCGTCGCTGAGATAGTCGCGCCCCTCGCGCACCAGCAAAAGTCCCGTCTCCCGCATGATGCGTTCGCTCAGGTGCGGATCGCGCACCGTGAGTCTGTAGTCGTAGTCGCGGCTGTCCCTGGCCTTGCCGACCGTCGCACCCTCCCCGATGTCGAGGCTCGTCTCCATCGCGAAGTAGTCCTGCAGCAACCTCTTGTAGTGGCGCGCGACAGCCGGTTGTCCGGTGGAGAGAAAGAGATGGAATCGTCCCGGTCCGGCCAGCTGCAAACTGCCCGCCACGCGCAGAAATCCGGAGATCTCCGCGAGCTGGCAGCACTTCTTTTCAGGAAAAATCCGGGCGAGCTCCTGCCTGGTTTCCTGCGCAAAAGACGGTGCCACGGCTATGGGATGCTGGGGAATCCGCCGGTCTTCGGCGTGCGCAGCGTTTCTCTCATGCCTCTGCCTCCGCACCCGGCCATGTGCGGTGTTCGACATAGTAGACGATCATATCCGCCACTTCGTCCTCCTGCAGGCAGTAGCTGTTGATGGCCAGATTGTAGTTCTTGTAATCGCCCCACTTCTGGCAGGTGTGGTAATTGTAGTAGTTGCGGCGGGCCTTATCGTATTTCTCGATGAGCGCCTTCACCTTCTCCGGGTCGTCTCCGTCCCCGTAGACCTCCATGCAGCGTTTGAGGCGGTCCTCCAGCTCGCTGTAGATGAAGACATTGGTCACGGCCTTGATGTCGCGCAGCACATAGTCGGCGCAGCGGCCGACTATGACGCCCTCGCCCTCCTCGCCGATGCGCTTGATCACCTCGAACTGCGCCAGGAACAGCTTTTCGTTCACGGACAGGGCGCCGCCGCTGACGCTCTCCCCGAAATTGATGGTGGAGGCCAGGCTGTAGGCAAAACTGCTGGTTGCCTTCAGCTCCGCGCTCTCGATCATCTCGCGGCTGAAGCCGCTCTTTTCGACGGCGAGATCGATGATCTCCTTGTCGTAGAAGGGAACACCCAGCTTATCGGCGACCAGCTTGCCGATGATACGGCCACCGCTGCCGTATTCCCTGCTGATGGTGACTAACTTTTTCATCCCTCTTCATCTCTTCCTTTCTGTTTCGGCTCTTCTCTCTTGGCGTCGGCTCTTTTCCTTCAGTTCCGTTCTTCTCCTTCAGCGCCGCTCTTTTCCTTCGGTTCCGGCCCTTCTCCTTCGGGTCCGGTTCGACGCCGATCCGTCTGTGCGCTGCCGCGGCCCCACACCGGACCGCCGGCTCCGTATCTACGCAGGCTGCCCCGCGCCGGCCCCTTCCTCCTGCGTCCCTACGAATGCCGCGTAGATGGCGCGGATGGCCTTCTCGAAGTCCTTGTTCTCGACGCCGATGATGATGTTCATCTCGCTCGAGCCCTGGTCGATCATGCGCACATTGACCCCCGCCTCGGCCAGCGCCGTGAACAGCCGGGCCGAGGTCCCCAGCCTGCGATCCATGTTTTGGCCCACCGTGGCGATGAGGGCGATGTCATGGATGACATCGATGCTGTCCGGCCGCAGCCGGCTGCGAAAGGCATCCACCACCTCGTCGAGCTGTCCCTCGATGTTGTCGTTGGACATGACCACCGACACGGTGTCGATGCCGCTGGGCAGATGCTCAAATTTGATATTGTAGTCGTCCAGCACGCCGAGAATCCGCCGCACGAAGCCCTTTTCGCTGCTCATCATGTTCTTGTACAGGGCCACGACCGTGAAGTCCTTGCTGCCGGCGATGCCGGTGATGACGCTGTCTCCGTCCCGCCTGTCCACCTGATCCGTGATCATCGTGCCCGGGTCCTCCGGGTCGTTGGTATTGCGGATGTTGATGGGCACATTGGCCATGCGCGCGGGGTATATGGCGTCCTCATGCAGGACGCTGGCTCCCATATAGGAGAGCTCCCGAAGCTCCTTGTAGGTGATGCGGCTTATGCGCCGCGGGTTCTTGACGATGCGCGGGTCCGCCATCAGGAATCCCGATACATCGGTCCAGTTTTCATATACGTCGGCCTCCACGGCGCGGGCCACCAGCGCCCCGGTGATATCCGAACCGCCCCGGGAAAAGGTGTGGATGCGTCCGTCCGGTCCCGTCCCGTAAAATCCGGGCAGCACGGCTTTTTCATGCCGGCTCAGGGCCTTGCGGAGGGCCTCGTTCGTCTCCTCGGCGAGGAGCCTTCCCTTCGCATCGAACTGCACCAGACCGGCCGTATCTATGAAGTCATAGCCCAACAGGCCCGCCGTCAGGATCGCGGTCAGGTATTCCCCCCGCGAGGCGATGTACTCGGCCGTCGGGTTGTGCAGGAGATTCTCGCGGATGTCGATCAGATGGCCCGCCATGTCCACATGCAGCCCCAGGTTCATCTCCACGGCCATGAAGCGGTCCGCGACGACCTGAAAGATCTGATCATACGGTAAATTATGCTCCAGGTGCGTCTTGCAGAGGTACAGCAGGTCTGTCACCTTATTGTCACTGTCAAACCGTTTGCCGGGCGCGGAGACGACGATGTAGCGCCGATCCGGGTCCTCCTCGATGATGTGCTTGGTCTTCGTCAGCTGAATGCCGTCCGCGACCGATGTGCCGCCGAATTTCGCGACCTTAACTCCCATATCCTATATTTCCTTCCGTATACATGCATTGCAGCGGCCCCGCCCATCGGGTGTGCGGAGGGCGCACCACAACATGAAATTGTATCACCTTTCCCGCCCGTATTCAAGAGAAAACCGCGGCCGCGCGAAGAACTCGCAAGGGACGGTGGCAGGGCTCCGTGAAAACCGCGATCGTGCGCGTGGATGGCGGTGGATCACCGCGCGGTGTCCAGCTCCTGCACGATCCGCGCCACGGCCTCCTCCACCAGCTTTCCCATGGGGCGCTTCTCCACGCCGACGATGATGTTGTTGCACCTGTTGACCGGCAGGAGGAACTTGACCGCGTCGCTGCCGCCCACAGCCGCCGCCATGGCCGGTGTGATCTCCCCCAGAAGGGAATCGGCGATGACGATGCCCACCGGGCCGGCGATGATCCGCGCGCGCCTGGCCGCGACGATGACCGCGTTCTCGCCCGTGGCGCCCTGGTGCGCGCCGGCCTTCATCATGCTGGCGGTCGCCACGCTGTTGGTGCCGATCGCGGTGACGGTGACGGTGGGCAGCGCCCTGCGCACGCTCTCCACGAGCTGCTTGCCCAGCATACCGCCCTGCCCGTCGATGATGACGACTTCCTGTACTGTGTCTGCCATGGTCTCCCTTTCCTCATTACGGTCCGCCTATGCGCTCTGGCCGTCCTGCGTTCAGTCCGTCTGCTCCTTGATCAGGCCGTTGCTGTAGGCGTCGACCAGGTCCCGCAGGTCCTCGATCTCGCGCACCAGCTCGGCACCCTGGTCCGTGTCGATGATGAGCAGGCGCTCCGGCATGGTCTCCACGACCTGTATCACGGGCGAATGAAACTCCTGCGTACCGTCCGGCTGCAGCGGGCTGTAGGGCTTGTGCTCCGCCAGCGCCATGTAGCGGGAGTTGAAGATGAACGTGTAGCCGGCGATGCCGGTCTGCTTCTGATAGGCCTTGGAAATCCCGCCGTCGATGACATACAGCAGGCCGCCGCCCTTGATGGGGCTCTCCCCGTCCTTAATCTTGACGGGCACATGGCCGTTGAGTATCTTGGAACGCGCCGGGTCCAGACCGAACTCGCGCAGGATCTTCTCGCAGGTCTCCCGCTTCTGGATGAGGCGGTAATAGGGCCTGACCGGCTCCTTGTGGGCCGCCTTGTCCGCGATGAAGAGGCGCTCAAACGTCGTCATCTTTTCCTTGCCGAAGAGCGGAGAACCGCTTCCCAGCCACAGATACCACATCAGATCGCCCGGTTCCCCCGCATCCGTGCGCTTTTGCCGGACGAAGAAGTCCCGGCGCACCTCGGCGTCCAGATAGTCCATGAGCGCCTTGCCGGCCAGATGCTGGTCGTTGATGCGCACCGTCTCGAATTCCCCGTCCTCGGTCATGGGGATGCAGCCGTGGTACAGCAGGTTGCCGTTGACCTTCTGGTAGAGCGCCCCATGGCTGAAGAGGAAGCGGATGTGGGTCTGTAATTTTTCGGAATTGAGGAAGGAGGCCTTAAGCGACCCCATGAGCTCCCGTTCCTCGGGCGTCAGGCGGTAGGGATCGTCCGGGTAGAGCGTGGGGAAATTCACATCCCGCAGCGGCCAGACGGTGTCCCCGATGGTCACGGTGCCTGCCGTCCTGTCGATCTTATCCAGCAAAAGGCGGTCGTCCAGGCCGTATGCCGGGTGCGCTTTGATGCACTGCCCCTCGACCTTGAACTGGCAGATGGCGATGGCCTTGTGCATCTTGGCGGCCAGGTCCTCGTCCACCTGGTCGTATTCGTTGCGGTCGAGGATGTGCGGGCGGAACCCCGTGCAGGGGTCGTCGGCGTAGACGCGCGCCGCAAAGGAGGCGAGCGGTCTGAGGTTGATGCCGTATCCCACCTCGAGCATGTCGAAGTTGTTGTAGCTGATGTTCATCCGCAGCACGTTGGCGATGCAGGGGAGGTTGCCGGCCGCCGCGCCCATCCAGACGACATCGTGGTTGCCCCACTGAAAGTCCACATCGTTGTAGCGGAGCAGGTACTCCATGATGAAATCGGGGTGCGCGCCGCGGTCAAAGATGTCGCCGATGATGTGCAGGCGATCCACGGCCAGGCGGCTGATGGACTCCGTGAGCTGGATGATGTACTGCTCGGCCAGACCGCACTCGACGATCGTGTTGATGATCTCGCTGTAGTAATGGGCGCGGTTCGCCTCGTCGTCGGCGTGCAAAAGCTCGTCCATGCTCTGGCCCGCGTATTTTGGCAGGCGCTCGCGCACCCGGGAACGCGTGTACTTCGTGGACACCGAACGGCAGATGGTGATCAGGCGATAGATGGCCGTGGCGCACCAGTCGTCGAAGTTGCGCTCGGAGACGCGGCGGCGGTTCAGCTCGGCGGGGGCGTTGTAGATGAGGGCGGCCAGGTCCTCGCGGTCCTGCTCGCTGAGGACGGCGCCGTAGTGCTCGTCGATCTTGAGCTTGATGGTGCCGGAGGCACTCTTGAGCATGTGGATAAAGGCCTCGTGCTCGCCGTGGAGGTCGCTGAGAAAATACTCCGTACCCTTGGGGAGAGCCAGGATGGCGCGCAGGTTGACGATCTGTGCGGAGGCTGCGCTGCGGTTGGGATATTTCTCGGCGAGCAGGCGCAGGAATTTCAGGTCTGCCATGGTTCTCGCTCCTCTCGGGGTTTGTTGTATTATTGTACAATGTCACCCCCAAAAAGGCAAGCGATTTCCAGCCGCCGCGCCAAAGTCCGCCAAAGCTCGCACGCGCCTAGCTTGCCCATGCGCGGGAGCGCGCGAGAGCGCCTGCATACCCGGGCGCGCAGCCGACGCTGGTCTGATACGACCATCGGAAAGGTGCCAGCATATGTAGACACACAGCCTGCAGGGCGCGAAACCTGCGGCGGAACGGAAAAGGGCCATCCGGTCGCCCGGACAGCCCCTCTCCGTCATAATCTCAAATGTGGTTTGCGTGTTTTCATCAGTAGGTCGTCTCCAGCAGCCCGTAATCCCCGTCGTTCCGCTTGTAGACCACACTGACGCCGTCCCTCTCCATGTCCAGGAACACGAAGAAGGTGTGCTCCAAAAGTTCCATCTGCATGATGGCCTCATCCACGGTCATGGGCGTCAAGGTGAATGCCTTCGTCTTGACGACCTTGCCGTCCTCGGCCTCCGCAGGCTCAGGAATCATCTCAAATCGCACGGACTCCCCGGACTTGTTCCGCTTTTGCAGCTTGCCCTTGAACTTGGACATCTGGCTGGTCAGTTTGTCCGCCACCGTATCGATGCTGTCGTAGACATCCTGGGAGACATCCTCCGCGCGGAGAATCGTCCCCTTCGTCTGGATGGTGGCCTCCACCTTGACCTTGTCCCTCTCCGGGTGAATCACGATATTCGCCTTGATATCGTCCGCAAAGAACTTGCCCATCTTCGAAAAGCGCTTGTCGATCGCCGTCTGCATCCGATCGCTGATGGTCATGTTCTTGCCGGTTACGATGATTTTCATAACGCTATGACCTCCTTCCTCCTGCCATTGTACCATATCTGCGGCGGGATTTCCACGGATATTTCCGCACCGACGCAAAAACTTGACGAGTATCGCGGACGGAGGAAGAATGCGCTCAGCTGACCTGGTCTTTGCCCCCACACTCGCCTTGGCCCGATCTTCGGAGGACTTACTTCTAAGGTACGCCATGCTCACGGCGGCGCGGCCGCCGCTTACGTGGATCCTTTCGCCCGTACCTGGCATGGATTTTCAACCACAGACCTGAGCGGCGTTTTTATTTTACTCCGCCCGCCGGCTTTTTTCAAGGTGATTTTTGGTCGTGGCGCCTTCCTGCATCCGCCTGCATCCTGCCTCCTTTCCGCGTTGAACACCGCCAAATTCACCGAATTCATCCCGGCCGCCGCCGAGG
>CAZDUM010000020.1:5620-19878 GCA_964508645.1 uncultured Oscillospiraceae bacterium | reverse complement strand
CCGGCGGCGCCAGGCAGGTGCTTCGCACCTGATATAGATTTTTTGCGCATTGCGGATGCGCGCCCGTGAGCGTTCCCCGGGCTGATAGCGCACGGAGGACGGCCCCAACCGTCGCGGTGCCGGCGCCGATAACCGGCCCGGGTATCGCGATGCGGGCGGCAGCGGCATCCGGCCGCCGTTCCGGCAGCCGCAGCCGATCCGTTGTCTGCCGACCCAGCGCCGCGGGGCCAGCGGCTGAGATCCCGCCACCTAAAACGTCTGCAGGTACCTGATCTCCTCCGGCCGCAGCTTTCGATACTGCCCCACCGCGAGATGACCCAGCCGCACCTCGCCGATCGCGATGCGGGCGAGCTCTTTTACCGGGTGATCCACGGCGTTTAGCATCTTGCGGACCTGCCTGTTGCGTCCCTCGCAGATCGACAGCTCCAGCAGGGTCGACTGTCCCTGGCAGCGCAGGATCGAGACGCGGGCCGGCGCCGTCACATAGCCGCCGATATCCACACCGCTGCGAAGGTGCGCAAGCTGCTTGTCCGAAACGACGCCCTGCACCAGCGCGCGGTAGGTCTTGTAGAGCTGATGTTTAGGATGGGTGACCCGATAGGCCAGCGCCCCGTCGTTGGTGAGGAGCAGGGCGCCGGTCGTATTATAGTCGAGCCTGCCGACCGGAAAGAGGCGCGCATCGACATCCCTGACGAAATCCATCACCGTCGGGCGACCCTTTTCATCGGAAACGCTCGTGATGACACCGTAGGGTTTGTGCAGCAAAATGTAGGCCGGCGGGGGCGCTCCCTGGAGCAGACGACCGTTCACCTCCACCGCATCCGTCTCCTGCACATCATACCCGGGCTGCGTCAGCACCACGCCGTTGATCTTCACATTCCCGTTCTGAATGAGCACGTCGGCCTTGCGGCGGCTGGTCACGCCGGCCCGCGCGATGTATTGATTGATACGCATGCTGCCTTCGATACCGCCCTATTTCCGCTTGCAATCCTTCGGCGTGACGCAGGTACCGGTCGCGCGGCAGACCACGATGGGCTCCTCCAGCACATCGGCGGCGGAAGGGCTGATGTCCGGCCGCGAGGCGATGACCTTTCTGGCCTCGAACTTCATCTTGCGCGAGGTGTTTCCCACGCCGGTGATCTCCCCGTATGCCTCGATGTAGTCGCCCGCATAGGTGGGCGCCAGAAACTCGACGTTGTCATAGGCGCAGAACAGCCCCTCGTCGCCGTCCATCTGGATGAGAAGCTCCGTGGCCACATCCCCGAACAGGTGCAGCATGTGGGCACCGTCGACCAGATTGCCGCCGTAATGCGCGTCCTTCGCGGACATTCTCACGCGCAAGAGCGAGGTATATTTCTTTTCTTCCATGGTGTGACTCTCCTTTCCTGCACAGTGCATGTGTGCCTCTATGGAATCGGTCGGGCGGCGAGGCATCGCCCCCGGCTGCCCGGCGAAAATATAGTATTGCAATTTGTATGCCAATGGTATATGATGAATGAAGAGATGAGTGAACCGTTCTCGAATCACCACGATACCACTGCGCCGTTTATGCACAGCATCGAAAACGATGCAGCGAAGGAGAGATGTCCCATGGCCGAGCCCTATCCCGTCAGCCGCGTGCTGGAACCGAAGCACGTCCTGCCCACCTCCGCCTGGCGCCTGGACAACAACCGCAACATCTATCCCGACGAGATTCGCCTGTCGCTGGGGCAGATTCACATCGAGGGTACCAGCTTCAAGCAGATTCGCACGGAGGCCGGCGAGGACCCGCAGCGCATCCGGCAAAAGATCATGGACATCGTCATACACCGGGGCAAGCTGCACAACCCGGTCACGGACACCGGCGGGCTGGCCTGCGGGATCGTGGAGCAGATCGGTGCGGACTATCCCAACCCCAAGGGCCTTTCCGTGGGGGATGCCGTCCTCTGCAACGCCTCGCTCTGCTCCGTCCCCATGCACATCGATCACATTCGCAGCATCGATCCCGTCTTCCGGCAGTTAGAGGTGGACGGCTATATGGTGGCGAGCCGGTACATCGATCTTTTGCCCATCCCCGCGGATATTCCGCTCGATCTCCTGCTCTTCACCTTCGACGAATCCGGCACGCTGTACCGGCTGCACCAGATGGTCCCCGGACGCTCGCGCTTCCTCGTGGTGGGGAACAGCCTCATCGCCAACCTGATCTTCGGCTATGTCATCCGCAGAGAGGCGCCGGCGGCGGAGATCGTCTGCGTCTTCGACAGGCAGCCGGATGTGGAGATCACCGGCGGGGGCGTGAATGTCCTGCTGCAGCAGGTCTTCAACGAGGTGCACTACCTGGACATCCTGAAACCGCTGGAATGTATGGAAGTCCTGGGCCGCGACTCCTACTTCGACCTGTCCGTCAACTGCGCGGAGATCGCCGGCGCCGAGACGATCAACATGCTGGCCACCAAACCGGGCGGCGCGGTCCTGTTCGCCAATCTCATCAACAACCTGAACATCTGCCTGTACATCACCGAGTCCATGGCCAAACCCCTGCAGCTGTACAGCGCCGAAGGCTTCCTCGAGGGCTACGCCTCCTTCGACATGCAGCTGGTTGGCGAGCTGGCGCCGTACTTCCAGGAGGCGCATTTCGAGCTGCTGAACATGGAGCCTGCCGCCGCACCGGGGGCTCGCCGCACGGTGCGCTCGCCGCAGTCCGAGGCCGTCGCCCTGCTGGAGGACTATGTGTACCGCAGCCACGCCATGAACCAGGTGTTGGACGAGATCCTGCGCGTGGCCAAGTACGACTGCAATGTCCTGCTCTCCGGAGAAACCGGTGTGGGGAAGGAAAAGGCCGCCAACATCATCCAGAAGAACAGCGATCGGAAGATGCAGCCCTTCGTCAAGATCAACTGCGCCTCCATCTCCCCGAATCTCATCGAGTCGGAGTTCTTCGGCTACGAGCGGGGCGCCTTCACCGGCGCCAACAGCTGCGGCAAGAAGGGATACTTCGAGATCGCCAACAACGGCGTCATCTTCCTCGACGAGGTGGGAGAACTGCCGCTGGAG
The DNA here is from genome assembly GCA_964508645.1 of uncultured Oscillospiraceae bacterium. GTDB lineage: Bacteria > Bacillota > Clostridia > Peptostreptococcales > Anaerovoracaceae > RGIG7179. The sequence continues at coordinate 16,845 of CAZDUM010000020.1, read as the reverse complement.
ATGCAGGCCAAGCTGCTGCGCGTCGTGCAGGATGGCGAGTTTTACCGGGTGGGCGGCGAACGTCCGGTCAAGACGAACGTGCGCATCATTTCGGCCACCAACCGCGATCTGGAGGATTTCGTGGAAAAAGGTCTCTTCCGGCGTGACCTCTACTATCGTCTGAACGTCGTTCCCATCCGGATTCCCAGCCTGGCGGAGCGACCGGAGGACATTCCAGCCCTCATCGACCACTTCCTCACGAAGTACGGCGAGAAGTTCAAACGGCATCGCCGCATGGATGAGAGCGCGGTGGAGTACCTGCAGAAGCAGCCCTGGCCCGGCAATATACGGGAGCTGGAGAATACGGTGCAGCGCCTCGTCATCTCCTCGCAGGGAGACACGATCACGCTGCTCGATGTGATGCGCGACAGCCACGGGGAGCTGTTCCACGGCGTCACCCCCCTGCGCGACGTAGGGGAGGAGCCCGGGGAGCAGGAGGCGGAGTTCTACCTGGACCAGGCCGTGGAAACCTTTGAGAAGGGTCTCATCCAGTACGCCTGCGATAAATACGGCTCGACCCGAAGGGCGGCCCGGGCCTTAGGCATCAGCCAGACGCAGATCGTGCGCAAGAAGAAGAAGTACGGCATTTAGGAAGTGACGCGGAGCCGCCGCGACGCGAACCGGTTTCGGTTCACGATCCTTCACCCTAATTCAAAAGATGTTCAACCGCGGCGGATGATCTCGCCATTTATATGGATGGCACGCAAATTGCACTATATACGGGCGCATGCCGGAGAAAAGGTGGGCGGGCCGGGTATGTCGGCCCGGCAGGCCTGCCGGTAGCGGACTTTCTGAGAGGCGCGGCGGCTGCGGCCCGGTGCGGTCTCAGCCGCCTGCCGGCAGCGTATCCGAAAATCCGGACGATGCGGACGGCAAACCGGACGCGAACCAGCGCGGGTTCGCTCTGTGCACGCGGGACACGCGAGAAGAGAAAGGATGTGATCGACATGGAGTACAAGAAGGGCGACATCTACGGTATCCATCGGGTCCTGGAGCCCAAGGGCGTCCTGCCGCAGCCGGCGGACAAGCTCGACAATACGATGGAGATCTATGACAATGAGGTACTCATCGACGTACACACGTTGAATATAGATTCCGCCTCCTTCACCGAGATCGAGAAGCGGGCGGGCGGCGATGTGGAGAAGATCAAGGAGATCATCATGCACATCGTCGAAACCACCGGGAAGCTCAAGAATCCCTGGACAGGGTCCGGCGGCATGCTCATCGGCAAGGTAGCCGAGATCGGCCCCAACTTCGAGGGTGAACTGCGCGTCGGCGACAAGATCGCGACGCTGGTATCGCTGTCCTTGACCCCGCTCAAGCTGGAGGAGATCAAGGAGGTCCGTCAGGAGATCGACCAGATCGATGTGAAGGGGCAGGCCATCCTGTTCCAGAGCGGCCTGTACGCCATCCTGCCCAAGGATATGCCCAAGGAACTCGCTCTCTCCGTCCTGGATGTGGCCGGCGCGCCGGCCCAGACCGCCAAGATATGCAAGCCCGGTGACACGGTGGTCGTCATGGGCGGCGGCGGCAAGTCCGGCATCCTGTGCTGCTGGCAGGCCAAGCGCCAGGTGGGGATCAACGGGAAGGTCATCTGCGTGGACGGCTTCAAGAAATCCATCAACCGCGCCATGTCCGTCAAATGCGCCGACGAATACATCGTTGTCAATGCGACCGACGCGGTGGCCATGTACGAGGAGATCATGGAAGCGACGGAGGGTGAGCTCGCCGATGTCGTCATCAATGTGGTCAACATTCCCAACACCGAGATGGCCTCCATCATGGCCTGCAAGGACGGCGGTCTCGTCTACTTCTTCTCCATGGCCACGAGTTTCACCAAGGCCGCGCTCGGAGCGGAGGGCGTCGGCAAGGATGTCAACATGCTCATCGGCAACGGCTACACCAAGGGCCACGCGAATGTGGCGCTGCAGGTACTGAGAGAAGACGAGCGCATCATGAAGCTCTTCGCGGAGCTGTACGCCTGATCGGCGCCCTGAGCGCTTTGCCACCGTATACATTTATACCAAACAGGCGCCTGGCCCGGCTTTTCAGGACGGGCGGCGCGAAACGAATTTCACTGTGATAGGAGGAAAAGAAAATGAAAAAAGGTAGCCCTTACGGAACCCATCGCGTGATCTCCCCGAAAGGCGTTCTGCCGCAGCCCGCGGACGTCATCGACAACAACATGGAGATCTATGACAATGAAGTGCTCATCAATGTCAAGACGCTGAATATCGACTCTGCTTCCTTTACGGAGATCGTCCGTCGCGCCTGCAACGGCAAGAAGCCGACCGACGACCTGACACCGCAGGACATTCAGAGCATCAAGGATACCATGATGGGTATCGTGGCCAAGGCCGGCAAGCATAAGAATCCCTGGACCGGTTCCGGCGGTATGCTCATCGGCACCGTCGAGCAGATCGGCGACGCCTATGTCGGCGACCTGAAGGTGGGTGACAAGATCGCGACGCTCGTCTCCCTGTCCCTGACCCCGCTGGTCATCGACGAGATCCTGGAGATGCGGCCGGCCATCGACCAGGTCGACATCAAGGGACATGCCATCCTGTTCCAGAGCGGCATCTACGCCGTGCTGCCCGATGATATGCCGGAAGGTCTGGCGCTGTCCGCACTGGATGTCGCCGGTGCGCCGGCCCAGACGGCCAAACTGGTCAAGCCCGGCGACACGGTGGTCGTCATCGGCGGCGGCGGCAAGTCCGGCCTGCTCTGCCTGTACGAAGCCAAGAAGCGTGCCGGCGTCACCGGCAAGGTCATCTGCATCGCCGGTTCCCCGAAGTCGGAAGCCAGGGCCAAGGGTCTGGACCTCGCCGATGTGTACATGGTAGCCGATGCGACCGATGCGGTGGATGTGTACAACAAGGTCATGGATGCCACGAACGGGCAGCTGGCTGACATCGTCATCAACTGCGTCAGCATCGAGAACACCGAGATGGCTTCCATCCTCGCCTGCAAGGACGGCGGCACCGTCTACTTCTTCTCCATGGCCACCAGCTTCACCAAGGCGGCGCTGGGCGCCGAAGGCGTCGGCAAGGATGTGAACATGATCATCGGCAACGGCTACACGAAGGGTCACGCAGCCATCACCCTCCAGGTGCTCAGAGAGCATGAGGGTCTGCGCAACCTGTTCGCCGAGATGTACGCGTAGAAGACGAGATTGTGAAACGACCATCCCATCCTTTCACCGGAGCGGGGCGACCCGCTCCGGCGGATATATCGATATGAGGAGGACAATATGGAAACCAGGAATTGGAAGGATATTCCCCTGTTCAAGGGTGTGACGGATGAACAGTGGAACGACTGGCACTGGCAGGTGGAGCACAGGCTGACGACCGTAGAGGAGATCGCGCAGGTGATCAACCTGACAGACCAGGAAAAGGCAGACATCCAGAAAGTCATAGGCGGCTTCCGCGTGGGCATCACGCCCTACTACGCATCCCTGATGGATCCCGACGATCCCCGCTGCCCGGTCCGCATGCAGGCCGTGCCGACCCTGGCCGAGATGCATCGCTCCGCGGCCGACGACGCCGACCCGCTGCACGAGGATGCGGATTCCCCGGCGCCCGGCCTGACGCACCGCTATCCGGACAGAGTGCTGTTCCTGATCACGGACCAGTGCTCCATGTACTGTCGTCACTGCACCAGACGGCGCCTGGCCGGTGAGACCGACGGTGCCCGCTCCAAGGAGGATATCGACGCCTGCCTCGACTACATCAGACGCACCCCTGTCGTCCGCGACGTGCTTTTGTCCGGCGGCGATGCGCTTTTGGTGGAGGACGAGACCCTCGAATACATCATCAGCGAACTTCGCAAAATCCCACACGTCGAGATCGTGCGGATCGGCACCAGGACTCCGGTCGTCATGCCGATGCGGATCACCGACAAGCTCTGCGATATGCTGAAGAAATACCATCCCATCTGGCTCAACACCCACTTCAACCATCCGAAGGAGATGACGCCGGATGCCATGGAGGCCCTGCGCAAGCTGGCCGACGCCGGCATTCCTCTGGGCAATCAGTCCGTGCTTCTGCGCGGTGTCAACGACTGCAAACACATCATGCGTGAACTGGTGCAGGTGCTGGTCAAGAACCGGGTCCGCCCGTACTACATCTATGCCTGCGACCTGTCCATCGGCATCGAGCATTTCCGCACCTCCGTGGCGAAGGGCATCGAGATCATCGAGGCGCTGCGCGGCCATACATCCGGATTCGCGGTACCGACCTTCGTGGTCGACGCGCCGGGCGGCGGCGGCAAGACCCCTGTGATGCCGCAGTATGTCATCTCCCAGACGCCGCACAAGGTGATCCTGCGCAACTACGAGGGCGTCATCACCACCTATACCGAGCCGGATCTGCCCGATCTGCCTTGCACCTGCGACTACTGCACGGGGAAGAAGAGCTTCAAGTACCAGGGCGTGTCCGCGCTGGGCGAGGGGCCGGAGATCAGGTCGATGGAACCCTCGAACCTGCTCCGCCATCAGCGGAACCAGCACCAGCAGAACGCATAGCGGCGCGGCTCGCGAGGGAGTGCCGACATACACGGGTCGCAGCTGGCAGGTGGGCGGCAGCCACGAAACATGTCCGGCTGCGGCCCGAAAGCCAAGATATGCGGACTGCCGGCGCGCCATGTAGCGCCGCATGGAAGCGAGAGCAAAGACGCGGGACGGCCATGGAGCACTGCCTGGGCGCGCCCCGCGAGGAACCGAAGAAAAGAGGAAGGACACCGGCCGGGGCACATGCGCCGGCCGGTCATGCGCCCCGCACAGGTGCGGGGCGCGATAGAGGCAGGGAGCTGTGCCTGCGGCGGACGCGAGGCAGCATCGGACCGCTGCGAAGCTGCCACCCGGCACCGCCCGCGACGCGATGAAGAGGATGAAACCGCATGGGACTGCTCAGCGATCTGGCAACGCAATATCGGACACTGTCCATCGTGGGCATGGCGAAGAACGCCGGCAAGACCACGGCGCTGAACTATCTCATCGAGGAAGCCATGGACGAGGGGATAAGCCTGGGGGTCACCTCCATCGGCCGGGACGGTGAATCGCAGGATGTGGTGACCGGCACGGAGAAGCCGAGGATCTATCTCGATCGCGATACGCTGGTGACCGTTCCCACGCAGCTGTATGCGGCCGCGGATGCGGGCCTGGAGATTTTGGAGCGGACGGACTGGTCCACCCCGATGGGAGACCTGCTCATCTGCCGGGTCGCCGACAGCGGCTATGTGGAGATCGCGGGACCGCCCGCCTCCATGGATACGAAGCGCGTCTGCGGCAGGATGTTCGACTACGGGTGCGAACTGATCCTCATCGACGGCGCCATCGACCGCAAGGCCATCGCCTCCCCGGAGACGTCCGACGCCATCATCCTGTCGACCGGCGCGGTCCTGTCCCGCAGCATGAAGCGGGTGGTGGAGGAGACGGCACACCTCGTGGCCCTGTACGGCCTGCCGGAGATGCCAGCCTCGCCGGCCCGCACGATGTTGGAAGGAACGGAGGAGAGGGACAGGGTCCTGCTCATAGGCGAAGGCAGGGTCAGAGCGCTCGAACGCAAGACGGGCCTCGGCGGCAGCCGGTTCATCGACGAAGCTATCGACGAGAAGACCGAATACGTCTATATCCCAGGGGCGTTTACGAACAGCGTCGTCTGCGACATCAGTCCGGCGAAGCTGAAACGGGTCACGTTCGTGCTGCGCGACCCGACGAAGATCTTCATCGGCCCCATGGACTGGGGGCGGCTCCGCAAGAAGGGTCTGACGACCGTCGTCCTGCAGAACATCCGTGTGGCGGCCGTCACGGTCAACCCGTGGTCGCCTGGAGGCTACGCGTTTGACAGCGAGGCCTTCATCGCCGCCCTTCGGCAGGCCATGCCGGACATGCCGCTTCTGGATGTGCGAAGGACCGTGTGAGCGGTGGGACGGACGCGGCCGGAAAGGAGGAACCATGCAAACGGGTAGGAACAGACGCCTTGCCAACGCGAAGACGCGCAGGGAGACGGGCCTGGAGTATGTCCTTTCCTGCCTGCAGCTCTGCACCCCCTTCGGCCGTCGCCAACTGAAGGAACTGCGTCCCTACTTCCCCGGCGAGGAGGAAGCCCTGGAGGAGGAATTCGAGCGGGTGGCGACCGTGGTCCGCTTCGTCACGCAAAACCCCGCGCTGGCCGGTGACATCCGGGAACTCCTCCTGGAGGTCAAGAACGCGGACTTCACCATCGAGCGCAGCGCCCGCTCAACCCTCTCCGTCGTGGAGATCTATGAAATCAAGTCGCTGCTGCTTTTGATGCGGCGTCTCAGGCAGCTGACCGGCGACGCTGCCGGCGCAGCCGCCGGCATCCCGGAAGCCTACGTCCTGCGGGATACGACGGACCTCCTCGACCGCCTGGACCCGCGCCGCGACCGCATCAACACCTTCTACATCTACGATGAATTTTCGGAGACGCTGGCGGCCCTGCGCCGCAAAAAGCGCGACCTGGAGCTCGCCATCCGGCGTGAGCAAAAGGCCGGACGCGAGGAGATACGCCGCACATACGGGATTCAGCTGACGCCGAAATTCGACATCGTGCTTGCCCGCTCCGCCCCGGAATTGGAGACGGCGCTTTCCATTCCCGCGCTGGAACAGGTCGCGGAGGACTACATGTCCGTCACCTTCCGCCTGCGCCCTACGGATGCCGTCTATGCCCTCGTGCGAGAGACGGAGGAACTGAACGGGCAGATTGAGGAGGAGGAGGAGCGCGTCCGCGAAGCCCTGTCCCGCGATATCGCCGCCTGGGCCGATGTTTTGACGGAGAACTGCACGCGCATCGGTGCGCTGGATCTGGCCCTGGCCAAGGCGCAGTACGCCGTCCGCCATGACTGCGTGCGACCGGAGATCCTCGAAGCGCATCGGATCGAGATCGAGGACGGCCGCAACCTGCAGGTCGAGGACATCCTCCGGGAGAACGGCAAATCCTACTGCCCGGTCAGCCTTTCCTTAGACGACGGCGTGACCTGCATCACGGGGGCCAACATGGGCGGAAAGACGATCTCCCTGAAGCTCGCCGGCCAGGTGGCCCTGCTGACGCAGTATGGTTTCTTCGTGCCATGCCGCAAGGCGCGCATCGGCCTCTCCGGCTATGTGCAGATTCTGATCGGCGACAGCCAGTCCATCGAACGGGGCCTGTCCAGCTTCGGCAGCGAGATGGAGGAGCTGAAGGAAATTCTCGATAACAGCACCGACCGCTCCGTCCTGCTCATCGACGAGATCGCCGGCGGCACCAACCCCGTCGAGGGCCTCGCCCTGACGCGCAGCCTGGTCGACTACCTGAAGGAAAAGCCCTATATCACCCTGCTGACGACGCATTTTGAGACCGTGACGGAGACGGAGGGCGTCATCAATCTGCAGGTGCGGGGCCTGGCCGATGTCGATTTTTCCAAGCTCAGCCGGGAGATTCGCTACGCGAGCCGCAAGGAGCGAATCGACATCATCGGCAGGCATATGGACTACCGGCTCTACCGCGTGCGCAACCAGCGGCAGGTGCCCAGGGACGCGCTCAACATCGCCGAGATGCTGGGCATCGACAGGGAGATCATAGACGGGGCGCAGAAGTATCTGTAGCGGCGGCCGTGACTGCTGGGAGAGCGATTTTGCGGCGGACGGCCGGCGTGAGGCCGATACGGGGCGCCGGTGAGGAGAACAGAAGCTATATAGAAACGGTAAAGGAGATATCAGGATGAAGAGCAAATTGAATTTGGATGCCAAGGTCGTCGACAGCGCGCGCCGGCATGCGGCCAACATCGCGCACGACATGCAGACATTCATCGACCGGCACACGACCGTGTCCACGGAGCGGACGATCCTGCGGCTCCTGGGCGTTGACGGCGTCGATGAGGTCGGGACACCGCTGCCGAATGTCGTCGTCGACCATATTCGCGACGCCGGCGCCCTACCCACGGGAGCCGCCTACCTGATGGGCAATGCCATCGTGCAGACCGGCATGACCCCGCAGGCCATCGCCGAGGCGGTATCCGACGGCAAACTGGACATTATGCAGCTGCCCACCTGCTCGCAGGAGGAGGCCGCCGAGGCGCTGAAACCGGCGATCCGGGAGACCTTCGCCCGCATCGATGCGCAGAAGGCAAAGCGGGAGGAGTACCTGGCTACGCTCGGCGAAGGCCCCGAGCCGTACATCTACGTCATCGTGGCCACGGGCAACATCTACGAGGATGTCATCCAGGCTCAGGCGGCGGCCCGGCAGGGCGCGGATATCATCGCTGTCATCCGCACCACCGCGCAGTCCCTCCTCGACTATGTGCCCTACGGCCCAACGACAGAAGGTTTTGGCGGCACCTATGCCACCCAGGAGAACTTCCGCATCATGCGCAAGGCGTTGGATGAGGTCGGCGAGGAGCTCGGCCGGTATATCCGCCTCTGCAACTACTCCTCCGGCATGTGCATGCCGGAGATCGCAGCCATGGGCGCCCTGGAACGCCTCGACGTCATGCTCAACGATGCCATCTATGGGATTTTATTCAGAGATATCAACATGCAGCGCACGCTGGTGGACCAGTACATGTCGCGCGTCATCATCGGCTACTGCGGCATCATCTTCAACTCCGGCGAGGACAATTACCTGACGACCGACGACGCCATCGAGGCGGCGCACACGGTGACGGCCTCCCAGTTCATCAACGAGCAGTTTGCGGTGCTGGCGAACATCCCCGAGGAGCAGATGGGTCTCGGCCACGCCTTCGAGATGGACCCCGCTACAGAGGACGGGTTCCTGCTCGAGCTGGCGCAGGCGCAGATGGCGCGGGAAATCTTCCCGAAGGCCAGGTTGAAATATATGCCACCCACGAAATTTATGACGGGTAACATTTTCCGGGGTCACCTGCAGGATGCCCTGTTCAACCTCGTGACCGTCTGGACGCACCAGTCGATTCTCCTGACCGGCATGCTGACCGAAGCCATCCATACGCCGCTCATGCAGGATCGGTACCTGTCCATCGAGAACGCCAAATACATCTTCAACAACTGCCGCCACATCGGAGACGAGGTTGAGTTCAAGAAGGACGGCATCGTACAGCGGCGGGCGCAGGAGGTCCTGGGTAAGGCCGACGCGCTGCTCGCGGAGGTGGAAAAGGAGGGGCTGTTCTCGACCATCGAAAAGGGCATCTTCGGCGGGGTGAAACGGCCGTTTGACGGCGGACACGGCCTGGATGGCGTCTGCGTCAAGGGTGAGAATTACTTCAACCCGTTCATTCCTTTGTTCCTGGACCACAAATAGGGAGGTGGGAGATATGACGACCAGTGCAACGACACAGGTAGATCTGACGAAGGTGAAGCCATACGGTGACGCCCTCAACGACGGCAAGGTGCAGATTTCCTTTACACTTCCCGTGCCGTACGGGGAGGAGGCGGAGGAATGCGCCAAGCAGTATGCGAGGAAGCTGGGGCTCGAGGAGCCGAATGTCGCCTACTACTGCGAGCTGACCAAGGGATATACGTTCTTCAATATTTACGGCAACGCCGTTCCCACCATCGACTACACGAAGATCGTGGTGCCCAAGGTCGAAGGCGAGGTCTTCGACCGCGTGGCATGCGGGCAGTGGATCGCTGACAACATCGGACGGGACATCGTGGTGGTCGGCGCCTCCATCGAGTCCGACGCGCACACGGTGGGCATCGACGCCATCATTCAGATGAAGGGGTTCCACGGCCACTTCGGCCTGGAGCGGTTCAAGAATGTGGTCGCCTACAACATGGGTTCGCAGGTGCCCTGCGAGTCCCTCATCGCGAAGGCGCGCGAGGTCAATGCGGATGCCATCCTGGTTTCCCAGACCGTCACGCAGAAGGATATCCACATCATGAACCTGACGAAGATGGCCGAGCTGCTGGAGGCGGAGGGCCTTCGGGACAAGGTCATCCTCACCTGCGGCGGACCGCGCATCTCACATGAACTGGCCCAGGAGCTGGGCTATGACGCCGGTTTCGGCCCCGGCAAGTACGCCGAGCATGTCATGTCCTTCATCATGCAGGAGGTGAAGAAGCGGGGCTGGGAGAACAAGCCGAACATCATGGATCGGTAGTCGCGGCGCAATAGACGTGACGTGTCGGGCGCCACGGGCATCACGGGCCGCACCGCCGGCCTGTGATGCGTGAGGCGCGCCATGCAATTTTCAAGATTTCAAGATGCAATGTGAAATGGTGAGCCGGCTTCACATGAGGGTTGCCCCTGATGCACTGTGTGGGGGAAGCAAATGTGGCGGTGCGGCGCAGTAGAATCGGGCGCTGTAAAATACTGTAAGATGCGCGCAGGAAATTTTGAAAAGGCATTGACAAAATGCGTCCGGTCCATTACAATGACAACTGCCGGACGGAGCTGATGCGTCGAGTTTTGTATCGGTTAAAACGAGGAACCGCATGCGGCGATTCGTCCATTGAGCGGCTGTGCTGGAACTGGCAGACAGGCAAGCTTGAGGTGCTTGTGTCCGCAGGGCGTACGGGTTCGAGTCCCGTTGGCCGCACCATGTTAGACCCGGAGTGTGACGAGCATTTCGGGTTTTTTCTTGTGCGCTGCGCGGTACCCGGATTAAGGCCGCAGGGCGTGGCGCTGCAGGGAGGCATCCGCCGCAGCAGAAAAGGATTCGAAGCCTGGAACGAGGCGAGGGCAGCGAGGGGAATGTGCGGCGCTGGCATCCAGTGCTCGCCACATTTTTGCCGTTGCCTGCGGGCGGGTGTCTGTGATACAATGCCAGCGGATACAATGCCAGCGGGAGGATGTGGACGGTCGGCCTCCCGCCTCCCATGGAAGATGCCGCCGGCAGGAAGACGGCGCCTGTGAGCACGTGAAGGTTCGTGCAGGCTTCAAATCTCCCGTGTCGGTTGGCATGACAGTATGAACCCCGTGCAGAGCCCGGACAGGGAATGCGGACCGCCTCGTCCAATCGACGGCCGCCGAATCGGGTCGGTGGCGAGTCGGGGCTCTGCCTCGTATTTCGCCGCCTGCAAGTCATCGCCGGTACACCCGTAGCGATCATTGTCACAGGAGAGAGCAGATGCGTGAGAGAAAGCCGCGGATGATTCGGCCCGTCGCCTATGTGGAAAGTCCGCTGAAGGAAAAGTTCGGAGCGCCCAGGCAAAGCGGCCTGGCGCCGATCCCGGCGCGCGTCGTGCTGCTGCCGCCGTATGACCGCATGGA
>CAZDUM010000020.1:3492-5520 GCA_964508645.1 uncultured Oscillospiraceae bacterium | reverse complement strand
AGTCGGAGCGGAGCCAATCGAAGGGAGACGAGCTGCCCGAGGATGCGGCACTCCGAGGCCCGCAGGCGTCCGTGCCGCTGACCGTGCGGCCACCGAGGCTGGGAGGCAATCGGCGGATAGGCGTGTTTGCCAGTCGCGCGCCGTACCGCCCGAACGGCATCGGCCTGTCCAGCGTGGAGCTCATAGCGGTGCGTTGCGAGCATGGGAGGCCCGTGCTGGAGATTCGCGGCGGTGACATGGTGGACGGTACCCCGGTCTTCGATATCAAGCCGTATGTGCCGGCCTCGGACAGTCACCCTTTGGCGCGGGACCCGCTGGCACACGCCGTCTCGGCATGTGCTGGGCAGACGGCGGCCGGCGCGGGCCTGACGGTCGATGCGGAGCAGGGGTGTGCGGAGGCAGAAGCATCGCCTCACGTGGGACATGGGCACGCAGCGCTGGAGGAGTCGCCCCACATGGGACATGGGCATGCGCCGGTGAGTGCGCCGCCGCATGCACCGCATGACCCCACATCGGCGGATGTTTCGCCATGCGCGGCGCCCTCTGAGACCAGTGACCGTGCGGCGATGGGCGCGCCGCCTCCCACGGAGCCTGATCGCGTGAGGGTGGATATGCCGCCGGCTCTGGCGGCGCGGCTTGCGGCTGCGGCACCGGTGGTTGTGCGCATACTGGCGCAGGATCCGCGGCCCGCCTACCAGGATGATCCGGCGCGGGTCTATGGGATGCGCTATGACCGCTGGGAAATCCGCTTTCGTGTGCGGGACGGGGTCCTCTCGGTCCTGTCCGTGGAGGTGGCCGACCCCGCTCGGTAGTTCGTGCGGGAGATCGTGCGAGGTGCGAGCCCGCGCACGGCGATGAACATCAATCAAATGAATCGATAAAGGAGCGACTATGCAACCACTCATCGGTATTCTGGGCGGCATGGGCCCCATGGCGTCTCAGCTGTTCTATAAGATGGTCACGATGCACACGAAGGCGGAAAAGGACCAGGATCACATCAACCTCCTGCTGCTCAGCGACGCCTCCATGCCGGACAGGACGGCGGCCATCCTGAGCGGGCAGTATGAGGCACCCTACCAGCAGCTTCTGGACGATGCCATGTTCCTGGAAAAGGCCGGTTGTCAGGCGATCGCCATCACCTGCAACACCGCGCACTTCTTCGTGGACATGATCGAACCCAAGCTCCACATCCCCATCCTCCACATGATCCGCGAGACGGCCGAGGCGGCGTCGCGCGCCTGCAGCCCAGGCGCGCGCGTCGGTGTCATGGCCACCGACGGTACGGTTCGGACCGGCCTCTACCAAAAGGCGCTGGAAGGCCGGGGTCTCGAACCGTACACGCCGCCCGCCGCCATACAGCGGGAGGTGATGCACCAGATCTATGACAGGATCAAGAGTGGCCTGCCCTGCGATGCCGAGAGCTGGGAGCGCATCGAGGCGGATTACCGCGGTGCGGGCTGCCAAACCGTCATCCTGGCCTGCACGGAACTTTCGGTCATCAAGGCCGACGAGGGCCTTTCGGCCTGGTACATGGACCCTATGGAGGTCCTGGCGCGCACCCTCATCACCTTCGCCGGCAAGACGTACGTATAGCCAAAAACGCTTGACATCCTCGGCCTGACCCGCTACAATAGGCGGTACGAGATGCATATGTTTTGCAGGCGCTGACGAAGACGAGTACCCGAGGCCAAGAACCTCACAGAGAGCCGCTTCCGTGGCTGCCCCGCGCGGGCGGTCCGCAGGCTGAGAGAGCGGTGGTGACCCTCGCCGGGAAAATCACTTCCGAGCCTGCCACGCTATGAGAGGCGCCTTGTTAGAGGTTGCAACTGGGGTGGTACCGCGGTTTTTATGAAATCGTCCCTGGATTGAGTGATCGGCCCAGGGATTTTTGTATACCTGGGATGGAGAGGCGGGGCGCGCCATACCACGCACACAGCGCACCGGGGGCGAGCGCAGCGGCACGTAAAATGCGCCCCGCACGACTCACGCAGCGCGCACCGCACCGCGCGCCCGCAGGCTATGACCGGC
>CAZDUM010000020.1:0-3392 GCA_964508645.1 uncultured Oscillospiraceae bacterium | reverse complement strand
ATCGTATGTAAAAGGAGAAGACCATGTACAAGAAGCTATCGGACGAACCCGTCGCCCAGGTCCAGAACCGGCAGGTGGCCCACTGGAAGGAGGTCGACCTCCTGAAAAAATGCGTCGACGCGAGAGAAGGCGCCGAACCCTTCATCTTTTACGAAGGCCCCCCCACGGCCAACGGCAAACCCGGCATCCACCACGTGATGGCCAGAACGCTGAAGGATTCCATCTGCCGCTACAAGACCATGCGCGGCTATCAGGTCAACCGCAAGGCCGGCTGGGACACGCACGGGCTGCCGGTCGAGATCGAGGTGGAGAAGCAGCTGCACATGAGCGGCAAGCAGGACATCGAGGCCTACGGCATCCGCGCCTTCAACGAAAAATGCAAGGAGTCCGTCTTCACCTACACCGGGATGTGGCGGGAGATGAGCGAGCGGATGGGCTACCTGGCCGACATGGACCACCCCTATGTGACGCTGGACAATTCCTACATCGAATCGGGCTGGTGGATTCTCAAGCAGTTCTTCGACGCCGGTCTCATCTACGAGGGGCACAAGATTCTGCCTTACTGCCCGCGCTGCGGCACCGGCCTGGCCTCGCACGAGGTGGCGCAGGGCTACCGGGAGGTCAAGGTCAACACGCTGACCTGCAAGTTCCGCCGCAAGGACGCCCCCGACGAGTATTTTCTGGCCTGGACCACGACGCCCTGGACGCTGGCGGCCAACACGGCTCTGACCGTGGGACCCGACATCCGCTACATCCGCGCGCAGATGCTGGAGGGCGAGGAGGCAGGGCATATCTTTTACGTCGCAAAAGATCTCGCCGACAGGGTTCTCGGCGCCGGCAGGTATGCCGTGCTGTCGGAGATGTTCGGTTCGGAGCTGGAATACGTGGAGTACGAGCAGCTGATGCCCTTCGTCAGTCCGCAGGACGGCAAGAGAGCCTTCTATGTCACCTGCATGGAGTATGTGTCGGTGGAGGACGGGACCGGCATCGTGCACACGGCGCCGGCCTTCGGCGAGGATGACTACCAGTGCGGCCGGAAGTACGACCTGCCCATGCTGCAGCCGGTGGACGAGCAGGGACGCTACACGCAGACGCCCTGGGCCGGCCGTTTCGTCATGGAGGACGGGCTGGATGTCGACATCATCAAATACCTGGCCGCCGAGGGCAAGATCTTTTCCCGGGAAAAGATCACGCACAACTATCCGCACTGCTGGCGCTGCGGCACGCCGCTGGTCTACTATGCCAAGCCGTCCTGGTACATCGCCATGAGCCAGCTGAAGGACCAGCTCGTCGAGAATAACAACACGGTCAACTGGTACCCGCCTTTCGTGGGAGAAAAGCGCTTCGGCAACTGGCTGGCGGAGGTCAAGGACTGGGCCATCTCCCGCACGCGCTACTGGGGCACGCCCATCCCCATCTGGCGCTGCGAGTGCGGCCATTTGGAGTGCGTCGGCTCCATCGCCGAGCTGGTGGAAAAGAGCATCGAGCCGATCGACGAGACCATCGAGCTGCACCGCCCCTACGTGGACGACGTGCACATCCGCTGCCCGCACTGCGGCAAGCCGATGCAGCGGATCCCCGAGGTCATGGACTGCTGGTTCGACTCCGGCGCCATGCCCTTCGCCCAGTGGCACTATCCCTTTGAGAACAAGGAGGCCGTGGAGACGAAGCTGTTCCCGGCGGACTTCATCTGCGAGGGCATCGACCAGACGCGGGGCTGGTTCTACTCCCTCATGGCCATCTCCACCTTCATCATGGGCCGCGCGCCGTACCGCAATGTGCTCGTCAACGACCTGATCCTGGACAAGGACGGCAAGAAGATGTCGAAGTCGCGGGGCAATACCGTCTCGCCCTTCGAGCTGTTCGACAAGTACGGGGCCGACGCCACCCGCTGGTACCTGCTCTCCGTCTCGCCGGCCTGGACGCCGACGCGCTTCGATGAGGACGGTCTCATCGACGTCGTCAGCAAATTCTTCGGGACCCTGCGGAATGTGTACAACTTCTTCGTGCTGTACGCCAACGAGGACGGGATCGACGCGGCGGCCGCCGTGGACGCGGTGCCCTATGCCGCGCGGCCGGAGCTGGATCGCTGGATTCTCAGCCGCTACAACCGCCTGGTGGCCGACGTCACCGCCTACATGGATCAGTACGACCATATGAAGACCGTGCGCGCCATCTCCGATTTCGTGGAGGAGGACCTCTCCAACTGGTATATCCGCCGGGCGCGCCGCCGCTTCTTCGCGCCGGGGCTCGACGCCGACAAGCAGAGCGCCTACGCCACCACCTACACGCTGCTGGAGGGCGTGGCCAGGCTCATCGCGCCCATCGCGCCGTTCCTGTCCGACGAGATTTACTGCAACCTGACGGGGGAGGAGACGGTGCACGTGGCCTACTTTCCCGAGGCTGACCTGCGCCTGGTCGACGATGCCGTCGAGGCGCGGATGGACCTGGTGCGGAAGCTGGTGGCGCTGGGACGCGGTGCCCGGGAAAAGGAGCGCATCAAGGTGCGTCAACCCCTCAGCGAGGTGTTGGTGGACGGACGCTATGAGCAGATGATCGGGGATCTGACGCCGCTGATCATGGAGGAGCTCAATGTGAAAAAGGTCGTCTTCGCCGGCGATCTCAACACATACATGGATTTTGCGCTGAAGCCGAACTTCAAGGTGGTCGGCCCGATCCTGGGCAGGCGCATCAAGGCCTTCTCGCAGGCCTTGAGCGAGGCGGATGCGGCGGCGCTGACCGCCGCGCTGGAGACGGACGGGCAGGCGGTGATCACGCTGGAGGGAGAGCCCTTCACGGTGCTGCGGGACTATGTGGACATCCGCATCAATGCGAAAGAGGGATTCGCGGTGGCCATGGAGGACAATGTATTCGCCATCCTCGAGACGACCCTGACGCCGGCGCTGGTGGATGAGGGGCTGGCCAGAGAGCTGATCTCCAAGGTGCAGCAGATGCGCAAGCAGCTGGATCTGGATATGATGGACAACATCCGGATTCAGGTGGCATCCGATGCGGCGGTCGTATCCGCCGCCGAGGTGCATCGCACCTACATCATGCGCGAGACGCTGGCGCAGGCGCTGGAGATGACGGCCGGCGAGGCCGGCGCCCCCGAACGTGCGGACGGGGCCGAGGCGAAAAAGACCGCGGCCGGCGCCCCGCAGCTTGCGCAGGAAGCCGACCTGAACGGCCACAAAGCGGCCATCCGCATCGAGAGGGTGTAGACCGCATGAGGCGCTTCGCCGCGAGAGTGTCCAAAAGGTGCCTCGCGGTCGTCCTGCACCTCCACTTTTGATTTCAAGGGCGCGCTGACGATATGTTTTGCCTCCACTTCGGGGCCACAACCGGGCACTTCTTCGAGGTTGCCGACCACCTGTCGGCAGTGCGCCCAAGTT
>CAZDUM010000019.1:19056-20710 GCA_964508645.1 uncultured Oscillospiraceae bacterium | reverse complement strand
GAAACGCAAGGAGGCTTGCTGCAAACAAACCTCCCTGTGGTGCCAACCATGACGGTTGCCCCACATTAGCTATAAGTCACAAGTTGAGGCAAAACCCCAACCCGTGAGCCGCCTGGTGTGTGCAGACGGCTCACTTTTTCTTATGGTGAAATCTCTCCGCCGGGGTTATC
Source organism: uncultured Oscillospiraceae bacterium (assembly GCA_964508645.1). Taxonomy (GTDB): domain Bacteria; phylum Bacillota; class Clostridia; order Peptostreptococcales; family Anaerovoracaceae; genus RGIG7179. The sequence goes on along the minus strand of CAZDUM010000019.1, from coordinate 20,540 downwards.
TTGCAACCAGCCGCGCCCGGGTCTATAATGAAGGGCGCGGCGGGTACGGGCTTCGGACCGTGTCAGCCGCCTGAGACCGACAGGAAAAGAGTGACGATAAAATGGATATGGTAAAAGAAAAGACGGATATATTGGCCATCAACCCCGGTTCCACCAGTACGAAGATGGGCTTGTTCCGCATCGGCATCGACGATAGCAGCGATGTGGTCACGCGCCCGGACGGCATTGGCACCGTCCCCACCGATGCGGCTCCCGCCCAACCCGCCGCGCCGCCCCTGCATAGCGATGCCCCCGCGTCGCGCCCGGCCAGCTCCGCACCCGCACGGGTCGGCCCCTCGGGCATGCATTTCGGCGGCGCGGCCCCTACCCAGACCGCTGATCCCGCTGCACAGACCGCTGTCCCGGCCTTCGGTGCAGTCTGCGCCCCGACCCACGGTTCAACCTGCGCTTCGCCTGCGGTGACCGGCGCCGCGACATCCACCCCATCTGCCCCATCCGATCATTCACCCAGTCCTGCGTACACGCCACCCCTGTCCGTCGTCTGGACTCGCACGGTGGACCACGACCCCGAGACCCTCGCGGCCTTTGCGACCATGGAAGCGCAGCTCCCCTACAGGCAGGCCCTCATCGAATCGCAATTAGGCGATATGGGCTATGACCGCACCCAGCTGCTGGCCGTGGTGGGCCGCGGCGGCCAGCTGCCGGACCTGCAGAGCGGCGGCTACCGCGTCACACCCGCGCTCGCCGCCGCCATGATGCGCCCGGAGAACGTGCAGCACGCCTCCAACATGGGTGCCTGGCTCGCCTACGCGCTGGCCGAGCCCCTCGGCATCCCATCGTTTATCTACGATTCGACCCGCGGCTGCGACCTGCTACCGGTGGCCAGGGTCTCCGGCATCGCCGACATCGAGCGCTATGGCAACTGCCATGTCCTCAACAGCCGGGCGCAGGCCATCAACTACGCCCGCTCCATCGGACGCGCCTACGAGGACCTGCGCCTCATCGTCTGCCACATGGGCGGCGGGATCACCGTCAGCGCGCACGAGGGCGGCCGCATCATCGACGACGATTCCTACGATGAAGGGCCCATGTCGCCGGAACGCACCGGCGGTGTGCAGCTGACCAGCTGGACGAAGCTCTGTTTCTCCGGCAGGTACACGGAGGATGAACTGCAAAAGCTCATCTGCGGCCGCGGCGGTCTGTATTCCTACCTGGGCGTGACCGACTGCCGGCAGGTCGAGGCCATGATCGAGGCGGGAGACGAGCACGCGCGCCTCATCTACGAAGCCATGGCCTACCAGATCGCAAAATCCATCGCCGCCATGACCGTCCCGCTCCGGGGCAGGGTGGACGCCATCATCCTGACGGGAGGCGCCGCCCACTCCGCGATGCTGGTGGATATGATCAAAGGCTACAGCGGCCACCTCGGCACGATCATCGTGATGCCCGGCGAGGATGAACTGTTCGCCCTGGCCGCCGGCGCG
>CAZDUM010000019.1:15977-18956 GCA_964508645.1 uncultured Oscillospiraceae bacterium | reverse complement strand
GGGGACTGGCGCAAGGCCATGTATGATGATACAATGAAGGCAGCCGACGGGCGGAGGAGTGAGGACTATGGAGCGCAAGTACGCGAAATTGCAAAACGGCAGCGATATCCGCGGCATCGCCATGGAGGGCGTGCCCGGCGAGAAGGTCAATCTGGGCAGGGAGGAGACGTTTCGCCTGACGCGCGCCTTCGTCCTCTGGCTGCTGGAAAAGACCGAGAAGACCCCCGAGGCCCTGACGGTCGCGGTGGGGACGGACAGCAGGCTGACGGCGGACGAACTCAAGAGCGCCGCCATAGAGACGCTGGCCAGCCTGGGCGTGCGCGTCTACGACTGCGGCATGGCCTCGACACCCGCCATGTTCATGTCCACCGTCTTTCCGGCCTACCGCTGCGACGGCGCCATCATGGTGACGGCCAGCCACCTGCCGTTCAACCGCAACGGCTTCAAATATTTCGGGCGCGAAGGCGGGCTGGACCAGGCCGACATCAGCCGCCTGATCGACTATGCCTGCTCGGACGACATCATGCGCGAACTCCCCCTGGCCTCCGTGCGCGACCTCAAGGAGCCTGTGCCGCGCGACCTCATCGACACCTACGCCGCCTATCTCCGGCAAAAGATCATCGACGGGGTGTCCCACCCGCGCACGCCGCAGACGCCGCTCGCCGGGCTGCACATCGTGGTGGACGCCGGGAACGGCGCCGGCGGTTTCTTCGCCACGAAGGTCTTAGAGCCGCTCGGCGCGGATATCACGGGCAGCCTCTACCTGGAGCCGGACGGCCGTTTCCCGCATCACGCCCCCAACCCGGAGAACCGCGAGGCCATGGCCGCCCTCTGCGAGGCGGTGCGGCATGCCGGCGCGGACCTCGGCCTGATCTTCGATACGGACGTGGACCGGGCCGCCGCCGTGGACGAGCAGGGCCGTGACATCAGCCGCAACGCCATCGTGGCCATGGCGGCGGCCCTCATCGCCAGGGAGCATCCCGGCACCACCGTCGTCACGGACAGCATCACCAGCGACCAGCTGACCGTCTACCTGGAGCAGTGCCTCGGCCTGAAGCACCTGCGGTTCCGGCGCGGATACAGAAACGTCATCAACAAGGCCATCGAGCTGAACGCGGCCGGCACCGACTGCGAGCTGGCCATCGAGACATCCGGACACGCGGCCTACCGCGAGAACTATTTCCTGGACGACGGCGCCTACCTGGCGGTCCGGATCGTCATCAAGACCGCGCAGATGAAGCTGGCCGGCGACAGGATCAGCAGCGTCCTCTCCGCGCTGGAGAGCCCGAGCGAGGCGGTCGAGTACCGCCTGCCCATCCAGACGGCGGAGTACGCCGCCTACGGCGACCAGGTGCTGACGGACCTGGAGGCGTGGGTGCGCACGGGCGCCTATGCGCAGCCCGCAGACGAAACGGACCTGCGCGTCACGGTGGTGGAACCGAACTACGAGGGCGTTCGCCTGGCCTTTCGCCGCACGGCGCCGGCATTGTCGGGGTGGTGTCTTTTGCGAAAATCCCTGCACGAACCCCTTTTACCGCTCAATATCGAGGTGACGGAGGGCAGGTGCCGGGACATCATGGAGATCCTGCGGCCCTTCCTGCTGCGATACGACAGACTGAAACAATCCTGAAGGGGGTAGCCACATGAGCCGGCGCAAAAAAGACACGCACATGCAGTACCTCTTTTCGGAGGATATTCAATATGTCCGCGGCCGGAAGAAGAAGCGGAGCCATTGGAAGAAGGTCCTGGTGGTGCTGCTCGTTCTGGTGCTGCTGGGGGTCTCCGTTTTCAGCATCCGCAGCATCGCACAGACATACGGGCAGATGTTCGGCCGCGTAGAGAGGCCGGTGGATACCATCTACCTGACCTATGAGGATGTGGCCGAGGACTGTCCCCGACAGGAGATCACGTTCCCTTCGGATGAGAACACGCTCCAGGGGTATCTCTACGGGCCGGAGGAGGCGGAGGCCATCGTGGTCCTCTCCCACGGGCTCGGCAGCGGGGCCGATGACTACCTGGCCGACATCGTCTACTTCGTGCACAAGGGCTTCAAGGTATTCGCCTACGACAACACCGGCTGCTACGACAGCGAGGGGAAGGGGGTGCGCGGCCTCTCCCAGTCGGTCATCGACCTGGATGCCGCCCTGACCTGGCTGGAGCGGCAGGAGGCATACGAGGATCTACCCGTCCTCCTCTACGGGCACAGCTGGGGCGGCTACGCCGTCTGCGCCATCCTCGGCTACGACCATGCCATCACGGCGGCGGTGAGCGTGTCCGCCTACAACAGCCCCATGGAGATGATACGGGAATGGTGCGAGGACAACATCGGGCCGCAGCTCACATGGCTCGAAACCCCGTACATATGGTTGTACCAGAAGATTCTCTTTGGCGGGGCGTCCAACATCTCGGCGGCCGAGGCCATCGAGGAGAGCCAGGTGCCCGTCATGGTGATCCACGGCACGCGGGACGGGACCGTCTCGTATGACGGCGCCTCCATCATCGCGCACCGGGAGGAGATCGAAAGCCCCAAGGTGCGCTTCGTCACCTGCAGCGAGGCCGGGCGGAACGGGCACAGCAACCTGTTCTTTTCCCAGGACGCGCTGGACTATGCGGCGGAGCTAAGGGCCGAATACATGGAGCAGGAAAGGATCTACGGGTCGAACATGCCTGAGGACGTCTCCGATGCGTGGTATGCCGATGTCGACCGCGCGCGCACCTCGGAGCGGGACGAGGTCTTCATGCAGGATGTCTATGACTTTTACGAGGAGGCGCTGACGGGCGAGGCACCGGATGAGGCCCAAGGCGAGGCGCAGACCGAGACAGAGGGCGAAGCGCAGGACGAGGAACAGAGCGAGGTCCGGTAAAATCCCCGCAGCGGGGGTTTCGGAATTTCCCGGCAAAATTTTTTTCGCACCGTTTTTCTGGATTTTCCGGCAAAATTTCCTCGCACCGGTTTTCGAGATTTCCCAGTAAAATTTC
>CAZDUM010000019.1:14491-15877 GCA_964508645.1 uncultured Oscillospiraceae bacterium | reverse complement strand
CGGCGGCCTCCGGTTCCCCGGACGCGAAACCCCAGGAGGCTTACGCGCGCGAGCGCGCCATGCTGACGGATACGGAGACGCCGAAGCTGCTGCGCAGGCTCATCATCAGCATCTGCCTGCTCGTGCCGCTGATGTATGTCAGCATGGGACATCACATGTGGGGCTGGCCGGTACCGGCCTTCCTGCACAATCCGCTGGTGAACGGCCTCTACCAGATGTTGATGACCCTGCTCATCATGGTCGTGAACCGCCAGTTCTTCATCAGCGGCCTGCGCGGTCTCCTGCACAGGGCACCCAACATGGATACGCTGGTGGCCATAGGTGCCGGCGCGGCCTTCGGCTACAGCCTTTGGGCCCTCTTTGCCATGTGCCTGGCGGCGGAGGACGGGATGGAGGCTGCACACGCCTACATGAACGAGTTTTACTTCGAATCGGCGGCCACCATCCTGACGCTCATCACCGTCGGCAAGACGCTGGAGGCGCGCAGCAAGGGCAAGACCACCGACGCCATCCGGGCCCTGATGGATCTGGCGCCGGAGACGGCGACCGTCTTGCGGCCCCCGGTGGAGGCTGGTGCGGCGGCAGGCGTTGGAGCCGCCGGACCTGTGCCGGACGGCGCGGGTGTGCGTGAATCGGCGGCGGGTGAAACGCTGGTCGAGACCGTGATCCCGGCCGCCGACGTGCGGCCCGGCGACCTCTTTGTCGTGCGGCCCGGCGAGCGGATTCCGGTGGACGGCGTCGTCACGGAGGGACAGAGCGCCGTGGACGAGTCCGCCCTGACGGGCGAGAGCGTGCCGGTGGACAAGGAACCCGGCAGCGCGGTCAGCGGTGCGACCATCAACGCCAGCGGCTTTCTCATCTGCCGGGCGACGCGCGTGGGCGAGGACACCACGCTCAGCCAGATCATCCACATGGTCGAGGAGGCCTCCGCCACCAAGGCGCCCATCGCCAAGATCGCGGATCGGGTCTCCGCCATCTTCGTGCCCGCGGTCATGCTCATCGCGCTCATCACCTGCTGCGGCTGGCTCCTCGCCGGGGAGGGCTTCGGCTTCGCGCTGGCCCGCGCCATCAGCGTCCTGGTCATCAGCTGCCCTTGCGCGCTGGGTCTGGCCACGCCGGTCGCCATCATGGTGGGCAGCGGACTGGCCGCCCGCCACGGCATCCTCTTCAAGACGGCGTCCTCGCTGGAGGGCGCGGGCCGCGTGCGGACCGTGGTGCTGGACAAGACGGGCACGGTCACGGAGGGAAAGCCGCGCGTGACGGATATCCTGCCGGCGGATGGCTGTACGGAGGAGGAGCTCCTGCGGACGGCGGCCACGCTGGAGGCGCCCAGCGAGCATCCACTGGCGCGTGCCATACTGGAGATGGCGCAGGCGCGGCAGAAAG